>JAPLRD010000244.1 GCA_026399375.1 Pseudomonadota bacterium
TACAAGAACTGGCCACGGTCGATTTCGGCAGGCTGCCCGGTTACATCGGCTACCAACTGCGCCAAGCACAAGCGGCCGTTTTTCGCGATCTCGCGCGTACGCTCCGTGAAACCGGGGCAACGCCCGGCGAGTTCAGTCTGCTGACCATGGTCAAAGCCAACCCTGGCATTAACTCAATCACGCTCACCCGCATCTATCAGATCGACAAGGCGACGCTTTCCCTGTCGATCAAGGGACTGGCTAAGCGCGGATTGATCGCCAGCACGCGTAGCGCGGAGGACCGCCGCTACTACGCGTTGGAGCTCACAGGCGGAGGGCGCGCCTTGCTTCGGTCCGTGACCCGGCGCATTGAACGCCAGGAACGGGCAATGGACGCGGCGCTCAAGCCGGGCGAGCGCACGAAATTGCTAGACCTGCTGAACCGGATTTCGCGCACGTTCGGCCACTGAGCACCTACCGCGGAGCGAATGCCACATAGCGGGCGCGGTTGGCCGTTGACACCGATGGTACTGCAGCATATAGTCCCTGTAGCGGATATGGTTTTATCTGCAAACTATATGTATGTAAGCGCCTCGGAATGTGGATGAGGCGGCGCGGCCCGGGACGGCGCCAGGAAGAAGCCTCCACAGGCTTTCAAGGGAACAGTGGCAGCCGGATGCGCTAGGCATCCTGCTTGGACGGAGAACCGAGCATGATCCTTTTTGATTTCGATTACGAGCGGGCAGAAACGCTGGAGGGCGCCGTGGCACTGCTAGCGCGCCAGCCGGGAACTGCCCGCGCACTGGCGGGCGGCACTGACCTCCTGCCCAGCATGCGCATGGAAAATATCAAGCCAAGCCTGCTGGTCAGCTTGGGGGCGATCGCGGCTAGCGAGCCGCAGATGCTCGCAGACGGCTCTATCCGCATCGATGCGCTGTCGCGCCTCGCCAGTCTGGAGGGCTCGGACCTGCTGAGGGAAAAGGTACCGATGCTCACGCAGAGCATTCACGTCGTCGGCGGCAACCAGATTCGGCAGATGGGCACGCTAGGGGGCAATCTGTGCCAGGAAACGCGCTGCATGCAATTGGACCAGAAGCACGACTACCAATTTGTCTCGCCCTGCTTCAAACGCGGCGGCGACTGCTGCTATCCATTTCCAACTAACAAACGCAACGTCTGCTGGTCGGTCTACATGTCCGACGTTGCGCCCGCCCTGATCGCGCTCGATGCTCAGGTCGAAATCATTGGCGAAACGGGAAGCCGCCGCATCCACGCCGAGGATCTGTTCTCGGGCGACGGCATCAAACAGCTCAATCTTGGCCAGGCGGAGTTGCTGCGCGCGATATTGATCCCTCCGACGCCGCGCGGATTTGCATGGGGTTTTCACAAGTCGACGGTGCGCGGTGGGTTGGAATTCGGCATGGCAGTTATCGCAGTCGCGTTGTGCTTAAAGGAAGACGCAAAGACCTGCGCCGACGCGCGCATTGTCATCGGTGCAGTGCGCGAAGGGCCGGTGCGGCCCACAGCAGCCGAGCGCGCACTAAAGGGGGCCGTGCTCGACGAGAAACTTCTGGCGCACGTGGCGGCCGAGGCAGCGAAGGAGATCGGCCCGCTGCCGCACCACGGTTTCACAAAGCGCCATCTGATGGACAACATCAGAGTATATCTGCGGCGGACCCTGATGCAGGCGCTCGAGCGCGCTCGCGGCGCCGAGCACCAGGACTGAAAGGAATCGAAACGATGGCAAATGCAACTTCGGACGCCGCGGCGAGGCCAAAGTCCGGGACACGGCTGATCTCTCTCTGCGTCAACGGCGAATGGCGCGAAGTGGCGGTCAGGCCGCGCAATATGCTGATCGAGGTAATCCGTGACTCGATCGGGCTTACCGGCAGCACGGCAAGTTGCGAGTCTGGAACCTGCGGCGCCTGCACCGTGCTGGTCGAGGGCCGGCCGGTGCTCGGCTGCATTACACTGGCGGTGGAATGCGATGGCAAGCAGATCGAGACAGTGGAAGGCCTGGCAGAGGGCGAGAAACTGAGCGACATCCAGGAAGCGTTCCTAGATCAGGGAGCGGTACAGTGCGGTTTTTGCACGCCGGGCATGCTGATGTCGGCCACCGCGTTGCTGCGACGCAATCCCAAGCCTAACCGGCAGGAGATCAACAAGGCGCTCGAAGGCAACCTGTGCCGCTGCACCGGATACAACGCCATCGTCGATGCCGTGCTTCAGGTATCCGGGCAGGATGGCGTCAAGCCGGTGATGAAATAAGCGATCCCGGCCACCGGCCCGCCGAACTCAACTATGGGGCATGGAGTGTCAAGGAGTGTCTGAATGAGTGAACTCAAATACGTCGGCAAGAGCTTCAAGCGTAAAGACGGGCCTGACAAAGTCACCGGCAAGGCTGTCTATACGCAGGACGTCAAACTTCCCAACACCCTGATCGGCCGCGTCCTGCGCAGCCCGCACGCGCATGCGCGCATCGTGCGCATCGACACATCCCGCGCCAAGGCGCTGCCCGGTGTGAAGGCGGTGATCACGGTGGAGGACACCAAGGGGATCAAGCACGGATTCGTCGAGACGCCGCGCTATCCGCCCGATCAGGAAGTGCTGGCGCGGGGCAAAGTGGTGCACGTGGGCGAGGAGATCGCCGCGGTCGCCGCCGTCGATCAGATTACCGCACAGAAGGCGCTCGGGCTGATCGACATCGAATGGGAGATCCTCCCGGCGGTGTTCGAACCGGAGGACGCGATGAAGCCGGATGCGCCGCAGATCCATCCGAGCCATCCCAAGGCTCCGGGCAAGCATTCCAACATCGGCGGTAGCACCGAAACTCAATGGGGCGACGTGGAGCAGGGTTTCGCAGAATCGGACTACGTGCGCGAGGATCGCTTCGAATGCCAGCTGCGTACACACGGCTACCTCGAGCCCCATGCCACGCTTGCGCACTGGGAGAGCGACAAGCTGAACGTGTGGACGTCCTCGATGGGCGTGTTCGTCAAACGCGCCAAGCTGGCCAAGGTGCTCGACCTGCCGTTCTCCTCGGTGCGTATCCACAAGACCTACGTCGGCGGCACCTTCGGCGGTAAGATCGACCTGTATTCGCACGAATACTGCGCCTCCAGGCTTTCCATGATCACCGGCCGGCCGGTGCAGATCACCGCCAGCCGCGAAGAGATCTTCTCCGCCTTCCGCCACGCCCAGCCGCTGATCTTGGAAATCAAGACCGGCGTAAAAAAGGACGGCACCATCGTCGCCCAGCGCATTCGCGCGATCAACAACGCGGGCGCGTTTCGCGGCAGCGGCGTGGTGGTGATCTTCCTCGCCTGGGGCTTCACCATGATTCCCTACCGCATCCCGAACCTAAAGTACGAGGGATTATCGGTCTACACTAACCACACGGTGCGCGCGCCGCAGCGCGGCCACGGCGCTCCCAAGGTCCGCTTTGCGATCGAATCGCAGATGGACATGATCGCGGAGGCGCTCGGCATCGATCCGATCACCATACGCATGCGCAACGCGCGCGAGCCCGGCGAAGAATTGCCTAACGGCGACAACACGCACCGCGGCGGCCTTGCCGCCTGCGTCGAACTGGCGGCGGAGAAATCCGATTTCCTCGCCAAGGTCGGCCGCAATCTCAATTCACCCGTGAAAGGCAGCATCCGCAGGGGCATCGGCATCGGCGCCTCCGCCTACATGGGCGGCACGCTGATCTATCCCAACGGTTCGGGTGTAATCGTGAAGATGAACGACGACGGCTCGGCGATCGTGCTCACCGGCGCGATCGACATCGGGCAGGGCTCGGAGACCGTTATTTCGCAGATCGTCGCCGAGGAGCTATCCATCGGAATGGACGACATCAAGATTATTTCCGCGGACACCGACGTCACGCCGCAAGACATCGGCGCCTGGATCAGCGGCAACACCTACGTCACCGGCAACGCCGCGCGCCAGGCCGCGGGCAACGCGCGAGAGAAACTGCTGCAGGTGGCCGCCGAGAAGATGGACGTGCCGGTGGAGCACCTGCTGTGCCGGGACAAAGTGGTTTATCACCGGCTCAATCCTGAAGTGAAAATGACCTACCGCGAGATCATCGCTGCCAGTATTGCCACGCATCGCGGCGACACCATCATCGGTGAGGGCTTCTGGCGCACCATGCGCGACGAACCCACGCACCCCAGCCTCGCAACCACCAAAGGCCGCTGGACGGAGAATTACGCTTTCAGCGCGCAGGTGGCCGAAGTCGAGGTGGATATCGAGACCGGCGAGGCGAGGCTGGTGAAGGCGCTCACGGTGCACGACTGCGGGTTTCCCATCAACCCGGCACTGGTGAAGGGGCAGATCGACGGCCAGATATCGATGGCGCTCGGTCACGCTTTCATGGAGGAAGTGCTGACCAAGGACGGCTACACGCTGAACCCGAACTGGCTCGATTACCGCATGCCGACCATCCACAATATGGCCATCTCCGAGGATGCGGACGTCATCACGGAGCAGTACCGCGTCGGCCAGTCTTACCGCACCAAAGAAGTCGGCGAGGGGCTGATCTCCGGCATACTCGCGGCAATGGGCAACGCCGTCTACGACGCCACTGGCGTGAGACTGTATTCGACACCGTTCTCTGCGGAGAAGATCCTCGCCGGCCTGAGAGCCCTCGAATACGCGCAGAAGAACGCGAAACCGGGCGATAAGGTTCGCGCATGAAGACCGAAGGCGTCCTCTACTGGGACCAGCGGCAGGAATGCATGCCGCGCGTGGACCTCGAGGAGCAGCAGTTGCAGATCCTGCGTCGGCAGCTCGCGCATGTGCATGAGCGCAGCCCGTTCTACAGGCGCAAGCTGGACGACGCGGGCATACGCCCGGACGAGATCCGCACCATGGAGGACGTGCGCCGGATCCCTTTTACCGACAAGGAAGAACTGCGCCTCTCTCAGGCGAATCATCCGCCATGGGGCGATTTCGGCTGCATCACGCCGAAGGAGGCGGTGCGAGTGTTCCAGACATCGGGCACCACCGGCCGGCCGGTGCGCATCATGCTGAGCCGCAAGGACTGGTACGAGACCTTCTACGAACAGTTCATGCATTTTCGCTGTGGCTACGGCCTGACCGAGGACGACGTTCTGTTCGTGCCCTTCAACTATGGCCTTTACATTGCATGGTGGGGCTTCCAGACGGCGATGGAAAAGGCCGGCCTCATGATCATCCCCGGCGGTGGCCTCTCTTCCAAAGACCGCCTGCGTGCCATGCTCGACTGGGGCACGACCGCGATCTGTGGCACGCCCTCCTATCTGCTCTATCTTGCCGAAACGGCGCGCAAGAACGGCGTCGATCTGCCCGGCTCGGCCATACGCAAGATGGTGGCTGCCGGCGAACCCGGCGCGAACATTCTGTCAAGAAATCAGCAATTTCGGCTACGAGTGCATTAGGCACGAAGGCACGCACGTCGTGGAGAGCATGTTCCTGGCCGAGGTGCTCGATCCGGAAACGCTCGCCCCCCTGCCAGACGGCGAGATCGGCGAACTCGTGCTCACCAACCTTCGCTGCGAGAGTATGCCGCTTATCCGTTATCGAACGCGTGACCTAGTGCGCTTCAACCGCAGCACCTGTGCCTGCGGGCGCACCAATGTGCGGCTCGCAGGCGGAATTCTCGGCCGTTCGGACGACATGTTTCACTTTGCAGGCGTCAATATTTTTCCCGGGCAGATCCAGCACCTGCTGCACGAAGTAAACGAGTTCTCGCAGGAATACCAATTGGTCGCGCCGGCGCTGGGAAGCGGCAAGCACCTGAGAATCCGCGTCGAACCGGCAAACGAGCTCCTGACCGAAGCGCAACTCGGGAAAGCGCGCGACTTCCTGATAGAAGCCGTCAAGTACCGCATCACCGTGACACCCGAGGTGGAAATATGCGAAATAGGAAGCCTGCCCCGGGTCGAAGGCAAGGCGAAGCGGCTGATCCGCGAGGCATAGACTGAGTTTAATGACGGCGGGAACTGGAATTCCAGTCTCGCCCTTTATCCTGGTAAAGGGCGCGGGGGAGATGGCGAGCGCCGTCGCCTGGCGCCTGTACATGGCCAACATGCGGCGCATCTGCATGCTGGACCTCGACCAGCCGCTGTGCGTGCGCCGGCAGGTTTCGTTCTGCACCGCGCTGGAGTCGGGCGAAGCAGTGGTGGAAGGGGTAGGCGCCATCGCGGCGCGTGACTGGAAGGGAATCGAGGCCGCATGGAAGGGCCAGTCCATAGCCGTCGTGCGCGTTACGGACCGCGGACGAATCGGTGGTATCGCGCCCGATATCGTAATCGACGCGATCCTGGCAAAGCGCAATCTGGGCACGGGAAAGGACGAGGCTCCGCTGGTGATCGCGCTCGGGCCAGGTTTCACCGCAGGCACCGACTGCCATCTAGTGATCGAGACCAATCGCGGACACGACCTAGGCCGCATCATCACCGTCGGCAGTGCCGCGCCGAACACGGGCATCCCGGGTGAAATCGCCGGCCACACCGATGATCGCGTGCTGCGCGCCCCGGCCACTGGAAGGTTCCAAGCGCAATGCGCCATTGGCGATTTGGTCCGCAGGAACGATGTCATCGGACAGGTCGCTGGTCACCCGGTCCCCGCCCGTTTGGATGGCATGTTGCGCGGCATGATCCGCTCGGGAACTGCTGTCACCATCGGCCTGAAGCTAGGTGACATCGATCCACGAGGAAAACGGGAGCATTGCGATACCATTTCTGACAAAGCGCGGGCGATCGCAGGTGCGGTGCTCGAGGGTGTCATGCGCTATTGCAATCAACCTTCCGCAGCAGCGGAACAATGCTGATCCGAGCGTTCGGCCTCGAGCAATCGCGTCTGATATCGCTCTGCGGGGCGGGTGGCAAGACCACACTGATGTTCGCTCTCGCTCGGGAATTTATCGCTGCGGGCGCGCGTGTGCTCGTCACCACTACGACCAAGATTGCACGAGACGAAGCGGATGGATGGTCATCCTTCAATGCTGCTAGCATGGAACGAGTGCTGAGAACCGCCCGCAGACTGCTTCCGGAAAGGGGACCGCAACGCGCAGGCGCGCTCATCGCCTATTCAGCCGTGAGCGTCGATGGGCGCAGGCTGATCGGTTTCACGCCGGGACTCGTCGATGAACTGGCCCAGAGTGGACGTTTCGACAGAATTCTGGTCGAGGCGGACGGTTCGGCGCGCAAGCCGCTTAAAGCACCCGCTGCACATGAGCCGGTCATTCCCGCGTCGACACACGCGCTCATTATCGTCGCCGGCATAAACGGGCTGGGACTGCCACTGCGCGAGGACAATCTGTTTCGGGCAGACATCTGGTCCCAATTGAGCGGGCTCGCACTCGGCGCGTCTGTGACTGCCGAATCACTCGCGTGCAACGCATCCATCCCCACGGTCTCGCACGCGGCTGCCCGGACGATGCGCAAAGAATATTGTTCCTCAATCAGGCCGACACAATTGAGCGCATCGCCGAAGCGATGCAGGTCGCGGCATTCCTCGAAACGGCGCCTGCCAACACGGTGGGACGCGCGGTAATCGGTAGCTTGCTTCCGAAGCCAAGCATCACCTCCGTCCTTCGATTCCATGAATCGATTGCAACGTAGGATGTCAATATTGGCCGAAAGCCGAAGATCTGTCGGCGCCGTTCAGCGCGAGCGAACTCCGATCGATTCGATCTGGTTGTAGTAAGCGCTCTTCTGGGGATCCGCGCCGATCTACCCATCGCCACGGATTCGGACTGCATCACCGAGGATCTTCGCGTCAAAGCGCCTGCAAACGGAGTGAGCGAACTCATATTTGAACCGAGCGCGGCGGACGAACTCCGCGATGCGATTGGGCGTTACGCGAAGGTGGAAACTAGGGAGGAGAAGTCGGGCGGAACCACTTCATTTTAGGTGGCGGAGGCGACCGAGCGTGAATGGCTGCTGCTGGCGCAACCGGCCGCTCGACGAACTTGGCAGCCAGCGTCGCTTGTGGGTCGTCAGTACGCGCTGGCCATTTTCGAGAGCTGACGCTCAGATCGACGATCCTGAATTTCTACGGCCACGTGGTTCCAGAGGCGGATTAGCTCCGGAACCGGTCACCCAGTACGCGGTTCCTAGTCGCCCAAAATAGTCGCTGCCTAGGCTCGAGGAAACCAAGATCCATGTTCCAGGGCTCTACGTAGCGGAGGTTGTCGGCGACCTCGTACTAGGTCGGATTGACCCTCGTGCGCAGTTCCCGTCCGGGTTTGAAGTGAGGAACGAATTTCTCGGGGACTGACACCTTCTCCCCAGTCTTAGGATTTCGCCCTGTTCGAGGTGGCCGATAATTCAGGCCGAAGCTGCCGAAGCCACGAATCTCGGTACGTCCGCCTTCTACCATGCTCGTGGTGAGAGCTTCGAAGATCACGTTGACTGCAACCTCGACATCCTTTGCGAGGAGCTGGGGATAGCGTGTGGCGAGTTTTGCAATAAGTTGGGACTTGGTCATGTTTGAGATTTTGCCACGGACTCCGAATGCAAAGGGCGAGACCTTGTGAGTCACGCCCTTGTTATTCGACTTCGGCAGCATCCGGTCTTGAGTCGCCTCGAACATCGAGGCTACGGCGGTCGCCTTCCCATCCGCATTAGGTTCACCCAAATCTTGGGGCGCTCGCACAA
>JAPLRD010000422.1 GCA_026399375.1 Pseudomonadota bacterium
CAGCGCATATTCCCGTGGCCACCACCGTCATGGGCAAAGGCTCGGTCGCCGACACGCATCCGCTTTCGGTAGGCGTAGTGGGCTACTTCATGGGCATGAACAGCGCGACGCGCTATATGCGCGAACTGGTTACCAAAGCCGATGTGATTCTGCTGGTCGGCAATCGCACCAACCAGAACGGCACCGACTCCTATCGCTTGTATCCGCCAGGTGCGACCTATATTCACATCGACGTCGATGGCGCCGAGATCGGCCGCAATTACGAGGCGGTGCGCCTCGCCGGCGACGCGCGCGAAACCCTGCTCGCACTCACCGATGCGTTGAAGCGGCGCGATCTTTCAGCGCGCAAAGCGGCGCGGCCTCTGATCGAACAAGAGATACGCGCGGCAAAAGCCAAGTACGAAGCGGAGTCGTCTCCGGTTAGCAAGTCGGAAAGTTCTCCGATTCGTCCGGAACGCATCATGGCCGAACTGGAAAAGGTCTTGGGGGAGGACGATATCGTCGTTGCAGACGCGAGCTACTCGTCCATCTGGGTGGTCAACTACCTCACGGCGCGCAAGCCGGGCCAGCGCTTCATCACGCCGCGCGGGCTGGCTGGGCTGGGCTGGGGCTTTCCGATGGCGCTTGGGGTCAAGGTTGCCAGGCCGCAGGCAAATGTCTATTGCGTGGTCGGCGACGGCGGCTTCGGTCACGTCTGGTCGGAACTCGAGACGGCGCGGCGCATGGGGATCAAAGTCACGCTCATCGTGCTCAATAACGGCATTCTCGGCTACCAGAAGCACGCAGAGAACGTAAAGTTCGGCGCTCACACCTCGGCGGTCGAATTTGGCGCTGTCGACCACGCTGGGATCGCACGCTCAGTCGGCTGCGAAGGCATCCGTGTCGAGAAGGCGGCTGACATCGCCACCGCGCTTGCGGTGGCCAGGGCTAGTGAGACGACCACGCTGATCGACGTGATCATCGATGAAAACGCATATCCGCCGATCACCTTGTTTTCACCGCAGCAATCATGAGGGCAGATCCGAGCAGGATCGCGCTGGTGACCGGCGCCGCGCGAGGCATAGGCCTGGCCTGCGTGCGGGGATTGCTCAAGAAGAATTATCGCGTCGTCGCGACCGATCGCGTGCCAGTCGATGCAAGTGTGTATGGCGCGCTTGGCGGATCGGTTCGCGGCGAGACGCTGGACGTCACCGATAGCGCAGGGAGCGAATCGCTGCGAGTTCGTATCGACGATGAGTGGGGAGCGGTCTCGGTCTTGGTGAACAATGCCGGCATCTCTCCCAAAAAGCCGGATGGGTCTTCCTCTGGCATCCTCGAAATCAACGATGCCGAGTGGGAAAAGGTGGTCGCAGTCAACCTTACGTCGGTGCTGCGTATGTCCCAGGCGTTTCTTCCCGGAATGCAGCGCATGCAATGGGGGCGCATCGTCAACGTATCGTCGCTGGCGGGCCGCGCGAAATCGCTGGTCGCGGGAGGAAGCTACATGGCCTCGAAGGCCGGTGTGCTCGGACTTACGCGCGCCATCGCTGCGGAAATGGGGCCCGTGGGCATCACGGCGAACGCGGTGGCTCCGGGACGCATTCTCACCGAAATGGCGATGCAGGCAGGCGAGGAAGTGAACCGCCGTTACGCCGAGCAGATTCCCGTGCGCAGACTGGGGACCGCCGACGAAGTGGCAGCCGCCATCCTGTATCTCGCGTCCGAGGAGGCGGGATTTGTCAATGGCGCGCTCATAGACATCAATGGCGGCTTTTACATGCCCTGAATA
>JAPLRD010000195.1:0-8237 GCA_026399375.1 Pseudomonadota bacterium
CTGTCGAGAACCTCCGCGGTGTACTTGGATGGATCTTCCGGTCTTGTCACGAACCCGCCGGTGACGATGAGCGCGACGCCGCCCCGGGCCCGCTCGGCATAGAAAGCGGCCAGACGATCAAAGCCGCCGGGCAGGCGCTCCAGCCCGGTGTGCATCGAGCCCATGAGGACCCGGTTGCGAAGAGTGGTGAAACCCAGGTCGAGTTCGGAGAGGAGTGTCGGGTAAGCGTTGATAGTCACATTCACGATGACAACCGCATCATCCCAGGTAAGTTTGACGGAATATCGCCCTGCAGCGGCCGAAGAAATCGAGCATCTCCGGGCTGTTCCAGATGATTCCCAATGCTGCCACGGCCGGTGCATTGAGCTGCGTCAGCCGGTTTTTTGGAGACGGCGGAATGTCCAGCGCTCGTGCCACGCTCTCCGCGACATTGATCACCGCCTGAAGCTTGCTCGTGACGACGCAAGCGTCGTGATGCGTTCGAATGGCGGAAACAAAATCCTCCGGAAGCTCCCAGTGCAGAGCCAGTTCGGCGCCAATCTGCGCGTGATCCACGCCAAAGGTTTGCGCCTCGCGCTCGATCAGCCGACCGTCGACGGCCGACATTTTGTACACCTCCTGGAATGCGACCGGGTCCATGATGTGAAAGCAGAGCTGCCCGAAGTCGTGCAGTATTGCTGCAACGTAGGCCTTTTCCGGCGATACGCCGCAAAGAAGGGCGAGTTCGTGGGCGACGACGGCGACTGCGTGCGAATGGTCGTACAAGAATTCAGCCCCCTTTTCCTCCTTGGCGAATTTGTTCATCGCGGCGGCGACCACGATGCGCCGCAACTGATTGAGGCCGATCAGGGATGCGGCCACAAACGGATCATGGATGTCCGGCAGCGCATTGATCCGACGCAGCCGGTTGGCGGTCGCAAGGATGCCCGATGAAATGACGGGATCGTTGCGAGCCAGCCGGGTCAGCGCGTCCAGGGACAAACCTTCAGCGCGAAGCATCTCGAGCAATTGCATGACCACGCGCGGAAAAGGCGGCAGGATTTTGGCCAGTCTTGCGACCTCGGCCGGGAGATTTTGCGCGGTCAGCATTGGCAGGGGCCGTCCGCGAGCAATGCCTCAAGCAGAGGGCGACAATTCTCGTCCGGTTCGGGTCCGAAAATTTCGTGCAGCCGTGCTTCATACCCGCTGACGATATCTGCATAGGCCGCCTCGTCCGGCCGGGCGTCCTGGACCACGGCGATGCATTCCACGCCCTTGTTGACGAGTTGCTCGATGGTATTCGCGGTGAGGACGCTGCCGACTGCCAGATGAATCGTCACCTGTATGCCAGGCCCGCCGAAGACCGGCCGGGCGATCACCATCCCCGGCTCCAGATTCATCGTGGGCGTCCAGCAGTAACTGCGGGGCGAACGCGTAACCACTTCGGAATTGGAAATGTCTGTGCCCATCGCATCCTCCTCCAACTTTGCTTCCGCCAACACATCTCCCGAGCGTCGTCGCGCCCTCCAGTCGCGACAATTGTATGCGCATTCAGGACTGGCAAGCAAAATATGCCAAGAATTCCACCAGTCGGATACCACGGGCTTTGCCGGTGGTATCCGACTATCATTACGGCTTCTGCTGATATTATCTGCCTATAAACACCATGGCTTTCCAGGGCAATGCGACTTCGAATTCATCGTTCCGACGGCAAGACCGGCCACTACAGCCAAGATGACGGCGATCGAATCGGGGTGCTTGTAAAGCGCCTTGATCCGGAACTCGTGTTCTGCTCAGGCCCAATTGCCATTGGTGTTCATAACCCGGTCAATGTTCTCAATCCGAACGAAATATGCTGGATTGAAGTCGACACCACGCTGCCTACCAGGAAGGCTCTTCCTCAGGATGTCGATCAAGTAATCAGGCTCCCTGGCCGCGAGCAATATGAATCTCTTCTCGCCAAGCGCTGGCCGCTATGGATGAAATTCAGGAAAGGCAAGAAAGGGGATCCTCTTGAAGCCTTGGTAGAACTGTCACTCACGAGCGGAGAGGCGGTTTTTCTTCATATAGTCGGCCGCGTGAGCAGATCCAATATCGTGCAAGAAGTTTTTGGCGCCCGTGCCATATGTGCGACATTCCATCCCAATGGGACGATCTACATAAACCCCAAGACCATCACCCGCGCTCGCATTTATCACAGCAAAGATCGCATCAGCAACGATTCCGGACTGTGGATGGTGGATGCCGACGATATCTAGCGCATGCCGTTACGCCACCTTTCGGGGAGCGCGAAGCTGGGCTCAGGGTCGAAAGCGCAAGTGACCTGCGCGCAATCACCCGCATTGATTTGTCGCTACAGTTGACCCGCCATCGGTGAAATGGCGGTGTTGCTTGTTTTTTCTATTTCAGTTGGTCGGCCACTCTGGCGATGCCGGCATTGGCACAGACCTCGTCCTTCTCGCCACCTGGGGCACCTGAGACGCCGACCGCGCCGATCGTAACGTTGCCGATCTTGATTGGGACGCCGCCACCAACTGCGACGACATCTGGTATCTGACGCAGGTACGCGCTTGCAGGATTGTCGGTCAGCTTCATGAATTCGAGGGACGTCTGGCCGCGCGTGCGGGCCGTGTAAGCCTTCTTGCGCGCGAATTCCATGGTGTGCGGATTGGTCCCGTCGCCGCGAAGTGACGCATGCACCTGACCGGCGTAATCAACGATGACCACTGAAACCTTGTATCCGTCCTTGGCGCATTGCTCAATCGTGCCGTCAATAATCGCCTGGGACATTTTCATCGAGACATTTTTCTCGGTGAGCGGTGCCTGGCCACTTGCCGTTGCGATGGATGCGATAGCAAGCACTGAGGCCGCTACAACTTTTTTCCTGTACGTCATCTACTTCTCCTTTGTTGGTCAGTCCCCGGGCGGGTCCAGAATGTTCAGGGTATGTCGGCGAAGCATCCATATCAACCGTGTTGCTCCTATGGTCTTTGCGGGTTTCGCGGCGGTCCATCCACGCGATTGAATGCGGCGGACAAGAGGGACGCCCAAGTGTCCGTAGTTGACGAAACCAGACGTTCTGGTAGCGCGTTGCCGAGCGCCCCTTCAGGTCGGCAAGGTGGGTTCGCGCCTGTGAGAAGCCGGCGCTTGCCGGAATTTCAGCGGGCGGTGCGCGTCAAGGCGAACAACCGGCCGACCACGGGAATCCGATGATCGGCTTATTCGCTCCGGTATCTTGCAGGAAACGGACATTTACGCAATCCGCCGTTCTAATCGCGTAATAGTTCGCGTAATTTGTCGACATTGCCAAAATGCCAGCCGCGGTGATCGATCATTGACCACCCGGCGCGTTTCCAATGGCCCAGGCAGCGCGCCACTGTCTCAATTCGGGCGTCGATAATTTCGCCGATTTGTATGAGCGTCAGGAATACGGGTAATCGTGCTTGCTCGCCTTGGTCATCGACTCCATAGCGGTCGACCAGCTGCAGCAGCAGCGTCGCAAGACGATGCTGGATGGAACCGGCACTGATGATCTCGATTTTGTTTATGAACGCTTCGCTGAAACGGGTAACTTCACCTTTCAGATTCTTTGATAGCTGCGGACTCTGTTCCGCCAGATGGGATATTTCTCCGGCATCGATGGTGACCAGGATCACCCCCTCGTTAAGGGCGACGGCGTCGGTCGGAAATACCCTGCGATCTTGTCGGCTAGTCCTTATTGCTGCATTCATTTGTTGAGCAATCTTCTTCATAGTAAGCAATATCGATCACACGGATCCGTATCGCCCCTGCGCCGGATCTTGATCATGGATATCTCTGGCTTGTCTTTCGCATTTGCTGCGTTTGCGATGGTATTGCTCAACCTGCCCCGACAAGGCGCTCATCGGCGAGCGCGAGCCGGTCGGCCAGCGTATGCATCAATGCGAGGGACAGCTGATAGCGACACTTTAGGCTGACTTTGTCCAGCGCTTCCCGCTCGAACTCCACGAGCAGGACGTCGGACATCGTCTCCACCGTAGCCTGCCGTAGGATGCCGCCCCCCTTGATGTAAGCCAGTTCGCCTACGCACTCGCCCGTGTCGAGCACATTGAGCAGCCGGCCTTGTCTCGTTACCTTGGCATGCCCGCTACCGAGAAAGAAAAGGCTTTCCCCGTGCTCACCCTCCCGCACGAGGATCGCACGCGGAGGAACCCGCGACCACTTGCCGGATCGGACGAGTTCCCACAAATTTGCATCGTCAAGCTCGCTCAGCAATCGCACCTGCTTAAGAGCGAAGAACCTCTCGCTGTCCGGAATCGCGCTCTGGTAGACGCTGAGGTGGCCGACCTTCGCGATGTCGAGCGCCAAATCTGCCCAGGATGAATAGCGCTCCTCCGGGTTCTTCGCCATCATCTGCAGAAGAATCCCGTCAATCTCTTTGCTGAGTTCAGGTCGAAACAAGCTCGGTGCCGCCGGCATCTCGCCGCAAATCTTTGCGAAGAGCCCCTCCAACGTGGACGCCGCGAAAGGCCGCTGTCCGGTGAACAACTGAAAAAGCACCACTCCAAGGGTGAACATGTCGCTGCGATAGTCGAGCGGTTTGCCGGTTGCCTGCTCCGGTGACATGTACAAAGGCGAGCCGATGACGTCGCCGCGCCCACCTTTTTCTGACCGAAGGTATGCAGCGCCGAAGTCCGCCACCTTGATGTTGGTACCGCTTACAACCATGATATTCGCCGGTTTGATATCGCGGTGCACAATGCCCTGTCGGAAGGCGTAATCGAGTGCGCCGCAGCACTTGAAGGCGACCTGAATCGCGTCTTCGACCGAGAGCAATTGCCCGGGCTTGGTAAATTGGAGCAGGTCACCCCCGGGGACGTACTCAAGCGCTATGTAGCCGGAATCCTCGCTTACTGATGCCTCGAAAATCGACGCAATATGCGGGTGCGACAGCTTGCCGGCGAGGGAAGCCTCCGTCATGAACTGCATGGTCATGGATCGGTCAAAATCGGGGCTTTGCACGACCTCGGGCTCCAGCACTTTCAGTGCCACCTCCCTGCCGGAGAACGTGTCGAGAGCGAGATAGACGGTGGCCGACGCGCCCTTGCCGAGCACTTTTAGAAGCTGGAATTTCCCGATCTGTTTCATGACTCAACAATTCCCCCTGTCCACACCTGCAGTACTACAAGCAGCGTTTCCCTTGCTTCAATTCCGACTATGCTTGCGCGATGCGAGCCACCACTGAATCGCCGCCGCGATCAAGGCGACCATCGCCGCCTGACCGATGTCCTCCGGATGAATGCCGTCGCCGAGCAGCACGTCGCTGAGCAAAGAGCCGAGAAACACGCCGAGACTGGCGATGACGGTGGCGATGGGTGGTTTCATTAAACTGGCTCTCTTTTGTCGCCTGATTGCGCGGCAGACCGCAATGCTGCACGCACAGGTTGTCGGTACAGGGCAGGCGCACTCGCGTCAGGAAATGCTGGCTACTGGGGCCGCAATTAGAGTTACGACCGACGGCAGGCTCATGATCTGCAGTTGAACGTCAAAAAAGTAGTACTGAAGGTATGCCATCACAAGCGCGAGCAAGCCGACGGTCTGCCGTAGAAGTTGCGACCTCGCGAAAGCATCATCGGCTCGGCGAATGAGGTTTCGCAGCCCTGGATCCCGCTCTGATTTATTGTCAGGACCTGCAGCTAGATTGCCGGCCGGTTTGGGTGCTGGTCCGGCAATACCGATTTTCACAGTCACGGGTGCAGGTACAGGTGCAGGTGCAGGCTCATCCGGCACTTCGCGGACCTGAATGAAGCCCCGCTCACGCGAAGTCGTTGTCGGCTTTGAACGGGCATATTCCCTGAGGGCGGCGCGAGCGCGCACGCAGTCGGCACGGGCTCTGTCCAAGTTGGCGCTTGCTTCGGCCCGATTCGCATCAATCTTGGCCGCATCGGTAGCCGTGTTGACGAGCGCGGCCTCGGCCCGTGCGAGAGCCGCTTCGAGATGTTCTCGCTCAGCCTCCGCCTTGGCAAGGGCAGCTTCAAGTTCTTCGCGCTTGATCACGAGTTATGCACCGGCATGATGCTCATCTGCGTTAGGCGCACTTAGGGCAGCCTGCCGATTTCGGCTTTGAAAAAAAGATGTATGGCAGTTTGAATCCCCTCTTTCAGCATGCGCAGATTCAACGGATACTCATAAATATGAACAGCTTTGCCCATTGAACGCGGGACGATTTTTAGCACGCAAATCTTTCCAATTACCATGCTTTTGGTCAATTTCCTTGTCTTTTTGTCAATTTCTGGCCACAAGTGGTCCACCTAGCCATTCGGCTAATAGACCTTACCAAGGCAAATCATGTATCGTGCCGCGTTCAATAGTATGGCGCTGGAATCTGCGACCAGACCGGAAGAGTTTGAATCAGGCTTGGCCAAGGCGGAGGGTGGACTGGCGCGTCCCAGACAGGCCAACCGTGACGAAATATGTTGTTTGATTCGTGAATTATTTCCCATGAAAAAATTGGCTTAACCTGAAAATTGCATGCAAGGTAGCCCTGACGAGCAACGCAGGGGTTATAGCGCAAGCCGCGCCAGCGTTGATCGCGGCGTCGTCGAACCCGGTCCAGGTCACGGTAAATTCCACTGCAAACCCGATCATTACTGCGGTCCCGATCATTGCCGCGCCGCAAAATTCGCAGAACACCAGTTCCAGTTCGGGAACGACATATTTGGTGGCAAGCGCCATTGATGTGAATGCTCTGCCTGCGACGGCGGCCGGGGGCGCCAATGTCCTGCCGTCAACGGCGCCTTTGCCGGGTGCAGTCGAGCAGGTTCAACAAATTCCGCTCACCCGGATCAGCAGCCTGAAGGAAGCAATCTATGTAAATGTCAACTCAGGCCAGGAGACGATCATAAGCGCGCAAAGCGTTCCGAGCGAGGGCGTATATGTGAGCAAGCAGGATTCGACGTCTATCGTGGTGATAACGTCGGATGCCAACACCGGAGAGAAGGTAATCATGCAGGGCTCATCGGGCGGCTCTGCTATTACCATAGGCGCAAAAACAAAGCTGACCAAACCCGCCGTCTGTTCATAACGACCTTAGGGCGAGGAACTGCAAGCGCCGCCAGCGAAGCGGCGCGATGTCGTCGAACTCAGTCGGCCTCGATCTTCGACGCCTTCACCACAACCGCCCAGCGCGCCAGTTCCGCCGTGCTGTAGTCGCCCAACTGCTGCGGGTTCATGTAGTCCGCGGTCGCCCCGAGTTCGGTGGCCTTCTGCTTGAATGCGGGCGTGGCCATGATTTTCGCAATTTCGCCGCTCAGTTTGTCGATGACGGCCTTCGGCGTCTTCGCCGGCGCGAATACCGCGAACCACGAGGTGGCGTCGAGTTTGGGCAGTCCGGCCTCGGCAGTGGTGGGAACGTCCGGCAGGCTGGCGAGACGCGCTTTGCCGGTGACAGCCAGAGCGCGCATCTTTCCCGACTGGATATGCGGGATGAACGGCGGCGGCGTGCCGAAGGTCAGGTCGACCTGGTTGCCCAGCATGTCCTGGATCGTGGGGCCGGTGCCCTTGTACGGTATGTGCGTCATCTGGATGCCGGCCTGCTGCTCCAGCATCGCGCCGGTGACGTGCTGCAGGGAACCGTTGCCGGAGGAACCGTAGTTGAGCTTGCCCGGATTGGCCTTGGCGTAGGCGATGAACTCCGGCAGCGTTTTCACCGGCAATTCGCGCTTGATGGCGATCATCTGCGTGCCGGTGCCCATGTTGGTGATCGGCACCAGCTGCTTCATCGGATCGAAGGTCAGCTTCTGCAACTGCGGGCTTGACTGCGACCGCAGCGATCACGCCGTTGGCGCCGGCGCGATTGTCCACCACGATAGATTGCCCCAGCGCCACGCCCAGGGGCTGCGCCAGCAGGCGCGCGGAAATATCGGTGGTGCCGCCCGCGGCCGAGGACACGATGAGCGTGATCGGCTTGGCCGGATAGGCGGGTGTTCCCTGCGCCAGGGCGTGGTCGCTGATAGCGGCCGCGGCCGTGAACACCGCGATCGTCGCGGCCAGCAGGCTGCGACGGGCAAAAGCATTCGGTAGCATCGTGTTCTCCTTGATTCGGGTTTGCATAAGGACGTATTTCAGAATAAAGAACGCAAAACTTGTCATTCCGAGCGGAGCGAGGAATCTGCTTTTGAATCAAGAAAAGCAGATTCCTCAGCCTTTGGCTTCGGAATGACGGTCAATCATCAAATCATCTCCAATTCAGTTCTGCGGCTTCGATTGGCGCGCCAGCG
>JAPLRD010000195.1:8276-12087 GCA_026399375.1 Pseudomonadota bacterium
CCGGATGCAGGTCGAGGCGGCGCCCGGCCTTGACGATCTGGCTCGGAATATCGTGCCCTATCAGCGCCGGCAGGCGCTTGGACGCCGCAAGCAGCCTCGCCAGATCGACGCCGGTGTCGTAGCCCATCAGTTCCAGCGCATGCACGATCTCCTCGCTGCACACGTTGCCGGTCGCGCCGGGCGCATACGGGCAGCCGCCGAGGCCGCCCAGGGACGCGTCGAAGCGGTCGGCGCCCGCGTCTATCGCCGCCAGCACGTTGGCAAGGCCCATGCCGCGCGTATTGTGAAAGTGCAGCGTGAGTTCTGTCGCCGGCCAGCGCTGGCGCACCGCCTGCGTCAGCGCCGACACCAGCCCCGGATGGGCCATGCCGGTGGTGTCGCACAGCGTGACGCCGCGCGCGCCCAGCGCGACGAAGCGCTCCACCCACCCGAGCGCAACCGCTTCGGGCACGTCGCCTTCCATCGGACAGCCGAAAGAACAGGAGAGCGAGATGTTCACCGGCACCCCCGCGCCGCGCGCCAGCGCCGCGACTTCGGACAATGCCGCGAACGATTGTTCGCGCGTCATGCGCAGATTGGAAAGGTTGTGCGATTCGCTCGCCGACATCACCAGGTTGAGTTCGTCGGTGCGCGCGTCGATCGCGCGCTCGGCGCCGCGCACGTTGGGCACCAGCGCCGTGTACACCACGCCGGGTTGGCGCCGGATTTCGCGCAGCACGCGCTCGGCGTCGCGCAGGGCCGGTATCGCCTGCGGTGAAACGAAGGCGCTGACCTCGATCTTGGCCATGCCCGCTTCGGACAATGCGTCGACCAGCGCGATCTTGTCTTCGGTGGGCACGAACGCCGCCTCGACCTGCAGGCCGTCGCGCGTACCGACTTCCTGCATGTAAATGCGCTTGCGCGCGCCGTTCCAGACCCTGGTGGCACTCATGCTGACGTTCATTCTATGGCTCCCTTGTTGCGCAGTGCGGCGATGTCCCCGGCCGAATAACCCGTTTCGCGCATCACGTCGTCCGTGTCGTCCCCGAGGTGCGGCGCGGACGAGCGCACGCTGCCGGGCGTGGCCGAGAGCTTGGGCACGATGCCCGGCACGTCGAGCGCGTAGCCGTCGCGCGTTTCCTGGCGCAGGATCATTTGGCGCGCACGGTAGTGCGGGTCCTCGTGAATGTCCTTGGCCGTATAGACCCGTCCGGCCGGCACCGCAGCCGCGGCCAGCGCGGCGAGCACTTCGTCCGTCGACCTCGACTTCGTCCATTCCGCGATCGCGGCGTCCAGTTCCGCCACGCGGGCGACGCGGCCGTCGTTGCTCGCCAGATCGGGCGCGTCGCCCAGATCGGGGCGTCCTATGGTCTGCATCAGACGCTTGAAAATGCTGTCGCCGTTGCCTGCTACGAGCACGTACCCGTCGGCGCAGGGGTAGGCGTTGGTGGGCGCGATGCCCGGCAGCGCGCCGCCTGCAGCTTCGCGCACGGCGCCGAACGCGCTGTACTCGGGGATCAGGCTTTCCATGACGTTGAACACCGACTCGTGCAGCGCCACGTCGATCACCTGTCCCGCACCGCCATTCACCTTGCGGTGATACAGGGCCATCATCACGCCTATGGTGCCGTGCAAAGCGGCGAGCGAGTCGCCGATGGACACGCCGACGCGCACCGGCACCCTGCCCGGCTCTCCTGTGAGGTGGCGCAGCCCACCCATGGCTTCGCCTATCACGCCGAACCCGGGCAGGTCGCGGTAGGGGCCGGTCTGGCCGTAACCGGAAATGCGCAGCATCACCAGGCCGGGATTGAGTTTGCTCAACGCCTCCCAGCCCATGCCCCACTTCTCCAGCGTACCCGGACGAAAATTCTCGACCAGCACGTCGGCTTCGGCGATCAGGCGCCGGGCGACCTCCTGCCCTTCGGGGCTGCGCAGGTCGAGCGCGATCGAGCGCTTGTTGCGCGACTGCACCTGCCACCACACCGATGTCCCGTTCTTGATCATGCGCCAGTTGCGCAAGGGGTCGCCCGCGCCCGGCGGTTCGATCTTGATCACGTCCGCGCCGAACTCTCCGAGCATCTTGGCGCAGAACGGCCCGGCGATCAGCTGCCCCATCTCGACCACGCGCAGGCCCTTGAGGGCTGCGGGCGATGCAGGGGACTCGGGCGTGTCGTTGTTTGCGGCCATTGTTACCTCCTCCCCTGAGGTTCAATCGGAATAGCGCCCGGATTCGGCCGTACAGAATCGAACCCATCCGGCGTTGGGCGATTCACCCGGACCGTTCAATGTCCCTTGTGAAGTTACCTCAAGGTGAGTTGACGGTGTTGATCCTGGTCAATCAGGGCGGGGGTGAACCCGTTGCAGGCACGTCGTGGAGGCTGCTGCCGCAAAACTGTCCAGTCGCAACGGCCGCCGCCGCGCTGGAGGCGCAAGTCCGATATATTGCCCGGAGAAGGCCGTCCCTATTGGCGCTCGGGCCGGGTGCGCCGGAGCGGTACCGCATGCCTGAAACCCGTGCTACACTGAACCCGTGTAACACGAGTCCAGGTGTCTGAATCATGGCGAATCTGACGATCACGGTACCCGCGGAAATCCTGAAAAGCGCGCGCCGGCGGGCGCTGGAACAGGGCACGTCCGTCAACGCGGTGCTGCGCGACTACCTGAGCCAGTTCGCGGGCACGCAATCCGCACAGGCGAATGCGGCAAAGCGGGTGCTGGAAGCGTCACGAACATCCCGCTCGGGACGCGGCAAGTCAAGATGGACGCGTGACGAACTGCATCAACGATGAAATCGTTCTTCGACACCAACATCCTCGTATATCTGTTCGACGCCGATTCACCGGAAAAGCGCAGGAAGGCGCGCTCTCTTTTCCAGCGGCACGCCGAAGCGGGCGACATCCTGCTCAGCACCCAGGTGCTGCAGGAATTCTACGTGACGGTAACGCACAAGCTTGCCCGGCCGCTGGACGCAGCAGTGGCGGCGGAGACGGTGTCGAGCTTCGCGGAACTCCCGTTGGTGCAGATCGACAGCGCGCTCATCGTCTCCGCCATTCACCGCAGCCGGAGCAATCAGCTTTCGTTCTGGGATGCGCTGATCGTGCAGGCGGCCATCGAAGGGCATGCAAGCACGCTTTATTCCGAAGACATGCAGCACGGACAGATGTTCGACAGCCTTCGGGTGGTCAACCCTTTTTCTTAGTGGCCAAACCGGGTGCGTGGCCCGGGCTTGTAGGCACGAATGACGGCATCCTTGAATTCATCCGCCGCCGCGGGCAGAGATGGCGCATGTACTTAGAGAGTGGAAGTATAGCCGGCCGTGAGCGGCCGCGGCCGCGACGACTTGCTCGTCTGCACCGTGCCCGCGCTCAAGAAGCAAAGCGGCTCCTCGTGCTCGGTCAGGCTGAAAAGCCGCCGCATCTGCGGCGAGTACAAGGCCTTGCCGCTGGCGAGGCCCGCGCCGAAGCCGAGCGCATGCGCGACCAGCAGCATGTTCTGGACGGCGCAGCCGGCGGAAATGAGGCGCTCACGCGGATGGGTCTCGCCGAGTTCGGGGCCGAGGCGCGCGACCACCATGACCAGCAACGGGCCGCGGAAGGCCTTCGATCTTGCTTCCTCGATCTGCACTTCGGTCGCTTCGCCGTCGCGCTCGATGAGCGCCTCGGCAAAGACCGCGCCCAGAAGATGCCGCCGCTCGGGCGGGATGAGGATCAGGCGCCACGGGTTCAGTCGACCGTGATCAGGTGCGGCGCCCGCCGCGCCGAGGATTTTTTCGATCTGCGCCGGATCCGGACCCGGATCGACCAGGCGTTTGGGCGACACGTGCTGGCGCGTA
>JAPLRD010000195.1:12162-14252 GCA_026399375.1 Pseudomonadota bacterium
TTTTAGATAGGGCGCTGAGCGCACCCGGTGCAGCATGCCACAAAATCAGACCGCCGCGCCCTCGCCCGCTTCCAGGCTGACGAATTCGTTTGTCAGCTCGGCGAGCCGGCGATAATAGCCGCATTGGGCGCCGGCCTTGACCGCCGCCGTGAAAGGCCCGACCCAGCGCGCCAAATGCTGGTCGAGGAAGCGCTTGCGCAGTTCCGCTACAGCCTTCAGCGCATCTGCCTGGCCGTCGCGTTGCGCCTCGTTTTCGCGGAAGATGAGCAGGTAAAGAAATTCCAGCTCGGCCGCGATATGGTCGGGGACTTCGCGAAACTCCTCGTTCATGTCGAAGCCACCCTCCTCGTAAAGTCTCTGCACCGCCATCGTCGATTCGCCCATGACGGTGTTCCCGCCTTCCAGCCAGACCGAACCGTAGGGCTTGGCGGCGATATGATTTGGGCCGAGGAACAATCGGGTGTAATCGAGCAGCAGAGCGTCGTGGCCTTCGGCGGAAAAGTCGGCGCCGAGGTTCTGCGCGTACGGCGCAAGACGCCGATGCACGCGCTTCGCCGCCTCCAGCATCGAATCGAATACCTTTTCTTCGGCGAACTCCGGGCCCGGCTCGTAGTAGCAGGCTGCGAGCAGGCGGCAGAGGTTTTCGCGGGCGATTCCCCGGTCGATGTCATATTGTGGCATTCAGCATCCTGAAAAAAGAAGGGGCGGAACCAGCCCGCCCCAGTTTATTACACCTGCGGCTCCAGCGTTATCAGGCCCTGGCGCTGTACTTGCCGACGTAATGCACGTTCGGCCGTGTGCCTTTGCTTTCCTGCAGGCGCATCGAATACTCCGCTTTCAGCACCTTGGCGATCGCGGAATTCTGGTCGTCCTGGTCGCCGAAAATCCGCGCCTGCGACGGACAGGCCTCGACGCAGGCAGGCTGCAGGCCGTTGCTGGTGCGGTGATAACACAAGGTGCACTTCTCCACCACGCCCGACTTGCGCAGCGTCTGCGCGTCGCCGGCCGCGAACTGGTTCAACGCCGGAAGCGCTGCTCCGGCGCGCCTGACGGTCTCCGCGGCAGATGCGGTGCAGCCCGGAATCATTTCCGTCTTGTCGCTCCAGTAGGGCTGTGCGTCCTTTTCCTTGGTGTTGAAGCTGATCACGCTGTAGGTTTCGCCATTGAGGCTGCTGGCGTCGAGTTCGAGATTGCTGTACGGACACGCACTCTGGCACGCCTGGCAGCCTATGCACAGCGACTGGTCGTGCATGGTGACGCCTTCCGTGGTCTTGAACATGGCCTTCGGCGTGACGGGGCAGTTCTCTACGCAGGGCGCCTCGCTGCAGTGATTGCACAGCACCGGCAGCACCATGTGCACCGTGTTCGGGAAGCTTCCTTCGGTCTTCAGCACGAAGTCGGCCCAATTGTGGCTCTGGCCGTCGGCACGGTTGCGGGTGTTGTTCTCGGCCTTGCAGGCGAGTGCGCAGACGCCGCAACCCACGCACCGCTGAAGGTCTATGACCATTCCAAACTTAGACATTTTCTATCTCCTTCGATTCGGATTGCGGGGGCTAGGCTTTCTGGATCCTGACGCCGGTGAAACCGCCGTTGCGCGCCGTGGCGCCGCTCAGGCGGTCGTAGTCGTCGACCAGGATCTCGTTGTTGTTGCCGCCGCGCGGCTGCGCCTTGGCATAGTCCCTGGCCGCGACGCGGCCGTAGGCCCAGTGTCCCTGGCCGTAGCACTTCGCCACCGTGCCAGGCCGCACGCCTTCCCACAGCTTCAACTTGGTGGTGATCGTTCCCGCCATGGAAGTGATCTTGACGCTGTCGCCGGTCTTCAGGCCCAGTTTCGCGCCGTCGGCCGGATGCATTTTCAGCACGTCGTCCCAGGAGACGTCGCCCGCGTCGACCTTCTTGAACTCCTGGTACCAGGGCAGGTTCTGCGACCGGCCCTCGCGGTTGAGGCGCGACTTGTAGTCGATGAAGTCGAACGGATACTCTGCGGCGCTGCCGTGGCGCTTCGGCGGCTCGTAGTGCGGCACGAACGCAAGTTCGCCGCGCGCGGTGTAGCCCGAAACGGCGAGGATGTCGTCGATCGTCGTGTCGAA
>JAPLRD010000387.1 GCA_026399375.1 Pseudomonadota bacterium
CGAGTTCGTGCCCTGGCAGATCGGGATCACCGGCTGAAGAGCTTGGCGGCGGCTTGCGCGCGGCGCAGGCGCCGCTTCAGCACAAACCTATTGCGATGCTACAGCGCTATCGCAACAGGCAAGCGCGCGAAGTGGGGGAGCATTCGTGGCCTGTTCCGGGCTTGGCCGGCGAGGGCGGCATGAGATAAATAGCACATCAACTTTTACGCCGAATGGTCGTTAATGTTAATAAGCGCGTTCTTCCGGCCAAGGTAACTTTCAAGCATAAAGAGTCCGACAGGTCATCGACCCAGATTCCGCTGTTGTGCGCGCCCCTAGTCGGGTGTACCTGATGCGGATGGAAGCTGACCACCCTCAACCGAATGTTTGAGGTTTACCTTGACCAGAGGAACGCGGCAGGCGACCCGGGCTCGAAACGAGCGCAGTGCTTTATCCGCCAGAAATTCCCTACGGTCTTTGACCGTTCAGACTCAAGCCGCCCCAAGTTCGAATCCGGCCTTGACGCGCAGTGCGCGTGTATCCTCTCCCGCTAGAAGCGCTATGAATTGCCGAGCTGCCTGCGCGCTGGCGGCGCCGGTGCACACGCCAGCGGAATAAACGGTCGCGAGTTCGAATTCGGATGGCAACAATCCGACCAGCACGACCCCGGGGGTATTGTTGATCTCCGTGACCTGGGTACATCCCACCAGCCGCTCGCCTTTTGACTGCGCCATTTCGCGCATGGCTGTCGCGCCGTTCGGATAGGTCTTCAAGCGCGGCTCCAGCTCGGAGCGCACGCCCAGGGTATCGAGCACGTGCGCGAAATGGATGCCGGCGGTCGCTTTTTGCGGGTCGGGAAAAAAAATGCCCGCTGCACCGAGCAAGGTCTTGCGCAAGGCGTTCGCGCTCGAAACATCGGGCAAGGGATCTCCCGCGCGCACTGCGACGCCGGTGCGCACCCGGCCGAGGTCGGCACTGCTGTCGGGTGCCAGCTTTCCTTCGGCCACCAAACCGGCGATCAGGGCCTGGGTCAGGATGATCAGGTCGGCGGGCGCGCCAGCGAGCAGCTTTTCCTTCATCGCACCGACTGCACCAAAGCTGCAATCGAGTTCATATCCCGTCCGCGCACGAAATTCGTCAGCCAGCCCCGTCACCACGCCTTGCGCGGCACCCGCGCTCAGTATTTTCAGTTGCATTCGATGTTCTCCAGGAAATCCGCCGTCGCTTCAATGTGCGGTCGTTTCGTTTCAATCCACGGTCGTATCAATCGACAGTCGTTTCAATCGAAGTCGTATCAATCCACTTTGGCACCGGAAATCTTCACGATGTTGGCCCATTTGGCGATATCTTCGCGCAGGTACTGCCCGAATTCTTCCGAGCTCATGCTCATCGGTGCCGCACCCTGCCTGGCCCACGCGTCCTTTGCTTCCGCGGTATTGGCGATCCTTCGAATTTCCGCGTTCAGGCGCTCGACGATGGGCCTGGGTGTGCCCGCAGGCGCCATGATGCCTAGCCAGATCACCGCCTCGTAACCGGGCACACCGGCTTCGGCGACGGTCGGCGCGTCCGGCAGCACCGGCGAGCGTTCCTTGCCTGTGGTACCCAGGGCCTTGAGTTTCCCCGCGCGCACATTCGGCGCCATGGTGGTGATGGCG
>JAPLRD010000420.1:0-419 GCA_026399375.1 Pseudomonadota bacterium
CATGAGCATCGAAGGCGGCACTCGCCTGCCGGCCTTTCTGGTGCACGACAGCCCACGCGAGGCTGATCTTGGCCTCAGCGTCTACCATCGACTGTTCCATCTGGCGCGCAATCTGGAACAGGGAGAAGGCCAGACGCTGTTCAAGTACATCGTGACCACAACCACGCGTCCGCCGGATGAGTTATCGGATCAGCCATGGTTAAGGGATAAATTGGGAGGGGCACCTGCGGAAGCCCGCCTGCTGAGGCGGGATCTATGAAAGCCAGTCACCTTATCTTTTCGCCAAGAGCCCTACTCGACAAAGTAATTCCCGATCCCTACGGCTGGACCGCTCTCAACCTTGACCACGATTTCATTAAAGTCAGGACCATCGCTGAAAACGACGGTGTCCGCTACACCATCAGTCCCGTCGCTTGCAA
>JAPLRD010000420.1:535-2788 GCA_026399375.1 Pseudomonadota bacterium
AAACGCCTGCTCGCCGAGAACCATCGTCGCGCCGCCATTCAGGCTGTCGCCGCCCTGTCCATAGCCAAACGCGGCCGCAAATCCAAAAGCGACGACACCCACGGAGATCTCTTCGCATGAACTGTCAGGAAGAGCGCTGTGGGACAAGCTAAGCGGGAAATGATGGAGGCGGAGGATCGTGGCTGGTACGAGCCAGAGGGTTATGTTTGCTCCGATTGCGTGGAGGATGAGTTTCTCAAGGAAGTCATTCGCCAAAATGCCAGCCAGCGGCGGTGCGATTACTGCGGGCGGCAGACCCGCGCCCATTCAGCAGCACCGGTTGCCGTTTTGATGGATCCGATCGGCAGTGCCGTTTTCTACTACTTCAACGACCCCACTCAGGCAGGTGTTCCCTACGACGAAGGCTGGTTGTCCACTCCGACTAGTACCCAGGATGTCTTGATGACCCTGCCTCTTGCCTGCCATGACGAACTCTTCGAGGATATCGCGCAGGCGTTTGTGCATACCGAATGGGTGTCGGCTGCGGGCGGACATTGGTCGTCATCCCACCTCAACGAGGAGTTGAGCGCCCTGTGGGATAGCTTCGTGAGCATAATCAAGTATGAAGTCCGGTTTTTTTTCCAGCACGCGTCAGCTGCTAAGCCGGCCAACCCATGGGAACATGACCCACGGCGCATCTTGCTTACCATAGACAGGCTGGTTAAGCGCTTGAAGTTGCCCAGCTGCTTACTAGAAAAAACGTCGCTGTTTCGCGTCCGGGTAAGAAGTGAATGGGCGGATTGGGCACTTGACGCTGAACAAATGGGCGCTCCACCCTCCGAACTCGCAAGGGCAGGGCGCATGAATCCCGTCGGAATCAGCTACCTCTATCTGGCGTTTGAACAGGAAACCGCACTTGCAGAGGTACTGGGCGGACCACCCTGCGCGGCTGCTATTGCTCGGTTTGAGACCAGGCGCGAATTGCGCATCCTGGACTTGACGCACTTGCCGGTAGAACCGTGCATCTTTGACGAGGCGCGGCGACCCGAACGTGAGGCCCTTCTGTTTCTGGGGCGGTTCGTTGAAGAAATCTCCCAGCCTGTTCGCAAGGACGGCGGCGAGCACATTGGCTATGTGCCGTCACAAGTCGTTTGTGAATACTTCGCGCTGGTGTTCCGAGTATCCCGCGATCAGCCTCTGGACGGAATCGTGTACCCCAGCGCAGTGCGCCCTGGCGGACGAAATCTTGTGTTGTTCCCAACGGAACGAGGTTTCACACGGCTGTTTGATCAAGTCGAATTCCAGATGGCATGGGAACGGGAGTTTGCCGACTGGGCTGATTTATCGGCATCTGTAGGCGCAACATAAGCGAGGACCCGTTCAGTCTCGCGCTTAATCGTCAGGACCGACTTCCGTCAGTTTGATTGTTGAAGCACAGATCTCACATGCGCTATTGCCCGGTGGCCGCAGGTGATCAGCGACACAGTTACGACAAGCAACGCAGTTATGCTTGACGTAACGACGAATCCTTGCTACCGTGCTGCATGATCGTGAGCTACAAAAACAAGAGCACGCGCGAGTTTGCGGAAGGCAAGTATGTCAAGGCGTTTGCGGGGTTTTCGCGGCAGGCGGAGATGAAACTGGATCAGCTTGACGCGGCGATCACGGTCCAGGATCTGTCGGTCTTGCCTGGCAACCGGTTTGAGACTTTGAAGGGCGACCGGAAGGGGCAGTACAGCATCCGGATCAATGACCAGTGGCGAATCTGCTTCGAATGGCCAAACAGGTCGCCCGGTCCGCTTAACGTCGAGATCGTTGATTATCACAGATGAGGAACACCATGGCACGCAGCGCAATTCATCCTGGCGAGCATCTCGCCGAACAGCTCACCGAACTCGGCATGAGCGCTGCCGAACTCGGCCGGCAGCTCAAGGTGCCGACGAACCGGATAACGGGAATTCTGAACGGCCAGCGCGCCGTTACGGGCGATAGTGCGCTGCGCCTGGCACATTTCTTCGGGACCAGCGCCGAATTCTGGCTCAATCTGCAAAAATTGTACGAACTCCGAATTGCCGAGCAGCAGGTAGGGGTAGCTATTCGGAGTCTTCCGAGGCTTGCCGAACGGGCGAAACCTCAGAACCCTGGACCGCAGGCACGCGCCGCCTAAAGGGGCCCGTTTTGGCGAATACCATGAGAGACGAACAAAAACCTTTCCTTGAATACCTGATCGACTGGCTGTCGAGTCTGGTTCTATCGATTCGCGCCGCTTTGTCG
>JAPLRD010000222.1:0-1085 GCA_026399375.1 Pseudomonadota bacterium
CCATCGCCATGCCGCCCTCGCCCTTGATCGCGCGCACCCCGAGGGTGCCATCCGAACCGGTGCCCGAGAGCACGATGCACACGGCGCGCTCGTGCTGGTCTGCGGCGAGCGAACGGAAAAAGAAATCGATCGGCAGGCGCTGGCCTCGCGGCGAGATGGGCTCCAGCAGTTGCAGCGCGCCGTTGAGGAAGGCCATGTCGCGGTTGGGCGGGATGATGTAGGTGCAGTTGGGCTCGACCATCATGCCGTCCTCGACTTCGAGCACCCGCATGCGGGTGTAGCGCCGGATCAGGTCGGAGAGGATGCTCTTGTGATCGGGCGCGAGGTGCTGCACCAGCACGAAGGCCATGCCCGGATCGGTGTCGGCGGGCATGCCGGAGAAGAAGGCCTCGAATGCCGCGAGGCCCCCGGCTGAGGCGCCGATGCCGACGATGGGGAACGCCGTATGCGGCAGGACCGGGGAAACCGCACCGCTGGCCGCAGCGGCAGGCGCCGCGGCGCCCTTCGCCTGCGGGACCGCTTCGGGGGCGGTGCTTGCCGCAGGGGTTTTGGGTTTGCTGGGTTTGGCCATTTCTTGCTCCTGTTCGATCAGCTGCATGCGCCCGCGATGGATCGCTGCCATCGGCAAGGGGCGCCAAGCATCCGCTAAGCATCCATTGTGAGCCAAATTCTCGCGGCAGGCGCGGATCTTTACAGGTTCGCGCGCTTGACCAGGCGCACGCTGGCGATGCCAGGCATGGGGCTTGCGTATTCGACCGAGTCCACCGATTGCTCGATTAGGTATAGGCCGAATCCGCTTTCGGTCTCGCCGCTGAAGTCAGTGCGCAATTCAACGGGCGGGGTGAAGACCGCGCTCGGATAGATCAGTTCGACCGCCACCGCTGCGCCCTCGCGCGCGATGCGGCAGGTGACCGTAGCGTCCCCGACCATCAGCCGTGAGTAGCGAATGGCGTTGGTTGCCGCTTCGAAGCTGGCGAGGATCAGGGCGTCGGCGTCCTCGGCGGGAAGACTGCCGGCGCACTCGGCGACGCGCGCGCGCAATGCCCCCAATCCCTCCAGGTTCCAAGGCAGGGTGAATACCAAAG
>JAPLRD010000222.1:1153-13990 GCA_026399375.1 Pseudomonadota bacterium
GCGCGGTCAGGTCATCGGTCCCCGGCCCGCCGCCGTTGAATCGCCGCTGTTCTCCGCGCAGGGCGTGCAGCATGGTGGCGGGCGGCAGGTCGGCCATGCTGCCCGGCTCGAGCAGGCCGCACAGACGCTCGATCCCGAATTCCTCGCCCGCGGCATTGCGCGCCTCGGTGATGCCGTCGGAGAACAGCAGCAGGCTGTCGCCCGGGCCAACGGTGAGGCTGAACTGGACATAGACTTCATCGGGCATGACCCCGATCGGCAGGTTTTCCCCGAGGATGGCCACAGGGCGCGCATCAGGCCCGCGCGTGAGCAAGCCGGGCGTGTGCCCGGCGTTGACGTAGACCAGAGTCCCGGCATCCAGATAGAAGCGGTACAGGGCGAGCGTGGCGAACGAAGACAGGGTGATCATCTGCGGCGTCAGCGCGCGGTGTATGGCATTGACGATCTCGGCCGGAGTCGGCAAGGATCGAACGCCTGCTTCGGCAACCAGCAGGTCGGCGAGCGCGCGATTGTAGGCGGCGATGATCCCGGCGCCCATCAGCGCCGCCTCGACGCCCTTGCCCATGACATCGCCCATCAGCACCTCGAAGCAGTCGGGGCGGTAGCGGCGGACCGTGTAGAAATCGCCGTCTATGATTTGCGACGGATCGGCATACCCGGCCAGCTGCGCGCCCTCTATGCCCTCGGGCAGTTCGCCCAGCATAGAGCGCTGGATGCTGGCGCCTATCCCGACCTCGCGCCGTCGCATCTCCCGCAAGGCTTCGGCTGAGCTCCTTTTCGTAGGGGCCGTAGCGTCCGGTTTGCACCAGGCTGTCCATCTGCAGCGCCTCGTTTGTCGCGTATTCTGGTGGCGTCAGTTTCAAATAGTCGAGGGCCTTCAGTTCGTCCGCCGAATAACCCAGAATGCTGTTCAGCGCCTGGTTGAAATCGACGAGGCGGCCTTGCATATCGTTAAGCCCGATCCCCAAGGGCGACAGCGCGTACAGGCCGCGCAGCCGCTCATCCATGTCGCTGGCCTTCTGCTCGCTTTTCAACTGCGCACGCTGTGCAAGCATGAGCCGATGCCAAACCCATACCAGGATCAGCAGGAATAGCAGGCAGGCCGAAGACCAGATGATCGCATCCTTGCGCCATTTAGCCAGGTAGTCGCTCTCGCCCAATCCGACTTCGACAAAGAAGGGGGTCTGCTCTCCGATCGTCCGGTGAGCGTAGGTTCGCCGTATGCCATCGGTGATCGAGCTGCGTTCATGCGTGCCGCTTGGCTCACCCTGGAGAATGAGTCTTCGCCCAGGATGATCCTCTACCGGCCCGTTGTTGCGTTCTACCTGGCTTGGCGCTCGCACAACGATGTCGCCGTTATTGACGCGCCGCAGCCCGACCATTCCAGCCGGTCCTACGTTGATTCTGGAAAAATGTTCGCGTAGAGCACTCAGATTGATTCCGATGGCGACGATCCCGAGGAAGGAACCCTTGGCGTCGCGTATGGCAGTTGCCCTGAGCATCAATTCATGTCCGGTTACCCGGCTGATGATCGTTTCGGAGTACATCCCGCCGATTGCCGGTTCGGTCTTCAGCTTCCGGAAATAGGACACGTCGGCGATGTTGATCCCAGGAGCGCTTTCCTCGCTGGCATAGAGCAGATCGCCGTTGGCATCGAAAACCCGCAAGGCCTCTACCGTTTCCGCAGCGGGTACGAGAGACCTGAGCCAACGGACCATCCGGGCTTTATGGCTGCGGACCGCCGCTTGATGCATGGATTCAGGGTCAATCTCCACGGCAAGGGTCGCGCCGATGCGTTCAACCGTACGAAAATCGGTACTCAGGTCCGTTTCCAGGAGCAAGGCCAGATTCCGTACGCTTGTTCGTGCCGTTTCTATCGCGTCCTGCCGGGAGCCAAGAATCTGGTAGCCGACCAACGCCGGAGACAGGACGACAACCAGCAGAAAAATCCGTCCGTAACGCGATTTCAACATGGCGGCGAAACTCTCGCCGACATTGGGAGCGGAAACAACAGCTGTTCGCGGATCGACAGGAGTTGCTGGGGTGGGGGAAGTACTCTGCATGCTCACTTCTTCTGATGGCCGAAGTACATTAGCGTCGCATGCCGCGCCGCCGCCTGCGCCCTCCAGACCAATGCCCCGCAGAACGCTTCGAATTCATGCCGCCCTCGCTATTGTGTTTTGGACCAACAGGCGATCGAACCTTTCCAACCAGTAGAGTTCAGTGTATATTCTTTGGGCGTGACATAACAGGCCGGACAAATGTCTAAATTGATGCGGTGACCATCGATGCAAGCACGCTATCTCGTCCCTTCCGCTGATATCGAACTCGAAACCGGTTTCGGCAAAGACCTCTTGCGCAAGTGGCGCCAGCGCTTTGGCTACCCTCTTCCGGTGACGCAAGCGGGCGGCAAGGCCGGATACACGCGCGAGACCATCAGGGACCTTCTGCTGATCAGGCGGCTGCTGCAAGGTGGTTTCCGGCCCGCCCAGGTCGTCGGCAAGACTTTGCTTGAACTCGAACGCCTGCAACGGGCCATTGTCGTGGAAGCACCGGCACCCCACTGGAGCGCAACGACCCGCAGGCTCATCGAGCGGCTCAAGAAGACCGACGTTGCCGGACTCGAGACTCTGTTGGACAAGGATCGCGCCAGGGGAACGCTGACCGAGTTCGTCCGGTACACGCTTATTCCATTGGTCAATGGCGTCGGAAACGCCTGGTCACGCAAGGAAATCGAGATCTTTCACGAGCATCTCTTCACCAGCACCGTCGAACGCCGCTTGCATGCCGAGATACTCTCCAGCAAGCCCAAACGGGGTTACCCCAGAATTCTCTGCGCCAGTCCGCCGGGGGAACGCCATGTACTGGGGTTGCTCATGGCCGAGGCGGTGCTGGCAGATCAGGGAGCTCATACCGTCTGCATTGGAGCTCACGTTCCCTTCAATGATTTGAAAATGGCAGTCGCCTCCTGCAGGGCAGACGTGCTCGCCCTGTCATTTAGCTTTGCCTACCCGGAGCGGCGTGTCGGATCGACCTTGGTTCATATACTGCGCCTGCTGCCGCTCCAAGTGCAGATCTGGGTGGGCGGGGCGGGCGCGGCCGTCGTAAAGCGTCCGCCAAAAGGCGTGCGCATATTCCCGGACATCCAGGGGTCAGTTGACGCGCTACTGGACCTTGTCCGCCTGAAACGGGGCTGACGAACATCCTGCGTTGAAGCAGAGGGGACGCTGCGGAGTATTCGTGAGTGGCAGCAATGTTGCTGCGGACATCCACCGGCCTGGTCCTACTGCGTCGCCAGCGGCGGGGCATGACCGGGTGCGCCAGTTGACCAGCGGCGGCCACAGGAAAGGTGCATTTCAGCGGCCGCTTTCCGACTTCGAGTTTGAGTTGTTCAAGGCTCATTTCAGCCCCAAAAGCGACGCCTGACTTTCGCGCAAGGAGAGGCCGCTGTCCAATTGTCAAGCCGCCGCTCGCCACTGAGGCAAGGACTCGGCTTGTCGAACATAACGACTTCCGCGCTCAGATAGGGAACGGGTCAGAGCCACTATTTTGGGCGACCGCCTCGGATATCAATATGACACCCAACGGGAATTCCATTCTTCTTAGGCAGTGCGTTGATCGCCGCGGACCCAGTCTGGCCATTTGGCAAGTTACGAGGTTCTCTGAAAGATGCTGTCCTGAATCGCTATCCGAATTCATCTTATAATCAAGAAAATACTCGACAAAAAATCAAGTCAGCTTCTTTGTGAAGAACCCCCTGGCAATATGACACGTACGTGGCGGGCGCAGGTCCTGATCGTGCTTTTGACTTGCGGACTGATCTACCTCGATCGGTTCGCGACGAGCTATTTGGGGCAGCGCCACCAGATGATCATCGGCTGGTCCTCTCTTGGCGTGCTGCTCCTGCTGTATCTGTTCCGCAAGTCGCGTTCGATGCCGCTCAGGATGCTGTTCATACTGGTCTCCGCGTTTCTTTCTTTCCGCTATATCTACTGGCGCTCGACCGAAAGCCTGCTCTACACCGGGTTTGCCGATTTCGTCGGCATGACGGCGCTTTATCTGGCGGAAGTGTATGCCCTAATCATTCATTTTCTCGGCATGCTGCTCAATGCCTGGCCTTTGAAGCAGCCGCCGATCGATGCCCCTTCCGACCCGGCATTGCTGCCGACGGTCGACGGCACGATGGCCAAGCGGCAGCACCCGGAAAACGGCATGGCCTCGTGGGATCGCCATTATCGGCTGCGCCGCATGGCGGATGAACTCGGCGCCCACTACATCACGCGCCCACTGAACTTGCACGCCAAGGCCGGCAATGTCAATCACGCGCTGGCCCACAGTTCGGGCGACCTGGTGCTGATCCTGGACTGCGACCATGTGCCGACGAGCGACATACTCAGGCGCACGGTCGGCTTCTTTCTCGCCGACCCCAAGCTGTTCCTGGTGCAAACCCCGCACTTTTTCATCAACCCGACACCGATAGAAAAGAACCTCGGCGGCATCGCCAACCCGCCCGGCGAAAACGACATGTTCTATCGCGTCATCCATCCGGGCCTCGATTTCTGGGGGGCGAGCTACTTCTGCGGCTCCGCCGCGCTTCTGCGCCGCAGCCACCTCATGGAAAACGGCGGGCTGAGCGGCAAGACCATCACCGAAGATGCCGAGACCGCCTTTGCGCTGCACAGCCGCGGCTACAGCAGCGTGTATTTCGAGCGGCCCATGGTCTGCGGCCTGTCGCCCGAAAGCTACGACGACTACATCATCCAGCGCACGCGCTGGGCCCAGGGCATGCTGCAGATGTTCCTGCTGAACAACCCGCTGTTTGCGCCGGGGCTCACACTGGCGCAGCGGCTGTGCTATTTCAATTCCTGCTTCTTCTGGTTCTTCGGCATCGTCCGTTTCATCTACTTCATCGCACCGGCCACCTTCCTGCTGTTCGGCCTGCGCATCTACAATGCCTCGTGGCTGCAGATCGTCGCCTACGTGCTGCCCTATGTGCTGAGTGGCTGGATCGTAATGGATTTTTTCTATTCGCGCGCCCGCCAGCCGTTCTTTTCCGAAGTCTACGAGAGCGTGCAGTCGATGTTCCTGATGCCGGCGGTGATCTCGGTGTTTCTGAATCCGGCTCATCCCACGTTCAAGGTGACGCCCAAGGGCCAGACGCAGGAGCACGAGAGCCTGAACCCGATGTCGGTCTCTTTCCTGCTGGTGATTTTCATCAATGCCGCCGCCCTGGGCATGGCTGTCTATAAATGGATCGACTACCCGATATTGCGCGACGTGATCGCGGTGACCGCCTGCTGGTCGGTTTACAACCTTGTCCTGGCGCTGATATCGCTTGGCGCATTCTGGGAGCGCAAGCAGATCCGCAACTACCACCGCATTGAATCGGACGGAACGCTCACCCTGGTCGTGCCGCGGCTGCGCGAGCGCATCAGCGGCGAAATTCGCGATGTTTCGCTGACCGGCATCGGCTTCGAGATCCCCTCGGACGTCGCGCTCAAACCGCTGGAACGCGTCACGCTGGAGACGACCGACAGCGACGGTAATGCCTACAGTTTTGAAGCTCGCCTGCACCGGATTACGCCGCGCGGCGGCAAGCTTTTTTGCGGCTCAGAATTCGTCCACGAAGACCCCTGCGATCCGCAGGCGATCCGTTTCACCTTCGGCGACAGTGGCCGCTGGCTGCGCCTGTGGCAGAAAAAGCAGGAAATGCAGGGCACATTCGGCATGCTGATGCATTTCGTCCGCCTCGGCGGGCGGGGGATCGTCGGCAGCGGCACCATGCTGTGGGAACGTGTACGCGAATCCCGCATCAAATCGGGCCGCCGGACGTCGCGATCGGATACAGTCTAGGGGAAAATTGCCAATCGCTTGAACCATGCATGACGACACTGTTAGACTTTCAAGGATGACCCAGGTGATGAGATTGCTGCTGCTTGCTTTGACCGTGCTGCCGGGGTTCGCATGGGCGGCAAACCTGGAATTGCCGCTGACCCGGTTTTTGCCCTATCCCAGTCTCGAACTGCGCTGCGTGTCCGACGAGCAGGCCATCGAAATTCCGATGCCGTATCGCTGGAAAGTCACCTCGGCGAAGCTGAAGCTGCATTACGCCGTATCGGCCAGCCTGATCAGCCGGATGTCCCATATGGTGGTCAAGGTAAATGGCGTATCCGTCGCCCAGACCAAACTGGTGCAGATTTCTCCCAATGATCCGTTCACGGTCAACATTCCGGCCAGCATGCTCGCACCGGGCTACAACAAGCTCAGCTTCTCTGTCTCGCAGCACTATTCGGAGAAGGAGTGCGAACAGCCCTGCGCCTCGTCCTTGTGGACCAGCATCAAACTCGACACTTCGGCGCTGATCCTCGATTACGAGTTGAAGCCGGTGCCGATGCAGTTGTCCAGCGTGAGCGATTTCACCTTCGATCCGCGACTGATCACCTCAGGCCGGGCCCATCTCGCCTTCAATACCGCTGACGAACAAGCCGCGAGCCTCGCGGCGGTCGTCGCCTCCGGCGTCGCGCGACGCTACGATTACCGCAAAGTGACGTTCTCGGTATCCGACATGCTGCAGGCCGGGCAGGACAACGTCGTCATCGGCACCGAAGCATTCGTCCGGCCGCTGCTGGGCAAGGCCCTTCCGTCCGCGTCGGCGGACAAGGGCGGTTATCTGAAGATCCTGCCCATGCTCAACGAAGACGGCAGCACGGACAACAAACACGCCCTGATCGTGGTTACCGGCGCCACGGTCGAAGAAGTCAAACTGGCGGCGGAAACACTGGCGAACCTGTCCCTCGCCTATCCGGGTTCCGATGAATTGCGGGCAGTCGGCTTTTCGCTGCCGGATATCTCCGCCTACGGGGGGCGCGGCATCATCGCGTCGGACAAGGTCTATGACTTCAAGACCCTGAATCTGCCCACGCGCACCATGGCCGGCATGAATCCGCTGGCGAGCACGATCAACTTCCGGCTGCCGGCGGACTTTTTGATCAAGCAGAACCGCACGGTCGAGCTGGTGCTCAACTTTGCCTATGGCGCCGGCATGCGCGCAGATTCCGCCCTCAACGTTCTGGTCAACAACATGGCCGTGCGCGCGATCCCGCTGCAGAATACCGAAGGCGGTTTCTTTGAGAAATACAAGCTCGATATTCCGACATACGTGTTCCGACCCGGCGACAATACCATCACCTTCTCGCCGGAACTGCACGTCACCGCCAAGGAATGCGATCTGCTGCAGCCGGGCAACAACTTCTTCACCCTGTTCGACAATTCCACCCTGAAGTTCCCCTACATGCCGCACTTCGTCGAGATGCCGCGGCTGGAACTGTTCATGCTGAACGGATTTCCTTTCACGCGCTGGCCGGATGGTTTTGAGGGCAGCATCTATATCGCGCGACCGTCGCTCGATGCGCTGGCCGCGGCAATGAACGTGGTCGGCCTGATGACGCAGAAGAACGGCTTTCCTTTGATCAACATGACCATCACCTACAAGCCGCCGGCCAAGCTGAACGGTGATCTGATCGTGCTGGGAGACATGTTCAGCCTGCCGGCGGAGATCGCTGCGGCCTCGCCGCTGCAGGCCGGAAAGACCTCGCGTGTGCCCTATCCGATCGTGCGCAGCTGGCAGAAGGAGTCGAGCTATTCCTTCAGCGAGCAGATCAGCCGCATGGGCAGCAACCGGGGCCTGATGATGGAGTTCGAATCACCGATGCAGGCGGGCCGCAGCGTGCTGCTGATCGCCGCGGAAGACCAGCACGACCTGGTAAAACTCTCCGACCAGTTGATGGAACCGGAAATCCAGAGCCAGATCTACGGCGATCTCGTCATTTTTGAATTTCTTTCGCCGAAGACGAAGGTGACCTCGCTGTCCGTCGCCAAGGGCTACACCACGGGCAAGCAGGGCAAGGTCGACTGGATCGGCACCGGCTTCGATCGCATCGATGCGATGTTTTATGCCTACAAACCCGTCTTCTATGCCGCCCTCGCGGCACTGATTGCCGGACTGACGTGGATACTGGTCGTACTGATCCGGCGCTATCGCGCGCGCCGCCTGAAGACGGTGTCCGGCAAGAAAGACTAGCCGGATTGCCTGGCGGGCGACGGTCCAGGGGCGCCGATGCGTGGAAAGTCGCGTCGCTACTCGATTCCAGCCAATCTCACTGCGCGGCCTGCCGCCTTGCGCATGAGGTGCGCTGCATCCACCGCGCCCCGCTAGCGCTCCGCGGGTGCCTTGATTCTGTGGTCGATGGAGCGGCGGTCTTCGCCGCCAAAATTGCGCATGCGGTCGCTCATTGCTAGCGCCCCCACCACCGCCAGCACGATGGCGAAGATCACGCCGTACTTGACCCACTTGCGTCGCGGGTCCTCTTCCGGCGCGGCTGCAGGCGCTTTCATGCCGCCTTTCAGGTCGATTTCAATTTCCTCCGGATTCCAGAATGCCTTGTAGGCGGAGAATGGCTCGGCTTTTCCCTTCAGCGTGATCTTGCGCTCGAAGCGGCTGTAGATTTCGGCCTTGTCGGAGAGCGCGTTGTAGGTATCTTCGGAGAAATAGATTTCGCCCGGATTGGCGGACGATTCGAAGCGCGACGCGGTGTTGACCACGTCGCCGAAAATATCGTTCTTTTCGACTATGCACTTGCCGGTATGCACGCCGATGCGCATCAACACCGGCATGGGAAATTTGCCGGAGCGGTTGAGTTCGTCTATGCCGCGCTGGATCTTGACCGCGGCGCGCAGGGCGTCGAGCGCACTCTCGAAATGCGACAGCGTACCGTCGCCGATGGATTTCACCAGCGTGCCGCGAAATTCCTTGACCGTCGGGAAGAGAATGTCATTGTGCCGCTGGATCACCTGCCGGCTGGTGAGGTCGCCGTATTTCTCCGCGATGGCGGTCGATCCCTTGAGGTCGGTGAACATCACCGTCAGCGTCTGGGTAAACTTCTCCTCGAACGCCGATTCGAGCGCTTCGCGCTGGCGCAGATACGCACCGATGTCCGTCGCTTCTTCAGCTTCTGGCGGGCTCGCCGCCGAATTCTTTTCTTCCACGTTCCGCCCTTCCGTCGCCGCCGCGCCCATCGCGCATTTTACACAAGCCGCCCGTCATTACGGCTTGTAGTTGGTCCAGCCTTCCTTTGCCCGACTGAGCAGATAACTGCCCCCGCTCTCGATAATGGTGGTGTCTTCGTTCTGCGCCACGAACGCCGTCGCCGGAAGTTCGCCGACATAATCGGTCGCGGCGAAACCGCCCGCCGCGTACGGCGTGCGCGCCAGCATCCGGGCGACGATTTCGGAAACCGCCAGGTAACTCGTGGGCTCGTCGATGCGCGCGCTGGCGCCGTTGCGATGCACCTGCGGGCCGACCACCTTGATGCCGACGGGGACCAGCGTGATTGCCGGGCTGGGAATTTCGCGCAAGCCGGCGATCTGCATCCTGTCGCCGCGCACCGCGGCGCCGTGTTCCGGGATCACGGCCACCACTGCGCGGCGGCCCGATTTTTCCAGGGACTGGAGAAAGCCGTCGATATCGTCGAGCAGTTTGGCCAGGCGCGGGCGATAGGTTTCCAGACTGCCCGGCTGCCCTTTCTCGCCGGGCATCCGGTTGCCGTCATGCAGGCTGATGGTGTTGTAGTAGACCGCCATGCGCTGCGCCGGGGCCTTCGCCCTGGCATCGAGCCAGCGGCCGAGAACGTCGACGTCGTCGTAGATCGGCGATTCGTCGAAGGAATACTGCGCCACCCTGGCACCGGCCAGCGGCAAAGGCTCAAGCCGCGCGCTGTCCTGCGCCTGGACGAACTTGAGGAAATTGTCGAAATGCCCGTCATGGTTCAATACCAGCGCCGGCTCGAAGCCGGCCTCGCGCAGATTTTCCATCAGGTAGCAGTTCGACGGCGCCGGTGCGTAGAGCTTTTCGTGCGCCTCCTGCCCGCAGGTGGCACGCTGGATGCGGATGGCCGCAGGGCCGCTGTAGGTGGCGGCGGAGTTGAAGCGGGTCAGAAGAAAATCGAAGCGCTGCAGCAGCGGGTGATTTTCCAGCCCCATCGCCTGCAGATCGTCCCACGACAGCGAGCAGATATGGATGAACATCACATCGAAGGGCGCATCGCCGGCAGCCGGCCTGGGCATGGTGACGGAACGGCCTGCCTCGCGCGCAAAGAATTCGCGCAGCGCCGCCTCGGGATCGTTCCCGGCAGCACCGGCTGCTGCGCCACCCGCTCTCACCGGGTCGGTTGCCGCCGATGGCCCGAATGGCGACCCGCCGAGCACAAGCGCCAGCAGCGCGCCGGTCACCAGCACGGAGAAACGCAGCCAGCGCTCGAGTATCAGGTAGGCCGCAGCAACGATAATCAGTAGCGCCACGACCGGGGCGCTGACGAAGCGTCCGCCCAGCTCGATCAGGTAGCTCAGGCTGAAGTTCGAGATCAGGCTGGCCTGTGACAGGACGCGGCTGAAGGACGGCAACCACGAATCGTAATAGAGCAATGCGATGCCGAACGGGATCGCCACCGCAAGCCTTGCCCGGCGCCAGGCCGGGGATGGAAGCGGCAGCAGCAGCACCAGGGCAAAAGCGAGATTTTCGAGCGGATGGAAGCCTGTCAATTCCTTCCAGGCCAAGGCGAATTTTGCGAGGAAATACAGGTTCCACACGCCCAAACCGGGCGCCGGGAGAGGGCCGGGCGGCGTTCTGTTCAGCAAAGTTGGCGCAGTCATATATTTGCTTCATTCACATGGACAGCAAATGAAGTGTTCATTATTATCGAAGCTTACTTCATTCGAACGGTGCGATCGTGCATTTTACGCCTGCGCCGGGACTCCAAAGCCGACTCTGCCCTACGTGCCGCTGAGAAATATCCCGATATGGCGTTGAACCGTTTGCTGCAGGGCATTTTCGAAGCGCTTCCGCGGCGCGGCCCTTCCCTGCGTGCTTTGCTGTCATTGTTCTTCCGGCTGCCGGCGACGCAAACGCTCGACTGGGAAGCACTCATGGCGCCGTTCTTCCCGCACATCGATCTGCGCCATCTGCGCCCCGCCGACTTGATCCGTCTGCCCCTGCAGTTGCTCTGGTTGCTTCTAGTGAAACCGCGATCTGCGCCGACGCCGACTACGCCGCGCACGCCCGGCGACTCGCGCCTGCGCCGCCTCGCCGGGCGCGTCGGCGCCGCCTGTGGCGACCGTCTCGACCGTCTCTGGCTGGCGGGCGGTACGCGACAACGCCGTGAACCAGGACCCCTCGACAGCAGGTTCCTGGCGCTCGCCAGTCTTCGTCTCTGGCAGCGCGAGGGCATGGTCGCCTTTGCCTGGATGGCGGTCGGCGGTGTTGCCCTGCTGTCGATGTCGGCGCCGCTCAATCTTCCCGCGCAAGCCATTTTCTGCGCCACGATCCTCGCCGCGCTGCTGTTGCTGCGCGCTGCCGGGCCTGCCGTGGACCTCGCTGCGGTCTTTCTGTCCGGTGTTCTGTCGGCGCGCTATTTCTGGTGGCGCGCCAGCGACAGCCTCGATGCGTCCCGGCAACTGGATTTGACCCTGGGCCTGCTGTTGCTGCTGGCAGAGATATGGATATGCTTGGCTGCGGCGAAGCGCGCAGTTGGCACTGGCGAGCACGGGGGCGGCCCGCTGCCGGCAGCGGGCTTCGTCACCAGCCTCGCGCGCATGATCTGCGTTGCCGCTCCGGCCGCTGTTCTGGTATTCGACGTGAGGCTCATCGCTGCCCCGGCGCCGCTGCTCGCACTGTATGCCCTGCCGCACCTTCTGGCTGGCGCATTCGTATCGTCGCGCTTCGCCCTGCATGCGCCGGGCATGGCTCGCCGCGGGCGCGAGATCGCCCAGGCCTGGTCGGTACTGCAAGCAAGAAACGGCACCGCCCCACCCGTGCTGGCGGCCTGGATCAACCTCCTCGCCATCGGTGCGGGCGCAGCGAAGCTCGCCTCGGGCACGGCGGATGCGGAGATCATCGCCGTATTCCTGCTCTGGGCCTGCTTCAACGCGCCGGTGCTCGCCATCGCCGTAAGTTGCGGCGCCGCGACGGTGCTGCCGGACGATGACCCGCCGCCCTCGGCGGTGCTTGCTGCCGCACTCGCGGGCCAGCGCGCGATGGTCGCCGCGGTGATGCGTCCGTTGCGGCGCAAGGCGACCCTGTTCGGCGAGGCGATCGCCTGGTGGCTGCCGCGCCCGCCGCTGCAAACGCTGCGTCTGCTGGGCGTTGCGCTTGTCACCGTCGCGGCCGCCTTGCAGACAGCAGACCTGCAGGCGAGACCGCAGCAGAAATCCGAACGCGCAGCGGCGACGGCCCTGGCCGACGCTGCCGATGGCGCGCAGACGCGCCGCGTCACCATGAAGGAATTGACACTGCAAAACTCGCTGCCCCTGCGCACAACCGACGGCAGCGCATCGGTCCACTTCGGTTCGCGCGCCGACGAACTCGTCACACGCATGAAACTGGTGCTGCGCTACAGCCATTCGCCGGCGCTGCTCCCCAAGGATTCTCACATCAAGGTCATCTTGAACGGCGAGATGATAGGTCTCGCGCCTATCGTGCGCGATGCCGACGGGCAAACCCTGGTGCGGGAGATCGACATTGACCCGCGCTTCATTATCGATCGCAACCAGCTGCGCTTCCAGTTCATCGGGCACTATGCCGCAACCTGCGAGGACCCTCTGCGCAACAGCCTCTGGGCGGACGTGAGCGGCGCCAGCGAACTGATCACCAGTTTCACGCCGCTGAAGCTGCAAAACGACTTGTCGCAGCTGCCGGAGCCGTTTTTCGACCACCGCGACCTCAGGCAGGTCCTCGTCCCGTTCATTTTTTCTGCAGTGCCGGCGCTGCCCACGCTCAATGCCGCC
>JAPLRD010000263.1 GCA_026399375.1 Pseudomonadota bacterium
ATGATAGCCGCGATGCTGACGGGCACACTGCTGGCCGTCCTCCTCAACCAGGCCCTGGGCGCAGAACATACCGGAATCCGCATGCTGGGCGCTCTGCCCGGCGCGTTGCCGCCGCTGACGCATCCCGACTTCGAGCTGGAAAACATGAGAAAGCTGCTCGCCATCGCGGTTGCGATCACGGTGCTCGGATTGACGGAGGCGGTGTCGATCGGACGCGCAATCGCGCTCAGGTCCGGCCAGCGCATCGACGGCAATCAGGAGTTCATCGGGCAGGGACTGGCCAATATCGCTGCGAGCTTCTTCTCGGGTTACCCGGTGAGCGCTTCTTTCAACCGCTCCGGGCTCAACTACGAGGCGGGAGCGCGCACCCCGCTCGCTGCGGTCTTTTCCGCCGTGTTGCTGGCCGTGATCCTGCTCGGCGTGGCGCCGCTGGTGGCTTACCTGCCTATCGCGAGCATGGCGGCGATCCTGTTTCTGGTCGCCTGGGGACTGATCGATTTATCCAGCATTCGCGCCATTGTGCGCGCGAGTCCTGCCGAGACCGCAGTGCTTGCGCTTACCTTCGCCGCGACACTGCTGCTGGAGCTTGAATTCGCAATCCTGGCAGGCGTGGCTTTCTCGCTCGGCGTCTACCTGAACCGGACCTCGCGCCCGGGCATGCGCAGCCTGGTACCGGATCCACACCACCCGACGCGCAGAATGATCGAGGCGGGAGCGAACCTTGCCGAATGTCCGCAACTGAAGATCCTGCGCATAGAGGGGTCGATTTATTTCGGGGCAGTGAATCATGTAGCGACCCATCTTGACGGCCTGTGCGAAAACGGTCCGGAACAGAAACATCTGCTGCTGATGTCGAAGAGCATCAACTTCGTCGACGTGGCCGGCGTCGAATTGCTGGCGCTTGAGGCGAAGCGTCGCAGAAGCATGGGCGGGGCACTATACTTCTACAGCTTGCGCCAGCCTGTGCGTGACATGTTTGAACGCAGCGGAAAAATCGACGCAATCGGCCGCATGAATATTTTCGAGGGCAAGCGCGAAGCGATCGGCGGCGTTTTCGTGCGCATGGATCAGGCTGTATGCAGGACCTGCGGCGCGCGCATTTTCGAGGAATGCAGTGACCTGCCGCGACCGGCGGCAGGTTAGCGCGCTGCATCGAAGTCAAATGGGCTCGTTTAGATGAACCGACGTGATTTCTCTTGCACCTCCTCGGCCGCTACTCTCCTGGCGGCGCTTGCGCAAGACATGCTTGCGCGATCGCAGGAAGCGGCCGTCGCAGATACTGGGGCTAGTTGAATCCGAAGAGTTTCGCCGGATTGTCCACCAGCACTTGTCGACGTATATTCGCCTGCGGCGTCCAGTCTTCGAACAGATCGAGCAGTGCGCCGTCGTTGGGCATCGCTTCTGTCCACGACACATGCGGCCAGTTGAGTCCCCACAGACATTGTTCCGGATTCGCACTTAGCAAGGCCTGGTGCAGCGGCCTCACTTCGGGGTAGTGCGGGGGGCTATTGCTTGCGCGATAGGGAGCGGAAAGCTTTACCCAAATCTTCCCCTCCGCAAGCAGGCGCCTCATGAATTCGAAGCCTGCGTACGCCGATCCCAGAGTCGCATCAACGCGCCCCATGTGGTCGATCACGATGGGAACCGGCGAGTTGTGGATCCTGGGCCAGAGTTCCGGTAGGTCTTTGCAATCGATCCATAGCTGCGCGTGCCAGCCGAGGTCGGCCATAGTGCGTTCGAGTTGTGCAAACCGGTCGATCCCTGCGCCGCCCTTGAACGCCAGTTTGCCATTGCGAAAGAGGTGGTTGAAGCGCAGGCCGCGCACACCCGCGTCGGCCATGCGTTTCAGTTCACCCGCGCTGTTTGCTTCATCCACAACAGCCACGCCACGGAGGCGCTCCGGAACTTTGCACAAGGCATCCAGAAGCGCCGAGTTGTCGGTCCCGTACGCGCTGCCTTGCACCAGAATGCCCCGCTCGATGCCGATCGCGTCCAGCATGCCAAGGTAGGTTTCGAGCGGCATCTCGTGCGGCGTATAGCTTCGTTCCGGTGCATACAAGAATCGGGCGTTCGGCCCGAAAATATGGCTATGGCAATCGCATGCGCCGGCGGGCGGCTTCGAGCGCGGTCGCCGCGGCCGCGCGGCCGGTGGCGCGATATCAGGTGTAAGCGCGGCCACTTCACGTATCCCGACTGGCGGCGAGCGGCATGATTCTGCTTGCAGCCTCGGGATTGATTGCGCCATCGGGGATCTCCCCGCGAAGAACGCTTGCAACCATAGCAATCGCCAGCCTGCCCTGCGCGTGGTTCGCGTCTATGCTGGGCGCGACATGCGGCGTGGCCAGCACGTTGTGCATGGCCCCGAGCCGTGCCGGGGGCGTGTCGCCGGCAGCGCTGCCGACATCCAGCGCGGCGCCGGCGATGACACCTTGGGCAAGCGCGTCCGCGAGAGCCGCTTCGTCCACCAGCCCGCCGCGCGAAGCATTGACGAAAAACGCCGACCGCTGCATGCGCGCGAACGCCGCGGCGTTCATGAGCCGGTCGGTTTCTCCGGTATGTTTGGCCAGACAAATCACGAAATCGGCTTCACGCAACAGCTGATCGAAGCTCGCGCGCCCGACCCCCGGAGGCAGGTTTGCCAAATGGGGATCGCAGCCCAGTACGCGCATTTCGAGCGCCTGAAGAATGCGGGCCAAGTTGCCGCCGATCTTCCCCAGGCCCAGAATGCCGGCGGTGCGCCCGGCCAGCTGCCGTCCGCGCGGCCCCGCGGCCAGGTCCGGAATCAGCCCGGCCCGGTACTGCTGCACGTAGTCGAACGTGCCGCGCGCGAGATTAATCATTTGTCCGACGATCCACTCTGTCACGCCGGGAACGAAAGTGGCTGCGGCGGAAGCGACAAGGATGCCGTTGCGTGACGCAGCGTCGATGTCGACGCCCTTGGTGTCGACTACCGCGCGCACGAAGGCAATGAGGCGGGGAGCGTTGTCGAAGAACGCCGCGTCGACTTCGGTGAGCCGATCCGCGAGGACGATGTCGCAATCGCCGGCAGCCTGTTGCAGCGCCGCCGCCGAAAGCGCCTCGGTCGTTTCATTGAGCGCCAATTGGGAAGCGCACAGTAGTCGCCGCATTCCTTTGTGCCATGGCCGCCTTCAAAACGCCGGTAAGAGTCTATTACAAAATGAGGGGATATCTCCCCTCATGCTCCCCTAAGTCAGGGGCCATTTCGGCAATTCTGAAATGGCCTCTTAGGTATTCGGCCCCGATGCTACCAAACAAGCGCAAATGGGCGATAATGAATTTATCGCAGGCTGGAATGCTCAATCGGAATAGCAAGAGCGGCCATGAAGATACGTCAGATGCAGGCATTGCGCGCGCTGGTGCAGACCGGGACCACGAGCGGGGCGGCGCAACTGCTTCACATGACGCAATCCGCCGCGAGCAAGCTGGTGACCCAGCTCGAGTCCGAGCTCGGCGTCCACATCTTCGACCGGCTGCACGGACGCCTGGTCATGACCCCCGAAGGAAAGGCGATCTACGAAGACGTGGACCGCATCCTTTCCGCGATCGACGACCTGCGCGCGAAGACGCAGGATATCGGTGCGCTGAACGGAGGGGCGATCCGCATCGGCGCCATGCCGGCCCTCGGGTACGGACTGGTTCCCCTGGCCGTCAAGCGGTTCC
>JAPLRD010000245.1 GCA_026399375.1 Pseudomonadota bacterium
GGGCACGCCGGTCGGCCGCCCGGCGCTGGTCAGGCTGTTTGCCTCGGTGCTGAAGCGCGAGGATGGACGCTATTTTCTGGTCACGCCGGTCGAGAAAATCGGCATTGTGGCCGATGATGCGCCGTTTCAGGCTGTCGAGATGGGTGTGGACGGGGCCGGCGACCGGCGCGTGCTGTCGTCAAAGAGCGGACCGCACGCGCTCAACGCAGGTGATCGAGTAGAGCTTCAAACCGCAGGCGGCGGCGGCTGGGGCGGCAAGTCCGGGAACTGAAACTCAGGGAGAACCTCATGCAGCAGGAAAATAAGGGTGGAAAGCAGCTCCGCGTAGGCCTGGTCGTGCCCTCGTCGAATACCGTGATGGAGGTCGACTTGCATCGGGGCCTGCCGAAGGATCTGTGCACCGTGCACACGGCGCGCATGTACCTGGTCGAAACGACGCGCGAAGCGGAGATCAGGATGATCGAGGATTTTGCGCCTAAGGCCGCGGCCGACGTCGGCACCGCGGGGCTGGCTCTCCTCGTATTTGGCTGCACTTCCGCCGGATCCCTGTTCGGCCTGGAATACGACCGCAAGGTCTGCGCCAAACTGGGTGAACTCGCGGGCTGCCCGCCGCTTGGGACGATTTCCGCGGTGAACGAGGCGCTCGATCGCCGCGGATTCAAGCGGCTCGCCGTGCTCACTCCCTACATCGAAGACCTGACCAACGCGGTGGCGGGCGCAGCCAGCACGCCGATGCGCAAAGTGGTGGCCGCATTCGGCATGGGCATACACGTCAACGTGGAACTTGCGACGCCGACTGCGCAGGACATCGTGGACTTCGCCGTGAAGTCCCTAGTCGGGCAGTCTTTCGACGGAATTTTCGTCTCCTGCACTAATTTCAGGGCGTTGGAAGCGGTGCCGGAACTCGAAATGCGCTTCGGGGTGCCGGTGGTGACCAGCAATCTGGCGGTCATCGAGGCCGTCAGGCGCAGGCTGGAGGTCGGTGCCGCTGGCTGAGCCGCTACGGAATCGGTGGACATACTGGACAGCGTCACCGAAGTTGAAATCATGCGTGCTTGGCGTGGCAATCAAAAAAATGCGCCCGCACATTACGTGCGAGCGCAAATCCGGTACGGCCATCAGGGAGGAAGGCGTTACTTCTTGACCGACCGGGTGAAGGGAAAGACTTTGGTGAAGCCGAAAATGTCGGTGATCAGCAGCAGGACGAAAACGAATACCAGGGCACCGATGAATTCTCCCCCTGCGGGCAGTGTCTCTATCCTGCCGGCAACCGCCGCCACTTCGTCGTCGCTTAGCGCGTCGATCCGCGCCCTGGCCTGTTCCGGTCGTACTCCGTATCGCTCCAGTCCCCTCCGTACATCCTCGCGCTGCAGGTCGCGCGCCAGTTTTTGCCGCGCCGATTGGACCTGGCTGGCCGCGGTCATGCCGTCGGTCGGTACCATTTCGGCATGCGCCAGGGGGACGGGTTGGTACAGATAACAAAGGCTGACGATGAGAAAGCGCGTCACGGTCTTGTCGAATGTATTCACATTTCACCTCGGTATTGTCGGTTGATACGCATCTGCCGCATGCGCTTGTTCAGCATTCACCGCATCGGCGACGCATGTTCATCGATGCGTCGCCGCGCGCATGCCTGGCGAAGATGTGACTGATCCGGGCAAAGGCGCCGTAGCGACGTTCGGGTTGTGCATCCGGTTCTGCTCGGCAGGCCCGCCAGGCGCGACGGCCCGGGTGGACGAGATTGCGGCGATGTCCCCGGTGAGTTCACCACCTTCTTCGATTGAAAGGGTGCCGTAACGTATCGTTCCGGATACGCGCCCGCTGGCATGTATGACGAGCCTTTTGTGTGCGGTCAGTTCGCCTTCGAAGCGACCGCGGATTTCTGCTACTTCTATCCCCACTTTGCCGACAAAAACGCCGCTTTCCGCAATCTGAATCACGCGGCTGTTCATTGATGCCTCGACTCGCCCCTCTACCACCAGCGTGTCGCAGTCAGTGATTTCGGCGCCTTTGAGCTTGATGTCGGGGCCGACGGTCAGCTTGCATACGATGCTGTCGGCTGGTTGCGCCGGTTTCACCGGCTCCGGGGGCTTGGATGCCTCCGATTTCTGCGCATCCGGCTTGGCCGTATCAGTGGGCGCGGCCGCCGCGAGTGCCTGATTCAGCCTGGAGTAGGCGCTTTCCGACGGTGAATTCTGCGGGCGGGAAGCCTCGCGTTTGCGAAAGCCTTCGAGCATGGTCATTCCTTTTGGGTTGTGTGCAGGACGATCATGAGCGCTCGACCAGAATGCCGTTGGCAATACGCACCCGCGAACCCACAGCCACGGTCGGCGCCGTGGATTGGGAAACGGTGCGGAAAGTTCCATCGTCCATGCGCATGGTCACGTGATAGCTGTAATGCTTCTTCACGTTCTTTTCAATCTCGTTTCCGGCCAGCGCGCCTCCGGCGGCGCCGAGAATGGTCATGGCGGTATTGCCGTGTCCGCGACCGATCTGGCTGCCGATCACGGCGCCGGTGACGCCGCCTGCCGCAGCACCCAGGCCAGTGGCATCGCCCTTGCGTTCGATCGAGCGAATCGACTGCACCGTTCCACACGAACTGCATGGGTCCGCGGCCTCGCGTTTTACGTGGCTGGGGGCGACCTGAATTGCCTTGTCGGCGGCGGGTGCGATATTCCGGCCTGGCGAATCGGCCCCGTCGGAGCGGGCATTCGGCAGCAAGCCACTGATCGCCGCCGCCCCGGCGAGGCTGACCACGATCACAGATGCGGCAGCGCCCAGCATGAGCGGATGAGTTGTTCTGATTCCAGTGCTATCCATTTCAATTCTCCTTACTGTTGGTCCAGTCCGGCGTGCGCCGACGCCGCGATGCTCATTTTTGCTTCAGAGCGTTTTCCACCCGTTCGACGCCGTGCACGGTTGAGGCGATTTGCGCGGCTCGCCTCGCCTGGCGCGGGTCGTCAACCAGGCCACTCAGTAGTACGCGTCCGCGTCTGGTCTCCACGCTGACGTCGAATGCCTTCATTTCGAGTTCCTTCAGCAGCACCGCCTTTACCTTCGCGGTGATCACGCTGTCGGTTGCGTACTCGGCCATCTGTCTGCGCTGCTGTATCGATTCGGCCTTGAGGAATTCGTCCACGCTCAGCCTGCCGTCGCCGTTGTCGTCGGCATCCGCGAACGCGCGGTCGATCCCGCGGGCATTGGCGGCCTCGGTGCGGCTGACATAGCCGTCATGGTTGGTGTCCAAATGCAGGAAGAGCGTGCTCGGCTGGCGTGCTTCATCTGCTGCGTGCGCACCTGTGCCCGCAACGGCGGAGACAGATGCGAGCGCGATCATGGCGTTGCGAAGCAGATATCGTTTCGAATTCATTGATTCCTCCAATCCGGTTTGGGCATGGCTTTTGTGCCGAAGGGCTCCTTGCGGAGCCCTTCGGCTTACTGACCTTCGGTAGGTCTATGGCCTGGCGGCGATGGCTGCGATCTCCGCTTGCGTAAGTGATATGCCTTGCATCGAGCCCACGTTTGCAATTGCGTCGGTAATCTGCTGCGCGGTTCTCGGCCGTTTTCCATTCGCACCGTGACAACCGCTGCAGTTCGCGTTGTAGAGCGCCACACCGTCCAATGGCAAGGCGCTCGTAGTCGCGGTGACCTGCGCCGAGGCTGCGCTTTCACCCGTGCTGTTGACTGCCGTGACGATGAAGAAGTACGGGGTGTTATCAGCCAGTCCGGCCTTGACGGCCGGGCTGCTTACGCCGGTGACTTTCGTCCCCGAGGCAACGGTGACGCCACTGGCGGCCGACCAGTACAGGTTGTACGAAGTTGCGCTGGAAACTGCGCTCCAGGCAACGCTCACCTGCTTGGCACCGCCGGTCGCGCTCACGCCCGCAGGTGCGTCGGGAACGGTCGCGGTCGGCGCACTGGTCGTGGCACTGGCCTGAACCGAAGGTCCGCTCTCACCCGCGCTGTTCAACGCCGTGACCACATAGAAGTACGTGGTGCTTGCGGTGAGGCCGGTCTGGACATACGGGCTGCTGACCCCGGCGATCCGCGTTCCGGTCGTGGTGGTGACACCGGATGTAGTCGACCAATACACGTTGTACGAGGCCGCACCCGTGACTGCGGACCAGGCAAGCGTCGCCTGGCTGGCGCCGCCCGTGGCCGTCGCGCCGGTCGGCGCTGCGGGAATGGCAGGCGGCGGTCCATTGGCAGGCAGGGTGGTTGCCGCAACCTGTACCGAGGCTGCGCTCTCGCCGGCGCTATTCACCGCAGTAATGATATAGAAGTAGGTGGTGGCATCGGTCAAGCCGGTTTGGACCGCAGGGCTGGTTACGCCGCTGATCTTCGTGCCGTTGGTGGTTGTTACGCCGTTGGTCGTGGACCAGTACAGATTGTAGGTCGATGCGCCGGTTATTGCTGTCCAGGAAATGGTCGCTTGTTTGGTGCCGCCGGTGGCGCTCAAGCCCGTCGGTGCCGCAGGTATTGTCGGTACCGGGGTGGTGCCGCTGGTCGTTGCAGAGATTTCAGCCGAGGCGGGCCCTCTGCGACCATTGTTGATCGCCCTGACGATGAACGAGTAGGTGGTCGACGCGGACAATCCCTTCAGCACGAACAGACTGGTGACGTTCTTCACCCGCTTCGCATCGACGTCGTCGCTGTCTTCTTCTTCGGCCACTTTGGCTTTGGTCGAGTAGAACAGGTCGTACGAAGTCGAATTCGCGACCGGGTCCCAAGACACGGTCACCTGGGCATTGCCACCTACGGCTTTTACGTTGGCCGGCGCTGCCGGGCGAGGACCGGGTTTGGGCCGGTCCTCATCCTTCTCGGAAAAATGCCCGCTCGCGACGTCCCTGACCTGAGCGGTGAATATGACGGCACCTGTGGTCGCATTGGTCACGGTGAGGTTGCCGCCGTTCAGGACAATTTTGACATTGTCGAACATGCCGTCGAGGCCGGTATGATCAGCAGCGAATGGATCTTTGACCGGATCGGTGTTGGCGACGCTGAAGTCGTCGAGCAGGAGCTTCAGCTTGGACTTGAGTGTCGAGACCGAACCCGGCATTCCGGATTTGATCTTGTCTAGCGTGGCCGCATCCGGCTTGTCGAACACGGTGGCCGGATCATCCACGCCGGCGGCGCTGGCAACGACCACGGTCGAGAGCGGATTGATGTTGGCGGTGCCCGGCTTGTCGGCAAAGGAGAACATCGTACGGCTTACGCCGTCGGCGGTTCCGCTCGCCTTCAATATGAATGGAGCCTTCATATCGGACACATCGATGGCGAACGAGCCATCGTCGGCGATCACGGTCGCTTTATCGCGGCGCACAGAGGAAGAGTCCCGCAAGGTAACCTGTCCGGCCAAGGGTGCGCCGGTTGCAGCAACTCCGCTAACGACCTGCGGGGACACACCCGCACTGCCGCCGCCGTCACTGCCGCCGCCGCCACCGCCTTTCACATGCCCGGGCCTGCTGTATCCGTTCGTTGAACATTGTCGCATCTGAATCTCCTTATACTTAACTCACCAACAACTGCACATGGCTTGGCGCCACGGGCTCGTGGCTAGGCTATGGGCGGGGAGGGATTGGTACTGCTGGGTTCAGAAGGCGCTGCCGGTAGGGCGGTCGCTTCCCCCGGGACGGTATACGCAATGGCCATGCCAAAACGATTTGTTCGTCTTGTATCAGCGAGTTGCCAGAATCGCGCAGCCTCGAACCAGATCTCGGCAGGGCGGCATCTGTCGCCGCAGCCCGACACACCTTCGGCTGTGGCAGGCTAAAACACCGGATTGATTGAACTTAGCGCTGTCGTCGGCAGACGACGATTGGCGCAGTGGCGCTACGCGGGTCGTTCAGTGCGGCTTGCGCGGACGGCAATAGTCAAAGCCGTCCTGCCAGCCTTGCGCGAACGAAGCGTCGCCTTTGGGCCGCGGCGTCGCGCGGCTGGATGCATCCTTCGCATTCTCGCAACCGGCGGTGAAGCCGCGCTTGTATTCGGACGGAAAGCCCGACAGATTGACAGAATTGGTTACCTGGGCCGGATTGTCCGCCCCCGCACGCAGCGCAGATGACACGCATCCTGCCAGGAGCGCAGGAAGCAGCAACAATACGAGGATTCTCACTATGGCTACTTTCTTGTGATGACATCGGTCACGGAGCATGAACGCAGGACACTGCAAGGTGCATGCCTGGAAGCGCCGTGCCTGCCTCATCAATTCAAGTGTCTTCGGACTTGAACAGCGCCGGCTCCAGGCTGTGGCGCTCCAGCAGCTTGTAGAATTCGGTGCGGTTGCGCTGCGCGAGCTTGGCCGCCTGCGCCACGTTGCCCTGGGTAATCTTGAGGATGCGCACCAGATAGTCGCGCTCGAATGCGCGCTTTGCCTCGTCGAGCGAGGTCAAGGCGCTCGCCCGGTCGTTCAGCGCGCTTTGCACCATGGAGGCGGGAATCATGCCGCTGGTTGCGAGGGCCACCGTCTGCTCCACCACGTTCTGTAGTTGCCGCACGTTTCCCGGCCATGGCGCGGCCACCAGTTGCTCCAGGGCTTCGGGCGCGAAACTGGTGACTTCCTTGCGATAGCGCGCCGACACCTGCTTCAGAAAATGCAGCGCGAGCGGCACAATGTCCTCGGGGCGTTGTGACAGCGCCGGTATGGTGAGCGCAACCACGTTCAGGCGGTAATACAGGTCCTCACGAAACTGCCTGTCGGCAATTCGTTCGTCCAGGCTGCGATGCGTGGCTGAAATGACGCGCATGTCCACGTCGACCGTCTGGGTTGCGCCGACAGGTCGCACTTGGCGCTCCTGCAGAACGCGCAGCAATTTGGCCTGCAATGGCAGCGGCATATCGCCGATCTCATCCAGGAAAAGGGTGCCGCCGTCGGCGCTTTGCAGCAAGCCCCTGTGGTCGTAGATGGCGCCGGTGAACGCGCCTTTTTTGTGTCCGAACAACTCCGATTAGATCAGCGCTTCAGGTATCGCGGCGCAATTGACAGCGACGAACGGCCCGGCGTTGCGCGCGCTGACGCCATGGATGGCGCGCGCAACCAGCTCCTTGCCGGTGCCGCTGGCGCCGTAGATAAAGACACTGGCGTCGGACTGGGCCACCAGCCGGGCACGGCTGAGCACGTCTTCCATTGCCGCGCTGGCGGTGACGATGTCCTTGCGCCAATCGTCCTCTGCGGTCGACAACCCCGGGATGCGGATGCCGGCCGAAAGCTTCAGCGCCTGAGCCACCTGTTCCAGCAGGTCTTGGTTCTCGAACGGCTTGGCCAGGAAGCCGAATACGCCGCGCTTGGTCGCTGACACGGCGTCGGGTATGGTGCCGTGCGCTGTGAGGATGATTACCGGCAGCGTCGGCACGGCGTTGCGAATGGCTTCGAAAAGGGCCATGCCGTCCATGCCGTCCATTTTCAGGTCGGTAATCACGACTTGGGGGCGAGACGCGGCCAGCGCCGCAAGCGCCGCGTGTCCGCTGTCGGCAGCCTGCACGGCGTAACCCGAAGCATTCAGGCGCATGGTCATCAGCCTGAGAATGTCGGGATCGTCGTCGACCAGCAGGATGAGAGGTTTGCCGTCGTTCATGAGAATCTGTTCATCTGGTTGCGTTTACTTTCGTCGCGGCTGGCTTTCCTGCCCGCGCTCCATGATGCTGCGCTCGACTTCCTTCAGCGCATCGAGTTTTTCCCGCATCTGGCCGGTGCGCTTCTGCTCACTGGTACGTTCGTTCAATTGCAAGTAGAGGAGTCGGGCGAGCGAACGCAGGGGGCCGGGTGCTTCATTGGGCGTGGCCAGCGGTTCAAGCAGGCTGGCGGCGCGCGCGGCGTCGTACACGCCGGTTCCTGGCGTGGCCAGGAGGAGGGCGAGTCGCATCCTGCTCATCGTGTCTTTATCCCTGACAAAGGCTTGGTTGTTGGCGCCGTATTCGCGACGCTGCTGCTCTGCTGTCATGGTCATCACGCGCTGTGCATAGCCGATCAGTTGACTGATCTGGCGTTCCTCCGCTTCGCCCTCAGGCTGAATCGGCGTGCGTAGTCCGGAGCAGCCTGTAAGCAGTACTGCGATGGCGAGCACTAGACACCTGTATGTCATTGCTGGATAGATCCTTGATGGCGCGCGGCCGGAAGCGTCACGCGGAAATGCGCGCCAGGCGTCCGCTCGGCGATGACCTCGATTCGCCCCCGGTGGGCAAGCACGAGTTCGCTCGCGATCGCCAGGCCCAGTCCACTGCCTTTTACCCGGCCTTGATGGCCGAGTCTGCCTTGAAAAAACCAGTCGAACACGCGCTCGCTGTCTTCAGCGGAGATGCCAGGGCCGGCATCGCCCACTTCAAGCTCGACTTTAAGCGGGTCAGCTCGCACCGACAAGGTAATAGTACCGCCTTCGGGCGAATATTTGACTGCGTTAGACAGCAGGTTGTCCACCACGATGCGCAACTTGTCCGCATCTGCCACCAGCACCGCGGGCACGGTCTGCAGATTCAAGACCAGATGGCGGGCGTCCAGGGCGAGCTTGTGCGCTTTCGCCACACGCAGCACGATTTCCGACAGATCGACCGGCTGGCACTCGAGCTGGTTGACGCCCGCAAGCGCTTGCTGGTAGCTCAGCAGGCCCTCGATCAGGCGCTGCAGTTGCAGGCTGTTGGCCCTGAGGATTTCAGCGATCTCGCTTTGCTGCCGGTTGAGGCTGCCGCTCGACCCGTCTGCCAGCAATTCGGAACCTTCGCGCAGGGCGGTGAGCGGCGTCTTGAGTTCATGCGATACGTGGTGCATGAATTTCGTCTTCTGTTGCTCGAGTTCAACCAGCCTTCGTCGCAGCCACTCGAGCCGCTGACCCAGGTATTCAAGATCAGCGGGACCATGCACGCGAATTTCGGTGGCCAGCTCGGCGCCGCCGATCTGGCGAATGGCGTGATCCAGCTGGCGTATCGGTTTGGCGATGAGGAACGCAAACAGCGCCGCGATCAAAATTCCCAGCGGAATCGAAGCCGTCAGCTGCCACATGAGCGAATTCTTGGCGCTTCGCGCTTCCTCGCCCATGTTTTCGAGTTCGCGATCGATCAGCAGATTGCTTTGCTCGAGGACATTGTTTGCCAGCCGAGACAACTCGACGTATCCGGCTATGAGTTGCCTGCCGCCGGCGCCCTTGTCGGGCTTTCGGCCCAACTGTCCGAACAAGGCCTGCTCCTTCTCGATGGTCTTGTTCAACTCCTGCAGTTGCGATTCGTCGAGCGGCAACAAGGACATTCCGCTTGCCGTCTGCGTGAAGCCTCTGCGTACCTTGGCGTAATCCGCGAGCAATGCGGGATCACCGAGGATAAGATACTGTCGCGCCAGGCGTTCCAGCGCCGTGACCTGCTCCATCAGCACCCGGCTGCCTCGCGCCGCCTCGGCTGCCTGGTCCACGGCGGCCTGACGCCAAATCCGAGCAGCAGCAGTTTCAGGAATGATTTTGGATAGCGAAGGCCTTTGAATTCAAAAGTGCGCTTCATGCGGGATGGGACCTTGCAAATCGAATTCAATGATAGCAGTGTTGGAACCAGCGGGTGACGCGCGTTCGAATTGCGGCGACAGAACTTGTCACCTGGGAGATCCGACGTGGAATCGAAATTTGGATACAATCCCACAATCCGATTGACAGTTCGACTGGCGGCTACCTAGACTTGCGCCCGCCGCTTTTGGCTTTCGAGCGGGTGCGAAGGGCATGCGATCCCGGAGCGGGATGTCGGGGGGCAGTGCTTTGTTTTTAAGCCGGTTTTCACGACCGCACAGGCGGTGGAGATTCTTGAAATGTCGTCAGAGCGGAAAGATGGCGCGTCAGTAGACGCTGACAATGCTATCGAACGCATCACAAGCAATCGTGAGGCGCATTACGAACCCTTCGGCTGGCATCACTGGCCGCAGTCTCCGTGGTTCTCCTATCAGTTCCGGCGCGGACTGGGCGAGACGCAGGAAGGCGGCGGCGCTGTCAGCGAAGTCTTTCTGGCGGCTTCGCGCATCGACCCGAGCAGCGACGAAAGCTGGCACGTGGAGTGGAAGCGCATAGCGGACCGCAATTTCGGGCGCGCAAAAGCGGAGGAGGAGGCGGGGCACATCCGCACCGCCATGAACTGCTACATGCGTGCGGCGGACTATTATCGCCAGGCCGAGTTCTTCCTGCCGCCGGACGATCCGAGGCGCCTCGCCACGTTCGAATCGATGGAGAAATCGAGCCACGGCTACCTGCGCCACCTGAATCCGGCGGGCGAAGTGCTCGAAATTCCATATGAAAATGGCGCGACCCTTCCCGCCTACTTTGTGCGCGCGCCCTTCCCGATCGAAAAGCAGCCGGTATTGATCTGCATGGGCGGACTGGATTCCATCAAGGACGAGATGTGGTTCATGCAGGCGCACGGCTGTCTGCAGCGCGGCATCTCGGTGCTGATGATAGACGGCCCCGGCCAGGGCGGTGCGCTGCGCCGGCAAAAGCTGCTCAACCGCCACGACACCGAAGTGCCGATCGGCCGCTGCATCGATTACCTCGAGACTCGGTCGGACGTAGACGCGACCCGCATCGCGGTCTGCGGTTCCAGCCTGGGCGGCTATTACGCTGCGCGCGCCGCCTGCTACGAACATCGCCTGGCGGCCTGCATTTCGCACGGAGCGGTGTTCGCCATCACCGACATGTGGGGCAACGCCGGGGAAGACCACGGCCTTGCCATGCACATCAAATGGGTCTTCGGCCGCAACAGCATGAAAGAGTCGATGGAAAAAGCGCGTGCCTTCACGCTGGACAAGCACCTGGAAAACATGCGCTGTCCCTATCTCGTCATGCACGGCGGCCACGACGTACTGACGGTGTCGCAGGCGCGCAAGGTGTACGACTACGGCATCAGCAAGGGCGTGAATTGCACGCTGCGCCTGCTGCAGGAAGAAGAAACCGGCGCCGAGCACTGCCAGCACGACAACCCCACCATAGGCCAGGAGATTCTGACCGACTGGCTGGCGGACCAGTTCGGCGTCGATCAGCGCAAGATGCTCGCGCTCTCCAACAATCCACTCGTTTGAAAGCGGCGATATGGCTGGAACCAGCGTGAATTTCGGCGTGGACAAAGTGCGTGCCGCCGTGGTCGCGATAGACCTGCATCGCGGTCATCTCGACATGGCGGTGGCGACCATGCCGGCGGCGCCGGACGTCGCCG
>JAPLRD010000039.1 GCA_026399375.1 Pseudomonadota bacterium
GGATCGTAGGTAGCGTAGGTACCGGGGGATTCGCTGCCTTCGCCTACGACTTCGAAAGTAAGATTGGGCACCTGCCCGCTTTGCCCGAGCTTTAATCCCTCGATGAACACGGACCCCCGCCCGCGATAGGCGCAGGCGTTTGCGGTTCCGACCGCGGCCTCATAGGTCGGATCGGGTAGTTGAATCGCCGCCCCGGTGTAGACCGTCATGCGCGTCCACGCGTTCGACGCGACGCTCGCCGCGAGACTCCCTGAATCGGCGCTGGCGTCGGCCGTGTAAAGCAAGGTGCCGTTCGACCAGATCCGGACGACGCCCATAATCGGGTTGTCGGTCAGGCCGATCAGCATATCCATGTCATAGGTGATGGTCGTGGTCGAGGTTTCGACAGCGCCACCGCCACCACCGCCCCCTTTGCCCCCACCGCCACCGGACGTCGTTGTCGTCGTGCGTGGTTGGTCGCCGATCCGTGTTCCACCACACCTGCCCGGCAATGCTGGCTGATCCTTTCAGGAAGGGAATAGCCTGGCCATACTCGGTGCCCGTCACCCGCAAGTCCATGAGCGCCTGCTGCTGGCCCTGAACCCGCGTCGTCGGGGATTTGTTCATCGAGGAGCCGAGCATCGAACCGAGCGAAAAGCCAATGCCCGGCCCAAACCCCATCACCGTCGAGGCCACGGCACCGGCGGCGCCCAGAACGATCTGTGCCATCAGGACATCCCGGGCAACGCGTAGACCGCGACAAAACGCTGGACCCGGCTGAACATCAGCCGGGTTTCAATCACCCGCGGCGGCTTGGCCGAATTGGCCGCGTGGATAATCGATAGCCCGCCGTGCAGGTAGTCGCCCAGGATGGCAAGGTGCTGCGGCTCGGTGTCGGTTATCAACAGGATGACGTTCCCCGGGCGCATTTCCTCCCGCGGTAGCGGCGTCATGTATTCTTTTGCCCAGGCGAGCATGGTGGTGCCATCGGGCGTCGGGGTATAAGCGGGGATGTCGAAGTCCGGGACGACGAGACCAAGCTCGCGCGCGCAGCAAATCAACACCCCGACGCAATCGAGGCCAACCCCGGGGAGCCGCCCCATGTGGTGGAAGGGCGTGCCGATGTAACTTCGCGCCACGCGCGTCACATCCAGGAGCGTTGTCATACGCTCGGGGTCGCAGCGGACTTGGTGAGACTATTTACCCCCATGCGGTGCGGTTCGCCGACGAAGTTCAGCACGTTGTTGAACTTGTCGCGGCAATCCTCCGCAAGACGCTTTCTGCACCCGGCCACCGCGCTGTAGCTATTGCCGATCGCAAGCGGCGCGAACACCGGCAGGGCGAGAGTGAACACGCCACCCGCAAACGATTTGATCTTCACGGCGCGTCCGGCATTGGGTCCGCTCGTGAACGTGATTTCGCCCTCGTCGAACCAGCCAACGGACTCGGGTCTGGCGTAGTCTGAAAACACCAGATTACTTGTGACGCCTGTCAGCGCGCCCGTGCGTGTGAAGGCAGTGATATTCATTGTGCAGCGTTCATCGCCCAGGCGGGCGCGGCAGGTCTTGCTGCTCGCATCCCCCACGGACTGCTGCAGGTATTGGCGGAAGTCGCGAAGTTCGGCAACGACGGTATTGCGCTTTAGCTCGAACTCCCCCACCGTCCCAGCAAGCAGGATGTCGATTCCGTCCGACGGGTTCGCCCAGTTGTAGCGAAAGATCAGGAAAGCGGCGTTGCGCCACACCCCGCCCAACACATCGACCAACGTGAAGGTCGTCCCGTCATGCAGGGTCGTGAGCTGCAGGTTGCCCACCGCCGCGTCTGCGGACAGGACGATGTCGCTTACATCGAGCCCCGGATCAGCCAGATAAGTCACGCCGGCAACGGTATCGTCAAGGTCGTGTGTCGTGAATCCGAACACCTGCCCATCGGTGCGCGTGATCTTGAGTGCCGTGGCGAGCGTGGTGTCGCGCGAGGCGATGTGCGCGGCCAGGGCGGAAGGCAGCGTCTTCACAGCCGGATCTCGCGAATCGGTATGGAGGTCCAGTCGTAGAGCTCAAAACTGATCCATTGCGGCATCATCTGGTCGATATTGAAGCGCACCGGGAAATCGAACTCGCCCGACCATCCCGTCGGATCGGCGCCCCCGGTCTTGGTGACAATGCCGGTGGTCGTGTCGACCGTGTAGGATCCGCCCCCTGACACGGTTACCCCCTCGACCGGCTTCGTAATCTTCCTTGATTTGCTCATGGCGCCGAACGTATAGGTCTTGTACATCTGCCAGGTGGAAGCGGAGAGGGCGAGCAGCGCCCCCTCCCCACCCGTGGCCTTGTAATCGTTGAAGCTCTTGAACCGGAAGCCGTTATGCATCCCGGCCACGCCGTGGAAGAAGGCCAGCAGATCGTCGAGCTGGTCCTGCGTGCGCACACCATGAATGACATCGCCCTCATAGAGCGGCATCGACCAGTTCTGGTTATTCATCTCGAAACCTCCCAGGTTGCGGGCGATGCTGGTGGAATACCCGGGGCCGAATTTGGATCCGGCGCCGATCGACTCGGGAAAGCGCGGGGATTCCTGGAAACTCATCAGGTGTTCCTCGCCATCGCCCGCTGCACGCCCTGGCCGGCGGCCGCCGAAATTTGCGCTTGCGAGCGCGTATCGGTGGCCCCGGAGATATGAAAGATGTTCGTAACCGTGGTGCGCCCGCCCAGGGCATCATTGGGAATGATGATGCCAGACGATCGTGGAACGAACATTTCTGGGCCATTCTCACCGACCACATAGGGGCTGCCGCCACTCACGGGTCCACCCTCCGCTTTGAAAATCGCATCGACCACCGGTGCCGGCGCCTGCGTTGAGGGCCCCAGGAGATTGGTCATCCAGGAGATCGCGCCGGGCAATTCTTTCGCGAGCGGCCCGGTGATGCTTTGCCTTATCTGGATGCGGATGATGTCGGCGATGATCGAATCGGCCAGGTTCTTGAAATTGAGCTTGCCCGTCTGCATGAACACGACCAGCGCGTCTTCCATGTTCTTGAAGGCATTGGTGAATGCGGCTTTGGATGCTTCGGCCGCATTGGTGGCGTGGTCAACGTAGTCGTTGATCGCGGCGTTCGCTCCGGTCACCCAATCGCGCTCTGCCTTGAGGCGCACTGCAACACTGCCAAGTACGGCGGCCTTTTGCTCCTCTGCCCGCGCGTAGAGAAGATCGGTCGTTGCTTGAAAGCTGGTCATATCGTCGCCCGCAACCGCCGCAGCAGACTTCAAGTCCGCGCGCAGTTTCAGATCGATCTTGCGCATCTCGTTCATCTTGCCTTGCTCGACAATGGTTTTGCCGATCAGATCGATCTGGAATTGCAGGTCCTCCAAATAGAGCTTGTCGGCCTGGAACGAGGCGAGCCGGATTGCGGCCTGCGCCTGATAGAGCTTATCCATCTCCTCCATGTTGGCGACTTCGGCCTTCAGGACTTCAATCACGGCCTTGCGCTTATCGACTTCCCCGGCGAGCATGAGGAGCACCTTCGCGTGCTTGGGCGTGATCTTTTCCAGACTACCGTCAAGATGAATCATCTTGCCGTCGGCATCGTTCACGTTCTTGCCGTATAGCTCGAACGTGAGTTTCCCGACCTCGGTCTGATTGTTCAGCCGGCCAAGTTCGTTCTCCAGTTGCTTTAAGGCGCCTACATATTGCTTTAGCTCAGCAGCGGCGAGTTTGGGATCGACCAGGTCGAATTTGAGCTGTGGCTTCGCAGCCGACGTACCTTGCCGACCGCACGCGAGAATGCGGTCTTGTCGGCGTCATACAGATTGGCGTACTTCTGGTTCGCATCCGCCAGGTCTTTCGCGTACTCATCCAACTGTTCCTTCCACATCTGGTCGCCCTGTTCCTTGGTCACCCCGCTGCCCGGGGTGGCCCAGGCGGCGATCAACGCCAGATGCTTCGCGGGCTTCTCCAGGTCATTGGCGACAACTTTCGCGCTGGCAATGGTGGCCGACAGCAGCTGCAGCGCCGCCTTCAGCACATCGATGAAACGGGCGATCCCCATCGCGCTTGCATCGGCCCAGCTCTCGATTGATCCGTCACCGGCAAGCTGCTTCGCCTTTCCACCCAGGGAATCGGACTGCTTGCCCGCATCGATTAGTACGCCAACGAAGGTCTGCATCGAAGGCAAGAGCGCGCTCGTGATCGTCTGCCAGAGGATTTCCTTCTGGCGCGCGAGCTTCGCCATTTCGATCCCGTATTCCTCGGCCGCTGCGGCCTGCTCCCGGGTAACGCTGGCCTCGATGTCACCCAACTCGACTATTTTCTTCATGGTCGGCAACTGTTCGGCGCCTGACTTTCCCATTAGGGCGACTGCGATTGCGGTCTTGCCGGCGCCATCCGCGTAGCCAAATAGCTTTTGCGCGATCTCGCCGTAGAGTACGGAGGGGTCCTTCAACTCACCGGCCGAGTCCTTGGCCGACAGGTTGAGCACCTTGAGGGCTTGGGTAAACTTCCCCGTCTCGTTCCCGGCCTCGGATTCCCCCTTGGCCAACTTCACCAACGCGCCCGTCACGCTGTCGATGTTGGAGCCGGACACGCCGGCAAAGAATTGAAGTTTCGAGAGCGCTTCCACACTGGCGCCGGTCTTTTCTGACGCGGTCATCAGCTTGTCCATGCCCTCGGCGACGGTGTTGATCTTCTCGAGTAATTCGCTTGCGCCAAAGCCAACGCCAAGCGCGCCCAGCACTTTCTCAATTTTGCCCACTGCGTCCCCGACAATATTCTTGGCTTTGCCCATGTCCTCGGCGAGCCGAGCCATGTTTGCAAGCATTTGTATCTCCAGGGTTCCTGCGATCACTTCTATCTCCCGGCCAGTGCTCGAATTGAATGAAGCATTTTGTTTGCCACCGCAGATCGATCGACGACCGCTTCAACCGCCTGCCACGGCGCGGGGCAGTCGGCTTTTTCCGCCCGGCTCATCTCGGCCAGGTAATCAATCGAGAGGCGGCGCAGGATGCGCGCTTCCCAGGGCTGTAATCGGATGCCGCTGTTCGCCTGCCACGCACGCAATTCCTGGTGCGTAATGGGCCCCGCGCCTATGCCGGCAACCATCGTCGGCCCTACTTCCCATAAGTACCCGAGGAGGTAATCGCCCCCCTCGGCGCTTGGCATCTCTGGCCAGTAGTCCGGCTCCTTTCGCGCGGCCCGCATCGAATCCAGGCGCGATAGCCGCGGCGACGAAGGCTTCTCTTTTGTGGGCCTCTCCGGCGCAGCGCTCAGCCAGGCGCTTTGCCTGACGAAGGTGGCAAGCGCTTCGTAGACCCAGAGGTAAAATTTGCGGTGTCGTTGGTGAACGTGTTTACCTGATCGCGGATGAACGAGAGCTTGTCGTTCGCATAGACCTCAGCGAAGAACGCCTCTCCGGTCGCACCGCTGTCGCTTTCCGCGTTCTCGATCATCTTGGTGCAGGCGACCAAGAATTCGGTCTGGTCGAGCGCCTTGTCTTCCGCGCTTTGATCTGCCTTGCCCTTGCGCTCGCGATGCTTCAACCAGCGCGCGGCCTTGGCCGACATGGCTCTTGCGTACTGTTTCGACCCCGGACCGTAGACATGGGCACGAATCGGCTTCTCAGGATCTGGCTCACCATCGGGCCCAGCTGCATACATCAGAGTGTCCTCGGCATCGCGCAGGTGCAGGATGCCGACTTCTTGCATTTCGAATTGCTTAAACGTGGACATTTCGACCTCTTTTAGTGTCAGATGGCGTCAACAATGACTGGCTTTCGATCCAGATCGAGCTTCACGCTCACGCGCTGGATGTTGTCGACCGTTCCGTCGGTATTGACAAAGCTCGTGACGAGCGCGGAGATGTAATGCACTTCCCCGCTCGGGTAGGTCATCTTGAATGCGTAGGGATTGTTCGTTTCCACTCCCGCGCGAAGGATGATCTGGCCGGCGTCCGTTGGTACGTTGCCGATCTTGAGGCTCATCTCGCCGTAGTCTTTCGATCCCGGTCGTTTGGCGACGACGGCGGTGTCGACCGGCGTGAATTTGGTAACGCTTCGCGTCAAACCGTGGTCCCCGTAATCTTCGATCTCGCCGATGGGCGCATAGACCATACCGCTAGCGGCATAGCCCGCCGCATCGAACGTTGCGGGGAGAACAGCGGAGACAGCCAGCGTTGCGCCGGCCAAGGATTGCACTGTAGTTGGAGCGGTCATGGCATTTCCCTTTCAGTAGCCGTAAAAAAGCCCGCTGGACCAATGTCGAAGCGGGCGGTTAGGAGAAACAGGCTCGCGCCTGCTTCAGCCATTCGGTGTTACGTTGATTCGATGAATTTCACAAAGAAGTCGCGGCTTTGCAGAAAGATGCCCAAGTCGTCGTCCCGCAGATCAGGACCGGCGCCTCCGGGCAGGATGCTGTCCACCGCAATGCTGTTGATGGTCGCGCGCTTATTCGCACAGGCCTTGCGCACGAGCTCAAGAATGGACTTCTGCTCGCTGTAGCTCTTTGTCTGCACCGTCACTTGCACGCGCTCCGTCGCCATTACCTTCGCGCTAGTCATGGCCACGGTGTTGCGCTCGACCGTGTTGATGTGATTCACAGCAATGGCGGGCAATACGGTTGCGATCGGAATCACACCAGCCATGATCTTCGCGGCTGGCACGGCAGCGGTCAGGGCCACGTTGTTCGCGAGCACGTAGCGAATCGCTATGACACCGGACATTATTGGTCGCCCTCGATGAGTACGCCGGAGGTATCCAGACCTTCTCTAGTGGCCAGACGTTTCTTCATGTACTCGGCCGCAGCGACAACCGCCGCCCCTCCGCTGCGGTCAAGCGCCGGACGTATGAAGGGTCTCGGACTGAATCCGGGATGCTGCACCGACTTGGCGAAGATTCCGCCGAAGCTGAGCCAGCCTGCCTTCGCAGATATCGTGTGCGCCCTGACGCCGTATTCGATCCACTTGGCGATGTAGGCATGCTTGCCGGTCGAAACCACCGAGGCCGTGACCTTGCCGCCGCGCGCATTCGTTGTCACCTTCAGTCCCGATATGAGCTCTCCGGTCCGGACTGCGCCCGCGCTCATCAGATTGGCCTGCGCTTCTGGGAGCAGTTCCTGCGTCGTACCGGCACGCAGCGCCCCGCGCATCACGTTCGCCTCAAGTTTCGGCGCGAGCGTGTCCATGAATTTCTGCAAATCAGACAATCCCTTGACCTTGATATCGCTCATGAGGAGTAGCGCTCGCAGACCATTTCCAGCATGGTTTTTCTCCCGCGTATTTCCGCAGGCCCGCCGACGATCTGATAGAGGACACCCGCATCACCATGCACAATCACGCGCATGGCAGAAGTGATGTCGGCTCGCCAGCGAATCCTAATTCGAGTCTGATTTCGCGCCACGGCAAGCCCCTGCAGCACTGACTCCGAGCGGCTTGGCATCACGTCCTGCACTTCGGCCCAGAATCGCTCGGCCACGGGCGGGCTGCCAGGCAAAACGGAGAGCGGCGTCCAGGTGATGACTTCGGTCCCGTAATCCGGATCGATCGTCACGCTCTTTCGCTCAATCGTTATCTGACGATCGAGCTTCCCTGCTTGCACCGCAATCATGGCGCTCTCCAATGCATTGATTGACCTTGGATTTCGTCAAGGATTCGCGGCGGCAGACGCCAGGCGCAACGCGTCAACCAAGGCCATCTTCGGAAATGCGTCGATCGCAGAACCGGGCGAGCAATTGAGCACCTGCACGCCGGCCGCCGTGATTGCGACCTCTGCGGCCGAAAACGCCTTCCGGTATTCGGCATAGACCGCAACCGGCTCGACCCGCGGGTGATCGCCAAACCAGTGCGATTTGCGATCGGCCGTCGGCTCGCGCGCATCGAACCCGAGCAGGATCACCGTCTTGGTGCCGGCCAGGATTGCGATGTTGAGAGCCTGGTAGCCGGAATTGCGCCCGCTGCAGATCATGCCGGGATCGGTCGAAATCCCGCGCGGGCCTGCATTGCGCAATATGTATACATCCTTGTCAGTGATGTTGGCGCCGCTGTCCGAGATCGAGCATTTCTGCCCGGCGAACGCGCGAAACGCGGGTCTGTCCTTGTGCCAACCCCACCATTCGGAATCGGCGAAATAGCAGACATCCGCCCACGGCGCGAGCCGGTAGGCGTCATTGATTGCGATCACGCGCACCACGCCAGCCTCGTGCGCGCCGCGCACATTCTCGACCTGCTCCACAGTCAAACCTGGCCCACCGCCGAGCAGCACGGCCGTTCCACCTGACCACTCTGGAGCAATCTCGCTATATCGATCCACGGGCCAACCCGCGCGCCTGCGCAGAATGCTCATGCGAGCTGCATATCGACGCGTTCGGGCCGGACGATATCCTCTGCCACCTTGAGTAGCAGCGGCATCATCACCGGGTCACGGTCATAGTTCGCCTCGGCCCATAGTTTCATCGCCTGCTTGAATCGCGCCGGTACACTTCCCGCATCCTGCGTTGGACTGCCGAGCCGATCGGCATAGCCTGCGCGAAACTCGACCTTCAGCGTTCGAGCCGACCAGGCGGCGCCACTCAATGGCACTATTCGCGGCCACTTTGAACCCGGTTCGCGCAGTTCATACTGCGTCGTCGGGATATCGGTCTCGGCGCCAGCCGCGTCGATGGCCGCGAACTTGGTCACCGCAATGACGGGGGATCGGCGAAGCGACAGTCCGCCGGAACCGTAGTTCGCAAGCGTGATCCTCCAGATTTGCTCGGTGAGCGCGGTGATCGGCGAGCGACGCATCAGCGTGTCGTTCACGACAAAATCACCCAGCATCAAGCGCCAGGTTTGATCGATCAGCGCGCGACCGGTGTAGTTCTCGACCCATTCACGCGCGGCGACAATCAGCGCCGTGATGTCATCGTCTTCGCTCATCGAACTGTCGTAGCAGCGCAGGTGCCGCTTCATTTCCGCGAGCGTCAGCGGCTCAATCTCCGGATCGGCAATGCGCTCTAGAGACAGGTTCACTTGAGCCTCACCGGGTCGCGGACGGGAGGCGCAGCGTCGCTAGATTTGCCGTCCTTGCCGCGCGCGCCCTCCTTCACCATCAGGCGCCAGGCGGCGGATGTACCCGGCTTGTCCGCTGTGTTTTCCTGGCAATGCCACGCCGAACCGCCCCAGGTCACGACGTCGCCATGCACAAATTCCGCCTCGCGCCAAACGCCGCGATAGATCATGACGGGGAGCGTGAAGTCGCAAACCGCCTTTGTGCCGCTCGTGAGCATCGCCGCGACAGATATGCCGCGCACATCCTCGCCCTGCGATACGACAACGGCGGCAATGCCCTCCACGATGACGCCCCAGCCGGCTTTGGCAAGACCACTGGTTATCGGGTCGGTGTTTCGAATCGCTCGGATCATGCCGCCGCGATATTGCGCAAAGGTTCCGCGCGGATAGCTCTTCGACTCATCGATTCCGGGCAGGATGTCCAATTCGAGCG
>JAPLRD010000067.1 GCA_026399375.1 Pseudomonadota bacterium
AGGTGCAGGTCGCCGTGGCATTCGCGCACGAGGCCCGCGCGCCTGCGCGAGTCGAGCACCGCGGCAAGCGATGCGTGCGTGCGCACGGTCCAGTCGCGCAGGCGCGCGAGCAGGGCGAGTTCCGCTCTCGCATCAACCAGGACCAGCATCTGGTCGAAGTTCTGCAGTGACTGGGCCAGGATGCGCCCGGGCGAGCCGAATGCGGCTTCGGGGCCGGCGCGATCGATGCGCGCGTGAAAATCGGCGATGCCCGGTGCCAGCGCGTCGATGTGCCGCGGCGCAAGTTCGCCGTGCCGCGCCATGCTGTCGAGCAGCGCTTCCTGCCCGAAGCGGCGCATCCGCAGCGCGTATTCGATCGCAGGCCCGCTACCGCCGAGCACCGGCGCCGCGGCGCTGCCGCTGACGGGGAGGACCTCCACATAGAGCGCCGGTGCGGTGCGGCGGTTCAGGCGCAGCTCTTCTTCGCAAAAGCGCCGGCGCGCCTGCAGGGTGGTGAAATCCAGAAACCCCAGATTGACCGGTTTCTTTATTTTGTAGGCGTACTCGCCCGCGAGCAGGACGCAGGAAATGTGCGTCTGCAGTACTTCCACCTCCTGCACCGGGTGCGCATAGCGTCCGGGCGCGCGCAGCGCGGCCACCAGCCGGTCGAGGCTTTCGTATCCGGTCGTGGTCGCTTGGTTTTGACTGCGGTGCAAGAAGGCGCTCCTGGGCACGGACTGCCTGCAGTCACGGTACTCCGGCAAGGCGCGCCTTCATTGAGAATAATCAAGGCCGGGCCATGCAGGCGGCTTCCCCGGGTTTGTGGCGTGCTTCCAAGACCATTCCCATGTCATGGATATGCACAAACGCCGGATGTGGCATATTGCGCCCTGCGAACGCGGGGGCGGTCATGCCGCGTTCGGTTCGGACACCTCGCCAAACGCGTGCGCAGGATGTTTTTCAGGCTCGGGCCGCGCGCGCGGCAGGGTCAAAAAATACAGGGCGAGATCCATGAACACCAAAGCGGAGCGGAAAGCGCTCGAACCCATGCAGCCGCAGGCCATACCCAGCTACCTGCAGGAAACCTACTGGTGGGCTTACGTGCACCCGAATGCCGTGAGTTTTTTCGAGCGGCAGTGGCTGGTCAACCTGATCCTGTGGGGCAACTTCGCGCGCCTGCGCGACGCCGCGCTGGCCGAACTCGGGCGCGAAGTCCGCGGGCGCACGCTGCAGGTCGCCTGCGTCTACGGCAATTTCTCCGAACACCTTGCCGCGCGCGTCGCGCCGGGCGGTTCGCTCGACATCGTCGACGTGCTGCCGATCCAGTTGCGCAACCTGCGGCAGAAGCTTCCGGCCTCGGCGCCGGTGAACCTGCACCAGTACGATTCGACCGCGCTCGGCTTCGAGGATGCGAGCTACGAGCAGGCGATCGTGTTCTTCCTGCTGCACGAGCAGCCGGCGGCGGCGCGAAAGCTGACCTTGCGCGAAGCCTTGCGCGTGGTCAAGCCCGGAGGCAAGCTGGTGCTGGTCGATTACCACCTGCCGGTCCGCCTGCACCCGCTGCGCTACCTGTTCCGTCCGGTGTTGCGCGCGCTCGAACCTTTTGCGCTCGATCTGTGGCAGCACGAACTGACGCAGTGGCTGCCCGAGAGCGTCAAGCCGGAGCAGATGCGCAAGGAGACCTACTTCGGCGGCCTGTACCAGAAGCTGGTCATAACGGTCCAGGCTGCATGAGGCCCGCATGCCATCAGCGCCAAGCTTGACCTTGATCAAACGCGCAGGCGAGAATCAAGGTCCGTTTATAGTATGATTCGACCGTGGGGCAGGTAGCCGCCGTTGCGGCAGCCCCCTTGAGCCGGTCCAGAGGGCCGGCCGGGCGCCGGGGCGCGCAGCCCCGACGCGGAGTTCCGCAGCGCGGCGTCAGGCCGCGCGAAGCAAGCCGGCAGCGGGTGCCGCAGCAGCGCTTGAGCGCGACTACTAATTGATTGATCGCGACCACAAAAGAAAACGAGGGACAGGTATGGCCACACCAATGGCAAGCGACGAAGTGACCGATGGCATTGCCGCCATCGAGATGCACCGGCAGGGAACGGAAAAAGAGTCCGGCCTGGCGATGTCGGTCAGCGAAGCGCTGCGCAAGCTGCAGGACCTTCTGGCGCAGGAAAAGGAAGCGGTGCAGCTGAACGGCCCTGATTCGGTGTCGGCGCTCAATGTGGAAGTGGTGGCCAACGAAATCAGACGGGTGCAATCGATGGGCGGCGGCAAGGGGCCGCGTCCGATGTCCAATAACAACGCCCGTCCGCGCGACCGGCAGACGCCGCGACCGGACAAAGCGCATAACGCTCCCAGGAACCGGGGCCGCAGGACGATGGGCCGGACCGGGGGCCGCGGTGGCGGTGGCGGCGGAGGCGGAGGCGGAGGTGGAGGTGGAGGCGGCGGGGGTGGAGGCGGCGGTGGTGGACCCGGCGGTGGCGGTTCCGGCGGCCGTTAGTCAGCACGACCCGATATCCCGCTGGAGACAAGCATGTCCGATACGATCGCAATGTGGTACGCGGAGCACAAGCATTTTGCCCGGCTGCTCGACCTGCTGGAAAAGCAGGTCGTCGCTTTCCATGACGATGACGGCCCGAACTACGAGCTGATGCTCGATGTCGTCAGCTATCTGCGTTATTTTCCCGATCGATATCACCATCCGCGCGAGGACGTGGCGTTCGCGCGCATGGTCGCGCGCGATCCGGCGCTGAAGCCGATGATCGCCCAACTGCTGCAGGAGCACCGCGTGATTGCAGCCGCCGGCTCCGAACTGCTCGCCTACCTGCAACAGGTCGTCGACGACATCGTGGTCGAGCGCGCAAGCGTTGAAGCCGCGGCCGCGACCTACCTCGTGTATTACCGGCGCCACCTCGCGCTCGAAGACCGCGATCTCGTGCCGCGCGCGCATGAGCTGATGACGCCGCAGGACTGGGAGGCGGTCGTCGCCGCCGTTCCGGCCGGCACCGACCCGCTGTTCGGCGAGCATTTCGAAGCGCGCTACCGCGAACTGCGCCGGCAGATCGCGCTTGCATCGGCGGAACTCTGAGATACCCCGAACCTTTCGCGCACCGGCACTAGGGCGAATATCTTCTCGCCACGATTGCGGGGAGAGTGGCGGGGTGAGGGGGCGCAGCACGATCACCTTCTTGAAAGCACCAAAAATGAACCCCTCACATGCATTGCCTTCCTACCTCGAACCGGCGGGCGTCGGTCCCTGGGGCGTGTTTCTGCAGCAGGTCGAGCGCGCGACTTCGTCGCTGGGCGAACTTGCCTACCTGGTCGAAACGCTGAAGCGACCGAAACGCATCCTCATCGTCGATATACCGATCAAGCTGGACGACGGTTCCGTCGCCCACTTCGAGGGCTATCGCGTGCAGCACAACACCTCGCGCGGCCCGGGCAAGGGCGGCGTGCGCTTTCACCAGGACGTCACATTGTCGGAGGTGATGGCGCTCGCCGGCTGGATGAGCGTGAAGAACGCCGTCATCGGCCTGCCCTTTGGCGGCGCCAAGGGCGGGGTGCGCGTGGACCCGCGCAATCTGTCCAGGCGCGAGCTGGAGCACCTGACGCGGCGCTACACCAGCGAGATCGGCATCGTCATCGGCCCGGACAAGGACATCCCCGCGCCCGACGTGAATACCAACGAACAGATCATGGCCTGGATGATGGACACCTACTCCGTCATGCACGGCGCGACCTCGACCGCGGTGGTGACGGGCAAGCCGCTGGCGCTGGGCGGGAGCCGCGGGCGCCGCGACGCGACCGGGCGCGGCGTGTTCGTCTGCGGCCGCGCGGCGGCGGCGAGAATCGGCCTGTCCCTCGAGGGCGCGCGCGTGTGCGTCCAGGGTTTCGGCAACGTGGGCAACGCCGCCGCGCGCTGCTTTCACGACGCGAAGGCGAAGGTCATCGCGATCCAGTCGGTCGAAGGCACCGTGCACAATCCGGCCGGCATCGACGTGTACAAATTGGGCGCGCATCAGCAGGCGGGCCGGCCGTTCGCGGAGTTCGCGGGCGCGTCGGTGGTTCCGAACGAATCATTCTGGGAAATCGAATCGGAATTCCTGATTCCGGCGGCGCTGGAGCAGCAGATCACCGTCGCGAACGCCGGCAAGATCCGCACCCGCGTGCTGCTTGAGGGCGCGAACGGCCCGACCACGATAGAAGCCGACGATATCCTCACCGCCAACGGCATTCTGGTGGTGCCCGACGTGATCGCCAACGCGGGCGGCGTCACCGTGAGCTACTTCGAGTGGGTGCAGGACCTCTCCAGCTACTTCTGGACCGAGGAGGAAGTGAACGGGCGGCTGGACAAGATCATGAGCGACGCCTTCAACGCCCTGTGGGAAGCCGCCGGCGAGGCCAAGGTGACGCTACGCACCGCCGCCTTCACGCTTGCCTGCAGGCGCATGCTCGAAGCGCGGCATTTGCGCGGGTTGTATCCCTGATCGGTCTATGGCGGGAAAGGAGGCAGGATTCCCGCTCCCCGTGCATTACAGGCGGCAGACGCAGAGGTCAGGCGGCAGCCGCAGAGGTCAGGTGGCAGCCGCAGAGGTCAGGTGGCAGACGCAGATGTCAGGCAGCAGACGCAGAGGTTCTTCTTCTTGGCGTTGCACGTAGCCCGGGCATGATTTTCCCCCTCGCCCCGCTTGCGGGGAGAGGGCCGGGGTGAGGGGGGAGAAGTGGAAAAGCTGGCCCAAGAACTCCGCAAATCCGCAACCGACGCCGAATCGCGTCTTTGGCTCCACCTGAAAAACCGCAACCTCGGTGGATTCAAGTTCCGGCGACAGCATCCCATTGCACCTTACGTCGTCGATTTCGTCTGTCTCGAAGAAAAGCTGATCGTGGAGTTGGATGGCGGACAGCATGCCGAGCAAGTGGTGCGCGATGCCGGGAGAACGGCCTATCTAGAATCGAAAGGCTTTCGGGTAATCCGGTTCTGGAATGACGATGCACTGAAACAGACCGACGTCGTGCTTGAAGAAATCTTGCGTCAGTTGACCGCCCCTCACCCCAGCCCTCTCCCCGCAAGCGGGGCGAGGGGGTAGAGGCGCGAGCGGATCGCCTCTATCGCAAGGGGGTAGAGGTTTTAGCGGATATCGCCTCTATCGCACGCCGGGCGAGGAAACACTCCCTCTCCAGCCCGGGCGGGAGAGGCCGGGCTGGAGGGCGGGGGATTCGCACCGGTGTCCCAATCTCAATCTGCCGAGCTACGTTAATTCGACCACAACGGCGGCTCGTCCATCAGCGCGATCTGCTCGCGCAACTCCAAAATTCTGTCCTGCCAGTAACGCTGCGTGTTGAACCACGGAAACGCGGCGGGGAAGGCGGGGTCGTCCCAGCGGCGGGCGATCCAGGCCGAATAGTGGATCAGGCGCAGCGTGCGCAGCGCTTCCACAAGATGCAGCTCGCGCGCGTCGAATTCGTGAAAATCCTCGTAGCCGGCGAGCACGTCGGCGAGCTGGCGCACCATGGCGGCGCGATCGCCCGAGAGCAGCATCCACAGGTCCTGCACCGCCGGTCCCGTGCGCGCGTCGTCGAAGTCGACGAAATGCGGGCCGTGCGATTCGTCGCTGTCGGTCCAGAGCACGTTGCCGGCGTGGCAGTCGCCGTGCAGCCTCAGCGTCGTTGTCCTGCCCGCGCGCTCATAGCAGCGGCGCACGCCGTCGAGCGCCTGCGCCACCACGCTGGTCCAGGCGGGGGCGAGGTCGGATGGAATGAAATCGTGGTGCAGCAGGTAGTCGCGCGGCTCGATGCCGAAGGTTTCGAGGTCCAGCGCCGGGCGCGCGCGAAAGGCGCCAAGCGCGCCCACGGCGTGTATGCGCCCGATGAAACGGCCCATCCATTCCAGCGTTTCGCGGTCTTCGAGTTCGGGCGCGCGGCCGCCGCGCTTGGGATACACGGTGAAGCGATAGCCGCCGAATTCGTTGAGCTTCTTCCCGCCCGGCGCCAGCGGCGCCACCACCTGCAGTTCGCGCCCGGCGAGTTCGTGCACGAAAGCGTGTTCCTCCAGTATCTGCTCGTCGCTCCAGCGCCCGGGGCGGTAGAACTTCGCCACCACCACAGCGGGAGCCGAACCGGGCGCAGAACCAAGCGCAGAGCCGTCCTCCAGCCAGATCTGGTACACGCGGTTTTCGTAGCTGTTCAGTCCGAGCATGCGCCCGTCGCCGCGCATTCCCACGCTGTCCAACGCGTCGAGCACGCAATCGGGCGTGAGTCCGGCGTAAGGCGCGCCCTTGGATGTATCCATAGGACTATTGTACGTGCTCGGGTCGGGCAGGGCTGAAAGGAGGTGCACAATGCAGTCCGTCTGTGCACCATGTCTCGCGCTGGCCGTTACACCAACAGGCGTGCACACATGCTAAATTAAGAGGCCGCTTCTGAATTGCAGAAATGGCCCGTGACTTGCGGGAGCGCGAGGGAAAGCATCCCTTCGTTTGGTGAGTTTTAAGATTTTCGGCGGAGGTGGCCATGAGCGTTTCCGTAAAAACTTTGGGGATAGATCGGCTCAATGTCGACGAGCGGCTTGCGCTCGTCGAGGAAATATGGGCGACCATCTGCGTCGACGCGAAGGTTTTTCCGCTTACTGATGCCCAGCGCGCAGAACTTGACCGCCGCGTCGCGGACGATGAAGCGTTTCCGGACGATGTCGTGCCGTGGGACGAGGTGAAAGTTTCAGTTAGAGCGCTTCTGGGGAAATGACGCTTCGCATCGTCTTTCGGCGTGCGGCAAAAAGCGAATTTGAAAACGCAGCTAACTGGTATGAGGTGCAACGCACCGGGCTGGGCGAAGAGTTTGTAAGCGAAATCGAGCAGGCCCTCGCGCAAGCAGCAGCGGCACCGCAGCGCTATCCGGTAGTTCTCGGCGATATTCAGCGCACGGTCGCGCGCCGCTTTCCGTTTTCAGTGTACTTCCGCGTTCGATCGGACACGCTGGTTGTACTTGCCGTGTTTCACGGTCGCCGAAATCCGACAATATGGCAGCGCCGCGGGTGATGCCATGGAGAACCAGCGAACCGCCTGCGCCGCAATCATATCGCCTCAACCCGTCTTCGGAATCAACCGCAGCGCCACGCCGTTGTTGCAATAGCGCTGGCCGGGGGGCTCGGGGCCGTGGTCGACGAGGTATGCAGGACGCGGTTTTCGTGGCTCCTCCGGACTCTGCACGGGCAGTCAGGCGCGGGTATGATTGACGCCGCTACCAGCTCAGGAGGGTCGAATGTCAACTCAACTCGATATTGTCGAAGCCCAGGCTCTGAAGCTTTCTCCGGAGGAGCGCGCGCAGCTTGCGGATCGGTTGGTAGCCAGCCTGTTCAAAGATCAGGAAATCGAGAACGCCTGGTCGGCCGAGGTGGAGCGTCGCATCGACGAAATCGAAAGCGGGCGTGTCACGCTGATTCCTGCCGCTGAATCGATCGCCCGAGCACGCGCCGCGATCAAATGACCCCTTCGGTTAGCCCGGACGCCGACCGGGAGCTATCCGCAAGTTCCATTTTCTACGCAAGAGAAGCCAATGCCGAAGTGGGTCTTGCGTTCATTCTGGAATACGAAAGGGCGTTGGCGCTTCTATGCAGCAATCCGAATCTCGGCGCACTTTGGAGGAACCGCCGCCGCTTCGCGCTGCGAAAATTCCCCTACAGCATCATTTACTACCTCCGGGGCGACGAGCTAAGGGTGGTCGCGTTAGCCCATCATCGACGCAGGCCCGGCTATTGGGGCGGGCGAATGTAGCGGCGTGCAGCCGCGTGCAGCGGTCGTCGAGCAGTCTGCAACGAACCTCAACCCGCCTTGGGAATAAACCGCAGCGCCACGCCGTTGTTGCAATAGCGCTGGCCGGTGGGCTCGGGGCCGTCGTCGAACAGGTGGCCGTGGTGGCCGCCGCAGCGCACGCAGTGGTACTCGGTGCGCGGGTAGATCAGCTTGAAATCGCGGCTGGTGGCGATCGCGCCGGCAATGGTGGTGAAAAAACTGGGCCAGCCGGTGCCGCTGTCGAATTTCATCGCCGAGGTGAACAGCGGCAGTCCGCAGCCGGCGCAGGCGAACACTCCGGGCCGTTTTTCGCGGTCCAGCGGGCTCGATCCGGCGCGTTCGGTGCCTTCCTTGCGCAGCACGTCGTAGGCCTGCGGCGAGAGGCGCTTTTTCCACTCGTCGTTGGGCAGTTTCAGCGGCTCCGTGCCGCTCGCCACGTCCGCCCCGTCGGCGAGCAGGGATTTCCAGTTCTTCTGCAACTCTTCCACGGCTTTTTCTCCTTTTGCAAACGCGGGTCGCGCCAGCCACGCCCCCGCCGTGCCCGCTAGGGGCGCCAGTGCCAGCACTTTGAGCCAATTGCGCCTGTTCATGTCCGTCTCCGATTCCGGCCAAACTATACGCGATGCGGTGCGTCGTGCGTTCCGGGCGTGCGCATCGGGCCTCCCGCAGCCGGCAAGCCGTGTAAAATCGCGCAACACCTTCCTGCCCCGGCAACCCCGATGACCCCTCCCGCCGATAACTTAGTCGAGATTACCGACGTCAAGTTCAATTACGGCGAACGGGAAATCCTGAAAGGCATCAGCCTCAATATCCCGCGCGGCAAGGTGGTGGCCATCCTCGGGGCGAGCGGCTGCGGCAAATCCACGCTTTTGCGCCTGATCGGCGGGCAGGAAACGCCGGCCTCGGGCACGGTGCGGGTCGCGGGCGAGCTGGTGCACGAGCTCGACACCGACAGCCTGTACCGGCTGCGGCGCAAGATGGGCATGATGTTCCAGGCCGGGGGGCTGTTCACCGACCTTTCCGTGTACGAGAACATCGCCTTTCCGCTGCGCGAAAACTCCGACCTGCCCGAAGAGCTGCTTCGCTCCCTCATCCTGATGAAGCTGCACGTGGTCGGGCTGCGCGGCGCGCGCGCTCTCATGCCGAGCGAACTCTCCGGCGGCATGGCGCGGCGCGTGGCGCTCGCCCGCGCCATCGTGCACGACCCGATGCTGGCGATGTACGACGAGCCCTTCGCCGGCCTGGACCCGATTTCGCTGAATGTCATCGCCGACCTGATCCGGCGCTTGAACGACGCGCTGGGCACCACTTCCATCATCGTCACCTACGACGTGAGCGAGTCGCTCAAGGTGGTCGACTATCTGTATGTCATCGCCGACGGCGTGGTCGCGGGCGAAGGCACGCCCGAGGAAATGCTGGCCTCGGACGACCCCGTGATTCACCAGTTCCTGCACGCCGAGCCCGAGGGGCCGATCGCGTTCCACTACCCCGCGCTGCCGATCCGCGAGCAATTGGGGCTGAAGCAGGCGTAAGCCGGTTGGCACGAACATGACATTCGCAGCGCGTGGCGTAAGCACTTCCCCGGTTGAGGTAACCAACATTTCGCAGCATGGCTTCTGGCTTTTGCTGGAGGACGAAGAATTGTTTCTGCCGTACTTGGCGTTTCCGTGGTTTCGGGATGTGGCGATTGGCAGGATTTTGCACGTCGAGCGCCCATCCCCTGACCACCTCTACTGGCCCGAGTTGGACATCGACTTGGCCGTTGAGTCAATTCGTCATCCAGAGCGGTTCCCGCTTGTAAGCAGGGTAGGCGCGTAGAACCGGTCGGCATTCACCGCATGAGGTGGGTTGCCTCGCAAGACCCTGTCGTCTGCCAGTTCCTCCACGCCGAGCCCGAAGGGCCGATCGCGTTCCACTACCCCGCGCTGCCGATCCGGGAACAACTGCGGTTGAAGTAAGCGCGAGCGGGGTACGCGGCATCATCGTCACCTGCGTCAACCCGCATCGTTTCGCATGCTACCGGCGAGCGGTCTTCGATTTGAAACTATTGTACGGACATTGAACACACGTTATACTCGATTTTAGTCAATCCCAGAGGCTGCGTCATGCTCACTTCGTCCAAGACCCAACGCGTCGACTTGCGTATCTCGCCTGCCGCCAAGGAGATGATCCAGGCGGCCGCTCAAGCCCAGGACAAGACGGTCAGCGAGTTTCTGCTCGACAGTGGGCTGACCTCTGCCGCCGAAACCTTGACGGATCGCCGTTTGTTCATACTCGATGACGCAAAGTGGCGGGCATTCCAGGCCGCCCTTGACGCGCCGCCCCGCGCACGGCCGCGCCTTGCCCGTTTGATGAAAACAGGCAGTTAGCCGCGCGTGGCGACAAAGAAGGCCCGCTGGGACATTCGCAAACTTGAGCGTTCCCATCTGGTCGAGGCGTTTGACTGCGGATACCAGGATCTCAATCGCTACATTTCCCGTTTTGCCCTGAACAATCAGTCGGCCGGCAGCGCGCAGACGTATGTCGCGATCGCCGATAATAGGGTCATCGGCTATTCCACTCTTGCGGTCGGGGCAGTGGCACATTCCCAGGCGCCGCCCCGAATGGCGAAGGGCTTGGCCCGGCATCCCGTCCCGGTCATGTTGGTGGCCAGACTGGCTGTCGACAACGCCCTCAAGGGACAAGGCCTGGGAGCCGCCCTGTTGCATGATGCCCTTGCCAGAACGCTTCAGGCAGCCGATATCGCCGGTATCCGCGCAGTCATTGTTCACGCCAAGGACGCCGCCGCCCGGCGCTTTTACGAGCATTTCGATTTTGATCCCAGCCCGACAGACTCCTATCACCTCTACCTGCTGATCAAAGACCTGCGAAAAGCAGCGAGTTGATACCTGGGGCGCAAACCTGCCTCGCCGATAACGATTCTCAGAGCCTCTGACCTTTGGCCGCCTGACCTGCGAGCAGGAAGGTCTTGGGGAATTTTCCTTCGCCGCAGATTTTGAATGAACCGAAGTCCTTGTACCAAAGCCCATCCGGAGCGTCGGGATCCGATTCTCTCCAGGCTTTGAGCTGGTACAAGTCCTCTGCCGTGATCTTGCGTTCGCGCAACCGATCAAACAGATGGTCTCGGAGCGCGGGAGGCAGTCCGGTCCATTGAATCCCGGGCATTATTCACCGAAAGTCATGCGCGCCAGGTCTTGCTTGATCTGCGCCTGCTCGTTCGCATCGCTCGAGCGCGCCAGGCGGTCGGCCAATTCGAAGAAGCGCTTCTTCTCCTGCTCCCTGGCTTCGATACCGGACTCGATGAGATCGATAATGACGCGGTTGGCGCTCGTGCTATTTGTTCTTGCAAGTGACTTTACCCGGCGGGCTAGTTGCGCGGGGAGACTTACGCTCTGGCGGACGGTTTTTTCGGCGATAGACATGAAACCACAATACACCATTTTGCACCAGATTGCACCAGAAGCGATATGCGCGTTTCCCAGTCGGGATTCCGATTCGGATTTGGCGCAGCGTGGCGCGACGGCATGGAATCCTTGATCTTCTTAATGCCTTACACCTAAAAAATAAGGAATCGAAAAAGGAGGAGCCCATGTCAACCGCAAGCCTGACAAGTAAAGGTCAAATCACGATCCCCGCCGCGGTGCGTGCCGCGCTCGGCGTAGAGGCGGGAGACCGGGGCGAGTTCGTGCAGGTCGGGGCCGGGCGTTTCGAACTGGTTGCGGCGTCGCAGCCGGTCACGGCGCTGAAGGGCCTGGTGCGAAAGCCTGCCTCGCCGGTCACGATTGCGTCGATGAACGTGGCCATCGCGGTTCGCGCAGCCAAAGCGCGATGATAGGACTGGATACGAACGTTCTGGTTCGTTATCCCGCCCAGGACGACTCCAGGCAGTCACCCGGGGCGACCCGATTGATCGAGTCGCTGCCGATCCGCGGGCAATTGGGGCTGAAGCAAGCCTGAAGCGGGATTTCAGTAAGTTCCTTGCAGATTCATCAATATGTACCCCGTTTGATCTAGGTCAAACCGAAAATGGGTGCCGAAGCGTAACTTGCGTACCATTCGAGCGGGGAAGGGGCGGCATTTGGCGATACATTCAACTTTGACGTGTGAAGGGGGTTACAGTGAAGTGTTCTGACCGAATGAGCAAGAATAAATCTTCGTATCATTGGATCAGCTTTGCGGCGGCGAGCGTACTCGCAGTCGCATTGGCAGGTTGCGGCGGTGGAGGAGGCGGTGGGGCCAGTAACCTGACTTCCACACCTTCCGGCACTGTTGCGGTCGCCACCCCGACAGGTGCCCCTCCCGGCCCCGCCGTGCCGGCCGGCACCGCACCCGTCACCTTGACCGCGGCCACCCCGGCCGCCACGTTTGCCGCAATTGCACCCGTGGTCGCGATCGGCGGCGTATCCATCAACAGCCCGCCCATGGTCACCTTCTCGGTCGCGGATGCGAGCAATAACGCGATTCTCGGACTGGGCTCCAAGAGCCAGACCACGACTGCCGTGGCGGCGAGCTACCCCAACCTGGTTTTCTCGCTTGCCAAGCTCGTTCCCGCCGCCAACGGCGCACCGAGCCGCTGGGTCAACTACATCATCACCACGATGCCGACCTACAAGAGCGCGACGGACAAGACCATAGTGCCCGGCACGGTTACCCGGCCCACCACCGACAATACCGGCACGCTGACCGACTACGGCAACGGCATTTACACCTATCAGTTCTATCGCGACATCACGACGATTAAGGATCAGGTCACGGCGCTGAAGGCTTCCGGTGACGCCGTCGCCAAGACGCTGAGCGATGCCGACATCGCCGACCTCGCCTACGACAAGACCGCGATTCACCGCGTGACGATTCAGATTTCGGGAAGCGCCCCCGGCACCGGCACCAACCAGCCGGACGGCGTGCAGAAAGTGACGACCGACAACGTCGTGATGGCAAACCCGGTCAATATGGTGTACGACTTCATCCCGGCGGCCGGCAGAGCCGTCGCCGCTTCGGACACGCAACGCGAAATCGTGGCGACCGCCAAATGCAACGACTGCCATTACAAGCTCGGCGGCGCACCGAACAAGGATTCGGTCAAGGGCGGCTTCCATGGAAGCGGCCGCTATGACACCAGGTACTGCGTCGTCTGCCACACCGACCAGCAAAAATACGGCCAAACCAACGTAACCTCCACGGCCGGTTCGTTCCCCGCGCTTACCACGGCGGCGAACGCCAGCACGACCTCGCGGCCCAATCCGAATGCTTTCGGTTCGACCGCCTATTCGACCACGCCGACGACCATCGTCGCCGATGGCGAAGTGCTCGGAAACTTCCCGATCCTGATCCACAAGATTCACCGCGGCGAAGACCTGTACAAGAAGAACTACAATTTCGCCAACGTCCTGTTCAACGAAGTCAAGTTCCCGCGCGATGCGAAGGATTGCACCAAGTGCCATGGCGTGACCGGTGCGGCCAACGCCACGGCGCAGGGCGACAACTACAAGAACGTTCCCAACCGCAAGGCCTGCGGCGCCTGCCATGACGGCATCAACTTCGACACCGGCAAGGGCGTGACCAATGCCGATGCGCGCCTGTTGCTGACCACCTCGACCTTGGGCCACGTCGGCGGCATCCAGTTGGATGATTCCAAGTGCGTCCTGTGCCATGCGGCGGCGGATATCCCGGTCTACCACCCGTCGTTCTATCAAGTTTTGTCGACCACCGCGGGAACCATGGGTGCCCAGTATGCGGGTTTGCAGAATCCGCCCACAGGCGTGCCGACGCTCGCCTATGAGATCAAGAGTGTCGCCGTCAGCGGTACGCCGAAACGCGCGACCGTCGTATTCCGGATGCTGAAGAACGGCAGTGCCGTAACATTCAACACCTATGCCGCTGGGGCTGCGATGCTGACAGGCTTCAGCAACGGTTCTACCGCAAGCACCACGCCGAGGATATATATCGGTTACGCCGTGCCCCAGGACAACATTACCTCGCCGGCCGATTTCAACGTCAATGCGAGCGTGTACCTGCAGAATTTGTGGGATAGCACCAAAGGCACGCTCAGCGCGCCGGACAGCAGCGGCTACTACACTGCCGTCTTGGGCAAGGCGACCACCGATGGCATGGATATCCCGACCAGCGCGGTGATGGTCACCGCTTTCATGGGCTACAACTACTGGGTGCCGACGACGGGAGTGGATCTGGTCAAGTATCCGGCAATCCGCCTGCAGGGCCAGGACGTGCAGATGGTCGCAACCGGCTATACTGCGCGCCGCACCATCGTCAGCAACGCGAAGTGCAATGTCTGCCATGAGCAGCTTGGAATTGATCCGAACTTCCACAGCGGCTCAAGGAATGACGCGACCGCCTGCGCGCTGTGCCACAACCCGAATGCGATGAACGGCGGCTGGAGCTACGATTCCAAGACCTTCATCCACGCCATCCACGCGGCGAACCCGACACCGGGCGCGGCGCAGACTGGCAAGCGCGCCAACGCGTACACGTTTGCCGCGTCTTCGGCCACCGACAATTTCGGCGGGGTCCGTTTCCCGGGCTATATCCAGAAGTGCGAAACCTGTCACGTGTCGGGTACCTACGACCTGAGTGCGAGCAACTATACGGATACGCTGTTTGCATCCATGCAGCCTGTTACCGTGGCAAGAGGTGCGCTGGTGGATACCGTGGGCTATACGCTCAACAACAAGGTGAGCACGACTACCGGAACGACGGGCACTTGCGACGTCAACTCGGCGACCTCGGGCTCGGCGTCGTCGGCCTACGCGTATTCGCCTTACATCACGAAGAGCACTTCGGCTGCGGTAGTGGATTACGGCAACGGCTTCAGCTACAACACTGGCTCGGCTACTGTCTCCAATGGCTGCAAGCCCAACAGTGGTGGGGTCGCAGTTTCGGCGTTACTGGGTGCCTATACCTTCTATTCGGTTGCAGCAGGAAGCTCGATCGACGCACAGGGCACCACCCTGGTGAATTCGCCGGTTGCCTCCGCCTGCTTCTCGTGCCATGACAGCGCAAAGGCGAAAGCGCACATGAGCAACGACGGCGGCGGTTCGATCTACCGCGATCGTACGACCGCGCTGACGAAGACCGAGACCTGCACCTTCTGCCACGGTTCCACCGGCACGGTGCCGATCAAGACCAGGCACGGACTGTAAGGCGATCGAAGCCTGGTCTGTATAGGCTTGCCGGGGCGCGTTTCACCGTGTCCCGGCAAAATGGTTCGAAGGCTCCACAGATTTTTGGCGCCCGGAGTGAAACAGGTTTTCAAGCATTCAACTTTGACGTGTGAAGGGGGTTACAGTGAAGTGTACTGACCGAACGAGCAGGAAATGGGCTTCATATACTTGGGCCAGCTTTGCGGCGGCGAGCGTGATCGCAGTCGCATTGGCTGGATGCGGCGGTGGCGGGGGTACTGGAGCAAGTAACCTGACATCCGTTCCTGTCGGCGGCACGACCGTCGCGACCCCAACGGGCGCGCCTGCAGGCCCCGCAGCACCGACCGGTACCGCACCCGTCACGTTGAGCGCAACGACACCGGCCCACACGCTGGCCGCGCTGGCACCTGCAGTCGTAGTCGGTGGCGTGTCGATCAACAGCCCCCCCATGGTCAGTTTCTCCATCGCGGACGCGAGCAACAACCCGATCATCGGGCTGGGTTATAGAAAGGGCGACAGCGGCAAATGCACGAGCCGGACCGGCGCCACGACCTTCCCTGTCGTCGGCCAGCTTGCCAATCTGTCGTTCTCGCTCGCCAAATACGTGCCCGGTACGGCAGTAGCCGGCACGACCACGACGACCCCCGGCAAATGGGTCAATTACATCGTGACCAACACGGCGACCTACACCAGCGCGACCGACAAGACCGTCGTCGCACCGACCGACCTGACCACGCCATCGACCGACAGTCAAGGCACCCTGACCGACTACAAGAACGGCGTCTACACCTACCAGTTCTATCGCGACATCACCAAGGTCAAGGCCGAAGTCGCGGCGCAAACGGTCCCGTCCACCAAGAACAAAGCCGACCTGGGCGATTTGACCTACGACCCGAATGCGCTCCACCGCCTGACAATCGCGATTTCGGGCGACGTCTGGGGCACCGGCTCGCAGTCCGCGGATTGCACTGCCACCGGCGTCACGGCCAAGGCGATGGCGAACCCGATCAACGTCATCTATGATTTCATCCCCGCAACCGGCAAAGCGGTAGCGACGACGGATACGACGGTCCAGCAACGCCTGATCGTCGACAAGCTCAGCTGCAACGAATGCCACGGCAAGCTCGGCGGCATTCCCAACACCGAGAGCGTCGGCTTCCACTCCGGCGGCCGCTACGACCCGAAATACTGCGTGGTCTGCCACACCGATCAGCGCAAGTACGGGCAGACAGCTGCTACCTCCACGAATTACGTGTTTACTGCCAGTTCGACTGCTGTTGCCGACGGTGTGACCATCGGCGATTTCCCGGTCCTGATTCACCGCGTCCACAAGGGCGAGGGGCTGAAGAAGACCGGCTACAACTACGGTGGCGTACTGCTGAACGAAACCCGGTATCCGCAGGACTACCGCAATTGCGTCAAGTGCCACGACGGTACCTCGCCCAAAGTCGCGCCGCAGGCCAACAACTACAAGAACGTACCCAGCCGCCTGGCTTGCGGTGCGTGTCACGACGGCATCGACTTCGCCGCGGGCACTGGAAAGAAGAACGACGGTACGCTCACCGGCCACGCTGGCGGCAAACAACTGGACGACAGCAAGTGCGCGCTGTGCCACGACGCAAAGTCGATCCAGACGGTGTATCACGTGCCCGTGACCAAGCCTGCTTCCAATATATTGAGTACGGTTGACGGAAACAACAATACCAACGCGGCTTACATCGCGTCGAACACGGCCAATCTGCCGTCCGGCGCGATCAAGGTCACGTACGACATCCTGAGCGTGGGGCGCGATGCGAACAAGAACCCGACGATGAAGTTCAAGATGCTGCAAGACGGAACGGCCGTGCCTTTCAAAACCTACAGCGCCGGCGTCACGACCGAAATCTGGGACAACTTCATGGGCTCGCCCAGCGTGTACTTCGTGTGGGCGGAGAAACAGGACGGCATCGTGCCGGCCGACTTCAATGCCTCGGCCTCGGGATATATCCGCAGTCTGTGGAACGGCCTCTATGCCGCCAACGCCGCTGCCTCAGCCAAGGGCACGCTGTCGGCGACGCCGGATAGCGCCGGTTATTACACGGCGACCCTGACCGGGGTCACCATTTCCGACGATGCGGTCATGCTGACGGGCGGGGTCGGTTACACCTACGGTTTGCTTACCACGACGCCGCTGACGCAGACGAACCTCACCGCCTATCCGACGGCGGCCGCCACGGCTACTTACACGGAATGCACATCGACCAGTACCGGTACGCCGACCTGCGGCACTGCAAGCATGCCCAACAAGACCGGCGGTCTGATCGTGATCGCGCCGGACGTGCAGAAAGTGGGCACGGGCGCTGGCGCCGGCAAAGCGGGCGTCACCACGGCTGCCTATAGCGGCCGCCGCGCGATCGTCAGCGACGCGCTGTGCAATGCCTGCCACCTGGAAGTCGGTGCGTTCGCCGAAGAAGCGTTCCATGCGGGACAGCGCAACGACGGCACGACCTGTGCCTGGTGCCATACGCCGAACAGGACGAGCCAGGGCTGGTCCGTGGATTCGACGAGCTTCATCCATGCGATCCACGCCAAAGCGAAGCGTACGAACAAGTTCACGTACGACGCGACGGCTGCTACTTCTGCAACGGCACCGACCGCAGGATTCTTCGGGATCGAGTATCCCGGCATCCTGAGCAAGTGCGAGACCTGCCACCTGGCCGGCACGTACGACTTCAGTGCCACGGCTTCGGCTGCTGCCCTGCCCTATCGACTGTACCGGACGGTGGCGACCGGCTCGTACAAGACCTCGTCCACGGCGCCCTATACGCTGCTCAATACCAAGGGCGTGGCCGGTACGGCCGACGGCGTGGCCTGCACGGCGGCGACGAGCACAACTAAGCCCGGGACCGCTCTTTCCGAAGCCCAGTACTCGCCGTATGTGTCGAAATCGACGTCGACCGGCGTGGTGGACTACGGCACCGGCTACACCTACAACGTCTTGGCCACGGCGGGTACTTCGCTCATCGCCAATACTCCGGCTTGCGCGCCAACCAGCACGCTGGCAGGGGTCTCGACCGCGCCGGCAGACCTGACGTACGTCAACTATACGATCCCGGCGAAGACCGCCCGTGAAGCGATGGCCAGTACCCTGGTGATTTCGCCGATCGCGACGGCCTGCTTCTCCTGCCACGACAGCGCTACTGCCAAGTCGCACATGGAGGGCCTTGGCGGCGCCACGATCTACGGCGCGCGCGGTACAGCGGCCACATCGACTGCTGCTGCAACCGGCGCCCTGGCCAAAGCTGAGAGTTGCCTGCTGTGCCATGGCACTGGCAAAGCGCAAGACATCAAGACCGTGCACGCGAAGTAGGGCGAACGAAGTCTGATCACGGCAATCAAGCTGGGGCAGGGTATGCCCCACCCCAGCTGCTGTACAAGACAACCCGGGAGCGGCAACGTTTCCGGGTTGTTTTTTTTGTGGGACCGCCCCGGGATGTCTAAACGCCGGAACTATTGGCAATGCACCCTCAGGGCGTCGCTTACACAACTACTCAGGAGATATGTCATGAAACCGAGAATCATCCGCACCGTGGTCATCGCTGCAGCCCTGTTGCTGGCCAGCAGCCCGACTTTCAGCGCCGACAGCAGGGATGCGAAAGCGCAGGAAACAAAGGCGGACGCTGGCGCCAAGGCGGCGAAAAGCGCCGCCAGCCCGGCGAAGCCGAATGCGCCGCGCAAGCTGGTCGACCTCAACAGCGCTACCAAAGCGGAACTGATGAAAGTACCGGGTATCCGTAGCGACGAGGCAGATAAAATCATCGCCCAACGCCCGTTCAAGACCAAGGCGCATCTGGTCACCCACGACATTATTTCATTGGGCCAATACGGCTTGATCAAAGATCAAGTGATCGCCAGGCAGGCCACGGAAGGAAAAACGAAGGCGAAGCCGGCAAAATAATGGGTGCGCGCCGCCGTCACCGGGTGCATGAACGCATGTCGCAGCGTGCCCGTCTGCTCGTTCGTTTATCGAATGCACAATGTTCGCTGAACTCACCCTGCCGGCAATTGAAAAATTGCCGTTCCCGGACAGGAGGCGTTGCAGTTGTGCAACATTCTTTTAATGGGCTTTAGAAAAGCCCCATTATTTCCTGACTTAAATAGCATTTTTCTGATCTGATCCAGATCAGAAACGGGCGAACTTAAGTTGCGAATCGTGGGCATCTGGCTTATTATCGGGACGCACTTTCGTTTGCTATTCCTCGGCTGCAAATCGTGGGTATTGGGTTGAGTTTAGCGAACGAGTTGACGTCCCCGCCAGATGTCCTTTTGGCCGTTTCCGCGGGGCGTGAATTTCGGTTGCGTAGAGCTGTAGAGCTAGTGCGAATCGCGATATTGATAGCAGAGGAACCATGCGTCCTCGTGCAAAGGGGTGGTGATGACTGAGCATCGATCGTTGTTTCTTGGGATCGACCTTGTTCCAGGGCGAAATTTATTTCGTGGTTTTGCGCTTGCATTGCTGGCGCTGGTGTTGACGGCCTGCGGCGGCGGGAATTCCGGCAGCAATGCGGTGGTCGCAACCACGTCCACGACCACGCCTGCCAGTGCCGTGACCGGGGCCACCGCGCTCGCCGCGGCGGGCACGCTGAACATGAGCATCGTCAGTGCCGCGGTGAACAGCCCGCCGGTGTTGAACTTTGTCGTTACCAACGAGGCCGGTGTGGGCATGGCCGGACTGACTTCGGCAGACCTGCGTTTTGCCATCGCCAAGCTCACGCCGGCGGCCAACGGCGGCCCCGCGACATGGCAGAGTTACATCAACAGCACCGTGGGCGGCGCGGTACAGGCCGGCCAGGAGCGCTCCGGCGCAGGTTTCGTCTACGGCACGCTGGTCGATCGCAGGGACGGCACCTACACCTACACCTTCGCCACCGATATCAAGAACGTGAACTGCCCGGCGCCCTGCGCCGACGCGGAGGGCAAGCCGCTGGACATCAGCTTCCAGCCCGGCGCGACACACCGCATTACGGTTGAGCAGGCGAACGCCGCATATCCGAGGTCGGCAGGCGCGCTCGATTTCGTGCCCAGCGGCGCCGCAGGAGCGAAGCGTGACATCGTGTCGAACGCGGCCTGCAACCAGTGTCACGGCCAGTTTACGGCGCACGGCAGCATCATCGGCGCCAACGCCCAGCTGTGCGTCACCTGCCACAACGGCGGTACCTGGGTCGCCGGCACCCCCAATACGCCTGTGGACTTCAAGATCATGGTTCACAAGATCCATTACAACAAGGCCAGCACCACCGGCGGCGCGGGCACGGCCCTGCCCAGCGTGGTCGCAGGCACGCCGTACAAGATCAACGGCATCGATTTCTCCAAGGTCCGTTACCCGCAGGACGTGCGCAATTGCACCAAGTGTCACGATGGCACCGCCGGTTCGGCGATTCAGACCGCGCAGGGCGACAACTGGAAAAAAGAGCCGAGCATCGAGGCCTGCGGTGCCTGCCACGACAACGTCTATTTCAGCGCCAAGGCCGATGCCGCCAAGCCCTACCAGACCAAGGCGCACTCTGGCGGCGTCCAGGCCGACAACAGCGCCTGCGCGCTGTGCCACGCCGCCGGAAAATTCACCGACAAGAAGGACATTGTGGTCGCGCATAAATTCGCGACCACGCTCGTGACGGCGACGGCCAAGTTCAAATACAACATCATCAGTGCCACGCCGACCACGGCGGGCAGCAAGCCGGTGATCACCTTCTCCGTCACCGATCCGACCAATGCGGACAAGCCATACGACATCAAGGCGGACAAGCCTTTCCTCAGCTTCGCCGCCGGCGGGCCGAGCCGGCTGTTCCTCAGCATCGGCTGGAACACCACGGACATCAACAACGACACCAGCGGGCAAGACTACGGCCAGCCGGTCAGCATCGACCTGCTGAACAACGCCGCCGTTGTCGCGGGTGCCACGGCCGGAACCTACACCGTGACCTCAACCACCGCGATCCCGGCCGGACAGACGGGCACGCTGCGGGTGATGATGGACGGACATCCGGCGGGCGACGTCACCACCGCCGGGACTTTCACCGACCGGCTCAAGGTCACCAGCGTGTTCAAGGATTTTGTAGTCACCGGCACCGCGACGGCGCGGCGGCTGGTGGTGGACGTAGCCAAGTGCAACGTCTGTCACGGCGTACTGAGCCTGCATGGCAACAACCGCACCGACGAACCGGGCGTGTGCGTGGTGTGCCACAACCCGAACGCCACCGACCGCACCCAGCGCATCACAGCGGGAGCCGTAGGCGAAGAGTCGATCGACTTCAAGACCATGATCCACGGCATCCACGCAGGACAGGCGAGCAACGGCGGCTTCCGCACCACCGGCATCACCATCTACGGTTTCGGCGGCAGCAAGAACGACTTCAGCACAGTCGTCTTCCCCGGCAAGCTGAGCAATTGCACCGCCTGCCACACCACCGCCTCGTATCAGTTGACGGGCACCTGGGAGACGCCGACGGCAAAGGGCATACTGGGCACCACGGTCAGCACCGGCGCCTCGCCCACGCTCTCGACCGACAATCTGCGCAATTCGCCGACGGCGGCGGTGTGCTCGTCCTGCCACGACGGCGCTCTGGCGAAATCGCATATGCAGGATGCATTCAACGGCGCGAAATTCTCGGTAACGCAGGCGACCATTACCGAGGAAAATTGCAGCTTCTGCCACGGAGTGGGCAGGGCAAACGACGTCAAGACCGCGCACAAAGTGCAATAAGCAGGATTCGGTACGCGGCAGAATCGAAGCATTGAATCAACAAGTACCATGGCTAACGGGCAGACAACGATGAACCTAACCAAAATAGTGCTAGCCGAACTGCTGCTGCTCTCGGGCCTGGCGTTCACCACCGGCGCTGCTGCGCAGGCAGCGGCACCGGCGGCGGAAGCGGCCAAACCCGCCGAGCCGCCCGCGGCGCCGCCGAGCATGGGCACGGAATACAGCGAAAAAGGCGCCGACAGCTGCCTCATGTGCCACGAGGCGAGCGAGTTTCCGGTGATGGCGATCCTGAAGACCAAGCACGGCAGCCGCGCCGACAAGCGCGCGCCTTTTTCCTCGACGCACAATGGTTCCGCCGGGCTGCAGTGCGAGGCCTGCCACGGTCCGGGTAAGGGACGGCATCAACAGTTTCAAGTCCAGTTCCTTCCTCACGCCCGCCGAGCGCAACAAGTACTGCCTGGAATGCCACAAGGGCAATTCGCGCACGGGCTGGATGTCAAGCACGCACGAGAGCAACAACCTCGCCTGCACCAGCTGCCACAAGCTCCACGCCGAGCGCGACGCGGTTCTGGCGAAGGCCACGCAGTCCGACGTCTGCTATACCTGCCACCGCAAGCAGCGCGCCGATTTCGCGCGGCCCTCCGCGCATCCGGTGCGCCAGGGCAGGATCGCCTGCAGCGAGTGCCACAGCGCGCACGGCTCGGCCGCACACGCGATGCTGAACAAATCCACCGTGAACCAGACCTGCTACAGCTGCCATGCGGAAAAGCGCGGCCCCTTCCTGTGGGAGCACGCACCGGTGGCCGAGGATTGCACGCTGTGCCATTCGGCCCACGGCTCGGTGAACCAGGCGATGCTGAAGAAGACCGCACCCCTCTTGTGCCAGCAGTGCCACAGCGCGGCCGGCCATCCTGCGGTGGCGCGCACGGGCGGCGCATTGCCCGGCGGCGCGGCGGGCGGATCGGCGTTCGTCATGGGCGGAAGCTGCGCCAACTGCCATTCGCAGGTACACGGGTCGAATCATCCGTCGGGCGTCAAGCTGATGCGTTAGCCGGCGAGCGCCGCTAGAGCCAGCATAGAGACAAACAGGTAAAACGCGCGGTATAACGGGACTAGAACATGAAAACATCAAAACGGCTGTTGTTGCTCAGTGTGCTGTCGGCCCTGCCGGGCGCCGCCGCAGCGGCAGACGGCGCCGCAGTCGACACCTCGCAGTGGAAGTGCGAGTCCTGCAAGTTCGAGCAAGGCACCACCGGGTCGGTGACCATGGGCGCGGGCGCGGTCTCGGACAACTCGGCCAAGTTCGGCGACTACACGGGCCTGAACCGCAAGGGCGCTTATTTCATCGGCGACGGCGATGCGCGCTATCGCGGCGCGGACGGCAAGTACTGGAACCTGAACGCGACGAACCTCGGCCTGGACGCGCGCTCGGTGGACGCGGAAGGCGGGCAGCAGGGCAAGTACAAGCTGCAGCTCAAGTACGACCAGATTCCGCATTACCTGACCAACAGTTCGCAGACGCCGTTCGACGGCAATCGCGGCGCGTCGCTGACGCTGCCGGCGGGCTATCCCGCGGCCACCACGGGGCTGATGCCGCTGGTCGGCTCGCTGCAGTCGGTAGACCTCGGCACGGAGCGCAAGACGCTGGGCGTGGGCGGCTCCTGGACCCGCACGAGTGAGTGGGAATACGCGGTCAATTTCCGCCACGAGACCCGCGACGGAACCAAGCGCACCGCGGGCGCGTTCTTCGTCAACACCGCCAACCTGGCCGAGCCGGTCCGCTACGAGACCGACCAGCTCGACGCCTCGGCGTCCTACACCGGCAAGCGCCTGCAGATGAAGTTCGCGTATTACGGCTCCATGTTCCGCAACGAAAATGATTCGCTGACATGGAAGAATCCGTTCTCCATACCGGCGTTTCCTGGCGCGAACATCGGCCAGCTTGCGCTGGCGCCGGACAACCAGTATCACCAGCTTCAGGCATCGAGCGGCTTCCAGTTCAACGAGCGCACGCGCGGCACCGCCGACATCGCAGCCGGCCGCATGACGCAAAACGAAAATTTCCTCGCATCGACGATGAATGCCGGCCTCGGCGCGGGCCCGCTGCCTAGCACCACTCTGAACGGACGCGCCGACACGCTGAACGCGAACCTGAAACTGACCTCCGCGGTGACGAACAAGATCCGCCTGAACGCGGCCTATTCGCACAACGACCGCGAAAGCCACACGCCGCAGGCGGCCTATCCTTCGGTGACGACCGACATGTTCCTCGGCCTGCCGACGACGCGCACGAACATGCCCTATACCTTCAAGCAGGACAAGCTGAAGTTCTCCGCCGAATACAAGGCGACGGCGAAGACGCGCGCGGCGATCGGCTACGACAACGACACGCAGCAGCGCAACTTCCAGTCGATCGCCAAGAACCGCGAAGAGACGGTCTGGGGCAAGGCCACCACCGGCATCATGGACAAGGCCGATCTGTCGCTCAAGCTCGCGCACGCCGAGCGCCGGAATTTCGGCTACATCGCCGCCATCGGGGTCACGCCGCTGGAGAATCCGCTGATGCGGAAGTACAACATGGCCAGCCGCACGCGGGAGACCGTCGGCGTGCGCGCGGACGTTTCCCCGCGCGAGAACGTGACCATGGGCGTCGGCATCGACAACTCCAAGGACACCTACACCGAATCGACGATCGGCCTGAGGGACGGCTCCTCCTTCAACGTGAACGGCGACATCAGCATCGCCTTCACCCCGGCGACCAGCGTGCACGTGTTCGCCAACCGCGAGGTGATCAAGTCGCAGCAGGCGGGCAGCCAGGCCTTTTCGTATGCCGACTGGACCGCCAACAACAAGGACACGATCGACTTCTTCGGCCTCGGCGTGAAGCACGCGATGATCAAGGACAAGCTCGACGTCGGCGCCGATTACGGGCTGTCGCGCTCGCGCGGCGAAGTCAACGTCCTGACCGGCGTGTGGACGCCCGGGTTCCCCAATCTCGCGACTTCGATGAATACGTTCAAGCTGTCCATGACCTACCGCGTCAAGGAAAACCTGTCCGTGAACGCGGGCTACTGGTACGAACGCTATGAGAGCAAGAACTGGGCGCAGGAAGGCCTCGCGCCCAGCGGCGTCCCGAACGTCATCGCCAACTTCCTCGCCTTCGGCGATCCTGCGCCGCAGTACAAGGTGCAGGTCGTCAGGCTGTCGATGAAGTACAAGTTCTAAGAGGTCATTTCACAATTAACTGTCATTCCGAAGCCAAAAGGCTGAGGAATCTGCTTTTTGTTTGAAGCAAAAAGCAGATTCCTCGCTCCGCTCGGAATGACAAATTTTGAAATTTTCGTCCTGAAGCATGCGCTAAGGCGTTCCGGTATTCACCCCTTGCGCGCCGGCAACCGGCGCACTCGATAAGGCGCCGCCCGTGCGCAAACCCGTCGACGCGCTGGCGGTCGCCATGATGGTGCTGCTGTGCATGAGCTGGGGCTTCCAGCAGATCACCATCAAAGTCGCCGCCGCGGGCATTTCGCCCATCATGCAGGCGGGCCTTCGCTCCATCATCGCCACGCTGCTGCTCCTTGTCTGGGCGCAGGCGCGGCGCATCCCGCTCTTCGGGCGTGACGGCACGCTCGCCGGCGGCCTCGCCGCGGGGGTACTGTTCGCGGGCGAATTCGTGTTCATCTACGCCGGGCTCGCCTACACTACCGCTTCGCGCATGGTGGTGTTCGTCTACCTCGCGCCCTGCCTCACCGCGCTCGGCCTGCAGTGGTTCGTCCCCGGCGAGCGCCTGAACGCGGGGCAGTGGACCGGTGTCGCGCTCGCGTTCCTGGGCCTGGCGCTGGCCTTTGCCGACGGATTCAGCACGGCGGCAGGTGCCACCCTCCTCGGGGACGTTTTCGGCGCCATTGCGGCGCTTCTGTGGGCCGCGACCACGGTGCTGGTGCGCTCCACCAAACTGACCTCCGCCAGCGCGGCGAAAACCCTGTTCTACCAGCTCGCCGTGTCGGCGGCCCTGCTGCCGTTGGTATCAATGATGGTGGGCGAAGCCGGAGTGAGCGCTCTCACACCCAAGGTGGTGGCTAGCCTGGTCTATCAGGGCGTGATCGTCGCCTTCGCCAGCTACCTCGCCTGGTTCTGGCTGCTGACGCGCTATCTCGCCGGCAGGCTCTCGGTGTTCTCCTTCCTCACGCCATTGTTCGGTGTCGCCTTCGGCGTGATTTTCCTCTCCGAACGCCTGTCCGCCACCTTCATCGGCGCCGCCCTGCTGGTGGGCGCAGGCATCGTGCTGGTGAACCGGCCAACCAAGAAATCGTAACAAAATATATTTTGTTACGGCCGATACAGGAGAGCACGAGGGGAGGTATCCCCTCGTTTTGTTATAACCTCTAAGTAAGCCTTCAACCCGGCCGCTGCGAAAAGCTCCGCCCGAATACGCCCTCGGCGATCCGGTTCTTGAGGATTTCGATCGAGCCGCCGGCGATCATCCAGCCGCGGCAGCGGCGCACGCAGTATTCCACCAGCGCTTCCTGGCTGTAGCCCATCCCGCCCATCACCTGCAGCGCCTCGTTGGCGACGTCGAAGCCCGCCTGGTTGCAGAACGCCTTGGCGATCGCCGTTTCCTCGGCCGAGGGGAAGCCGCGGTCGGCGTTGGCCGCGGCGCGATACAAGAGAAGTTGTCCTGCGTCGAGTTTCATTTTCATGTCGGCGAATTTCCACTGCAGGCCCTGGAACTCGCACAGCAGGCGCCCGAACTGCTTCCTCTGCAGTGCCCATTCGCGCGCCTGTTCGAAGGCGTAGCGGCCGAGGGCGAGCGAGCGCGAGGTGTTGCCGATGCGCTCGACGTTGAAGCCGGCGATCTGCTTCTTGAACCCGCCTTGTTTCAACACCACCATCTCCGGCGGCACGTAGACATTGTCGAAATACAGCTGCGCCCATTCCTCGCCCGACATGAACGCCGAGGGCTTGCCGAAGCGCACGCCTTCGGCCTTGGTGTCGATCAGCACCGAGCCGATGCCGCCGACGCCCGGCCCGAAGCGCACGTAGGCGAGGATCACGTCGGCGTAGGCCGAATGGGTGCCGAACACCTTGGTGCCGTTGATGCGGTAACCTTCGCCGTCGGGTGCGGCGCCGGTCGCAAGGTCGGTCACGGCCGACCCGGCCTCGGGTTCGCTCATGCCGACCGAGATCAAGCCTTCGCCCGCGAGTATGCGCTTGAGGTAGCGCTCCTTCTGCAGCGGCGTGCCGTACTCGGCCAGCACGCGCACCGGGCCGAAGTTGCCCGCCTGCACCACGTCCGCGCTCCTGGGGCAGACCGAGGCGATGGTCTCGATCGCGATCACCGCGTCCATCAGCGTGCCGCCCTGGCCGCCGTCGGCCTCGGGCATGGTGATGCCCAGCAGCCCCTGCGCCGCCATGAGCCTGGCCACGTCCCACGGGTACTTTGGATCGTGCGCGCGCGCGAGCGCGCCGGCCTTCAGGTGGCGCTCGGCGAAGCGGCGCACCGCGACGCGGAATTCTTCCTGCTCGGGAGTGAATTGAAAGTTCATCTTGATTCCTATCCAGAAAACAGTCAGTCGATGCGCAAACCCGAGGCGCGCACGACGCGGCCCCATTTGTCGATTTCGGCGCGGATGTAGGCACGGAACTCTTCCGGAGCACTGCCGACCGGTTCGGCGCCCTGGGCGTGCAGTTTTTCGCGCACGTCGGGCGCGGCCAGCGCCTTCACCGTTTCCGCGTGCAGCCGCGCGATGATTTCCGCAGGCGTCTTCGCCGGTGCGAAGAGGCCGTTCCAGCTCGAT
>JAPLRD010000413.1 GCA_026399375.1 Pseudomonadota bacterium
CTGCGCATGGGCCTGGTCAATTCCGTATCCGCCGATCCGGAAGCCGCCGCCCTCGCCTATTTCGACCAATATCTGGCCGGCAGGAGCGGCAGTTCGCTTGCCTGCGCCGTAACCGCAGCCCGCGGTGCCTATCTGCCCGAGGTGCGCCGGCGCATCGCTGAAGTCGAGCGGCTTTACCTCGATCGCCTGATGCAGACCCGCGACGCAAACGAAGGCCTGGCGGCCTTCATTGTCAAGCGTCCGCCAAAATGGGAGCACAAATGATGGGAGCACCGATGGGCCAGACTGTGCAACAGATCGTCGAACGCTGCCAGACCTTGTTCGAGGACATGCATTTCACTTCGGTGAAAGAGTGGAAAGCGGCCGTCCCCGGACGCAAGGCGATAGGCTTCATGCCGGTCTACGTGCCGCGCGAAATCATCCACGCCGCGGGCATGCTGCCGGTGGGGATCATGGGCGGTGGCGATCAGCTGGAAGTGATCCAGGGCGACGCCTATTACCAGAGCTACATCTGCCGCATTCCGCGCTCCACGCTGGAGCTCGGGCTCACCGGTCGCCTGGACTGCCTGGACGGCATGCTGTTCCCGTCGATCTGCGACGTGATCCGCAACCTCTCGGGCATGTGGCAGATTCTGTTCAAGGACAAGTACGTCCGCTATTTCGACGTCCCGCAGAACTATCAGGACAGCATCGGTGGTGAATACTACATTCACGAGATGCAGGTATTGCGCGACGATATCGGCAAGATCGCGGGCAAACCAATCACGGACGACGCACTGCGCGCGTCGATCGCCGTGTACAACGAAAACCGGCGCGCGATTCAGGAGTTGTACAAATATCGCGCGGACAAACCCTGGCAGGCGCCGACCGCCGAAGTGTATCTGGTGCTGCGCGCGGGCATGCTGCTGCCGGTGGAAGAACACACGACGCTGGTGCGCGAATACATCGCGGCGACCGATGCCGTAGCGCGGCCGATGCGCGACAACGCCCGCATCGTGCTGACCGGCGCCTTCTGCGAACAACCGCCGCTAGGCCTGATCAAATCGATCGAAATGGCCGGCTGCTACATCGTGGACGACGACTTCATGCTCATCATGCGCATGCTGATCGACGATGTCCTGGAAACCGGCGATCCGCTGGAGGAATTGTCGAAATCCTTCCTGCACCGGTCGATGCAGACCTCGTCCAAGTACGACGAATTCAAGAAGGACAAGGGCAAGTATCTGCTCGACTCGACCAAGCTGAATGCAGGCGAAGGCGTCGTTTTCGCCGCCCCCTCCTTCTGCGATCCGGCGCTGCTCGAGCGCCCGATGCTGCAATCGGTGTTGAACGAGCACAAGATTCCCTACACGGCATTCAAGTACGCCGAAAACACCGGCCAGATGGCGCCCATACGCGAACAAGCAGGGACTTTTGCCGATTCAATTAAATTGTGGAGCGCCGCATGAGCACACCCATCCAATTTACGCCTCCTCAAGGCTCGAAGAAAGCGGTTCCCGTCGCGCAAAAAGAGGACGCGATGCTGTTGCAAAAGGAGATGATCAACCGCAACTACCTCGAGCTCGCCACGGCGCACCAGCGCGGCAAGAAAGTCGCCGCAACCTTCGTTCCGGGTAACCTGAACGAAC
>JAPLRD010000135.1 GCA_026399375.1 Pseudomonadota bacterium
GCATCGTCTTCTATCCGCGCTATTTCGAATGGTTCGATCGCGCCACCGAAAGGATGTTCCGCAACCGCGGCCTGCCGTGGGCGCAGATGTTTCCGGACTACCGCATGGCGGGCGTGGCGCTGGTCGATGCCAGCGCCAGCTTTCGCGGGCCGTCGCGCTTCGGCGACAAAATCACGATCGAAAGCTGGATCGGAGAGTGGCGCAGCAAGGTGTTCGTAGTCGAGCACCGGATACACAACAAAGGTAACATCGTCGTCGAGGGGCGCGAAGTCCGCGTCTGGGGCTTGCGCGATCCGGGCGATCCGGAGGGGCTGAAAGCGGGCGTCATTCCGGCCGAGGTCATTGCCCGCTTCAAGGACTGACAGCGTGATGGATACGGAGCCGGTTCCGGCCGTACAGGAGAAAACCATGGAAAATGTCTGGACTGCAAGAATTCCGCGCATCAACGAACCGGCGCCTGATTTCACCGCGCGAACCACGCAAGGTCCGCGGTCGCTGCAGGACTATCGCGGAAAGTGGCTGGTCCTGTTTTCCCATCCCGCGGATTTCACGCCGGTGTGCACCACCGAATTCCTCGCGTTTGCCGCCGCGTATGGCCGCTTCCAGAAGCTGGGCTGCGAACTGCTGGGGCTGTCGATCGACAGCACCTATTCGCATCTCGCCTGGATCCGCAACATCAAGGAAAAATTCGGCGTCGACATTCCGTTTCCCGTCATCGACGACCTGTCGATGCGCGTGGCCCACGATTACGGCATGATCCAGCCGGGGGCGAGCGATACGTCGGCCGTGCGCGCCACCTTCTTCATCGACCCGGAAGGCAAGGTGCGGGCGATGGTCTATTACCCGATGACCAACGGCAGGTCGGTCGAGGAGTTTTTGCGGCTGCTCGAAGCGCTGCAGACCAGCGACCGTCACGGCGTGGCCACGCCGGAGGGCTGGTGTCCCGGAGACAAAGTGATGGTGCCGCCGCCCGCCACGGTCAAGGACGCCGAAGCCAGGGCGCGTGCGGGCTACGACTACGGATTCTAAGACTCCAGCGCCTGCAGTTCGACGTTGGTGTAGCGCAGGCGGCTGGCAAGCACGCTGGCGAGGCCTTCCATCAGGTTCAGCGCGACTTTCTTGTGATCCTCGGCGATGGCGTCGAAGGTCTTGCGCGAAATCACGAACAGCTCGACGTCGGTGAAGGCGAGGGCGTCGGCCGAGCGTGCGTCGCCGTCGAGGAAGGCCATTTCGCCGAAGAAGTCGCCGCGGCCGAAGCTGCTCAGGTGGCGCGCCTTGCCGCTGTCCAGGGGCAGCATGATCCGCACCGTTCCCTTGCGGATCAGGAACAATTCGTCGCCGGAATCGCCGCGAGCGAAGATCTTCTCTCCGGACTTGACCGAGCGCTGGTCAAGGCGCTGTTCCAGCGCAGCCAGCGTCGCTTCCTTGCGCCCCTTGAACACGCCGACTTCGTGCAGATTGAGCGGCTTCTCCTCGGCGCGCTCCAGGGCGGCCTCCTTGAGGATGCGGTTCTCCACCCATTCCTGCGCCGCGTCAAGCTCGTCGAAAACCCGCGCGGCGCTCTTGTACGGCGCGAGCGCCATCTGGTCGAAGTATTGTTTCATGTCCAGCCCGGAGGGCAGGCTGTGCGGCAGGTGCGCGAACACGAGAAAGCCGTCTTTCTCCGCCATCATGTCGCGAATCTGCTCCAGCATGTGCGCGGCCGTGACGTCGATGGTCTGCACGCGGCGCATGTCGAGGAGAAGGTATTTGCGCGTTTTGATTTCGGGTTCGAGTATCGCGTACAGCTGGCTGGCGGTGCCGAAGAACAGGCTTCCCTGCAGCTCGAAAATCACGGACTGGTCGCCCTTCTGCTCGAGGACTTGCATGTCTTCACGCAGGCGGGTCTGCTTGGAAAACGACTGGTTGCCGTAGGCCTTGCTGCGCACGATGGAGCCGCGGATCTGCTCGCGGATGAAAAGCACGATGGCGAGCACGATGCCGGTGCCCGACGCCGGGATCAGGCCGACCGTCAGCGCCACGGTGACCACCGCAAGGATGACGACGAAATCGAAAATGGTATGGCGGAATTTCAGGAAGTGCAGGCTGTGGCGGTCGATCATGCGCACGCCGATGACGATCAGGATGGCCGCCAGCGCCGCGACCGGAACCCAGGCCACCAGCCGGCCGAGCAGCAGGAAGGTGAGCAGCGCCAGCACGCCCTCGATGACACCCGACATGCGGCTGGCCGCGCCGCTGGAGATGTTCACCAGCGTGGCGCCCATGGTGCCGGCGCCGGGCATGCCGCCGATCAAGCCCGCAGTCACGTTGCCCAGGCCCTGACCGATCAGCTCGCGGTTCGAGTCGTGGCGCGAGCGCGTCAGCGCGTCCAGCACGACGCAGGTCTTCAGGGTGTCGATCGACAGCAGCACCGCAAGCGTGAGGGCCGGCACGATCAGGCTTTTGATGGCCCCCGGATCCATGCCGCTCAGCCCCTGCCACCGCGCGGCCATGCCTTCGGTGAAACTGCCGCCGCTGTCCAGCGCGCCGACCACCAGCGGGTTCTTGTCGAGCTGGAGCATCGCCGGATCGCCAAGCGACAGGCCGAAATAGGTCGCTATTCCCGCCAGCAGCGCGAGTATGGCCGCAGGCACCACTTTGGTGACGCGCGGCGCCAGCACCATGACGGCGATGGTGACGGCGCCGACGACGATGCCTTGCCACTGCCATTGCGCGGGCAAACTCAGCGCCTGCCACAAACTGGTGCCCGTGGGCGCACCGAGGAATTTGGGTATCTGGCTGCCGATGATGATCAGGCCGACGCCGCTAAGGTAGCCGCTGACCACGGGATAGGGCATGTACTTGATCAGCCCGCCCAGACCGGCGACGCCGAAGATCACCTGCAGCGCTCCGGCCATCAGCGCCAGTACGGCCAGCAGGATGAGGACCGTCGCGTCCGGAGTCCCCAGCGCCACCTGCTGGATGGCGAATGCCGAGAGCACCGCCGCTGCCGGTGCGCAGGGCGCGGTGATCAGCCGCTTGGTGCCGCCGGCGGTGGAAGCGACGAGGCCGAGCGCGGTCGCGCCGAGAATCCCGGCCAGCGCCCCGTAGGCGGCAAAGGAACCGCCTAGCGAAGCATAGATCGTGACGCCGAAGGCGATCGCGGAGGGCAGCGCGACCAGCATGGCCGCCAGGCCGCCCCACAGGTCGCCTGCCAGGTTGCCGCCTTTTTTTTCTATGTCCACGGTCAGCATCTGTCTGTTTATGTGCTTCTCAATCATAGGCCAACATCGGAGAAGTTGCACTCACTTCCGTTCCTTCGCGGAGGCGATTGCCGGGGTGCGCAGCAACTTTTCGCCGGGTGTAGGATTGCACTGCGGGCCGGGAACGTATCCGCCCGCGCGCGAAACCTGATCTCGACTCTCTCATATTCAAACAGGCTCAAGGACGGTACATGAAGATGGAGCCAGTTGCCATGCACGGCGGCGACCGCGTAGCCGCAGCGCTCGCGGCGCATGGTGTGCGCTTCGTCTTCACCCTTTGCGGCGGGCACATTTCGCCCATACTCACCGCGTCCAAGGCGCGCGGCATCCGCATCATCGACGTGCGCGACGAGGCGACCGCGGTGTTCGCCGCCGACGCGGCGGCGCGCTTGACCGGCGTTCCCGGCGTTGCCGCGGTGACGGCAGGTCCGGGGCTCACCAACGCCATCACCGCGCTCAAGAATGCGCAGCTGGCGCAGTCGCCGGTGGTCCTGTTCGGCGGCGCCGCGCCGACCGCTCTGCAGGGCAGGGGCGCGCTGCAGGACATCGACCAGCGGCCGCTGGTCGCGCCGCACGTCAAGCTGTTCCGGAAGGTCCGCCGCGTGCGCGACCTGGGCCCGGCGGTGGAGGAGGCGTTCGCGGTCGCCCGCGAAGGCGTTCCCGGGCCGGTGTTCGTCGAGTGCCCGGTCGACCTTTTGTACGACGAGGCGAGCATACGCCAGTGGTACGCCGAGGCCGCCGGCAAGGGCAAGTCGGTCCCCGACCGGCTGCTGCGCTTCTACCTCAACCGGCACGTCGAAAAAATGTTCGCCGGCAGCGCCGAAGTTGCGGCGCCGGCGGCGCGCGAGGTGCGGCCTCCCGAGGCTTCCGATTCGAGCCTGAAAGCGGCGGTGGCCGCGCTGTCGCGCTCGTCGCGGCCGCTGCTGGTAATCGGCAGCCAGGCGCTCGCGCTCGCCGGCGAGGCGCAGCGCATTGCCGCGGCGGTGGCGCAACTTGGCATACCCGTGTATCTGTCGGGCATGGCGCGCGGCCTGCTCGGGCGCGATTCAGCGCTGCAGATGCGCCATCAGCGCCGCCAGGCGCTGCGGGAATCCGACTGCGTCGTGCTCGCAGGCGTGCCCTGCGACTTTCGCCTCGACTACGGACGCCACGTGCGGCGCAGCGCAACCCTGATCGCCGCCAACCGCAGCGCAAAGGACGCGCGCATGAACCGGCGGCCCGATGTGGCGGCGATCGGCGATGCCGGACGGTTCCTGCAGCGCCTGGGCGCGGAACTCGCGCAGTCCGGGCGCCGCTGGAATTCGTGGATCGAGGAGGTGCGCACGCGCGATCTCGTGCGCGAAACCGAAATCGAAGACCAGGCGCGGCCGCAGAACGGGCAGGTGAACCCGATCGCGTTTCTGCGCGCGCTGGAGCGCGAGGCGGGCGAGAACGCGCTGATGGTCGCTGACGGCGGCGATTTCGTCGCCACCGCCTCGTACGTATTGCATCCGCGCAGTCCGCTTTCATGGCTGGACCCCGGCGTGTTCGGAACGCTGGGAGTGGGCGCGGGTTTCGCCCTCGGCGCCGCGCTGTGCCGTCCGGGGAGCGAAGTCTGGATCATCTACGGCGACGGCGCCTGCGGCTACAGCCTGGTCGAGTTCGATACGTTCGTGCGCCACGGCATTCCCGTGATCGCCGTCGTCGGCAACGATGCCGGCTGGACCCAGATCGCGCGCGAACAGGTGAAAATGCTGCACGACGACGTGGGCACGGTGCTGGCCCGCAGCGCTTATCACGAAGTCGCGGCGGGATTCGGCGCCGAGGGCATCCTGGTGAAAACGGCGGCGGAGGTGCAGTCCGCACTCGCGCGCGCACGTGCCGTCGCCAGGACCGGCAAGCCCGTGCTGGTCAATGTGTGGCTGGACAAAACCGACTTCCGCGACGGGTCGATTTCGATGTGAGAAGTGTGGGAGCGAGCTTGCTCGCGAATGATGAGATCGCGAGCAAGCTCGCTCCCACAAATAATTAGCCGCAGCCTACAATTTGACGCGGATCGCGCGCCGCATGCGCACCGCGGTTTCGCTGCCGCTGTAATAGCGCGGCACGCGCAGGGTTTCGGAAAATCCCTGTTCGAGGTAGAAGCGGCGCGCCGCCAGATTGGTTTCGCGCAACTCCAGATGAATGCTGGCGATGCCCGCGGTGAGCGCGGATTCGGTCAGCCATTCCAGCATGCGCCGGCCCACGCCCTGCCTCTGGTAATCCGGCTGCACGGCGAGAAGCGAAAGGTGTGCGCGTTCGTCGCCGTACTGCATGATGGCGAAACCGGCCAGGCGTTCGGCGTCGCGCGCCGCCAGCACCACGGTCTCGGGCTGGCGCAGGTTGCGCGCCACGCGCTCGGGCGTCCAGGTCCAGGGCAGGCCCGCTTCGATCAGCTCGCGCGACATCGCCGCGATCGGCTCGGCATCATCGGGCAGGGCAAGTCCGAGTGAGATGCGTTGTTCTTGTTTGCAATTGCAGCAGGCGCTGCTTTACCTGGCGCGGATCGCCGATGACCGTGCGCGCGCGCTGCGAGCCGATGTAGGCGAGCTCCTGTTGCGAATAGCGTTGCGCCTGCGCTTCGGCAAGCGACGGGATGGGCGAATTCAGGCCCTGCGCCATGTGCAGCCGGCGCAGGTCGACGCAGGCAGCGAGCTTCTCCGCTTCGTCCGCTGTTTCGGCGCAGATGACGAAGGCGCAGACGATGGCATTGGGCGCCGCTTCGCGCTGCGACGGCTGGAAGCGCGCCTTGTAGGCGCGCGTCACGGCGTCGCCGCCCTGGGCGTTGATGAAATGCGCAAAGGCGAAGCGCAGGCCCAGCGCCGCGGCCAGGGCGCCGCTGTAGTCGGACGAGCCGAGCAGCCAGATCGGCGGCGCCGTCGGCCCCTCCGGCATGGCCTTGACGCGCGCGAACGCATGGTCGTCGGGCAGGGCGTCGTCGAGGAAGCCGACCAGATCCTGCACCTGCTCGACGAAGTGATCCGCTGCGAGGTACTGGCCGTTGGAGAGCGCCTGCGCGGTGGCGAGGTCGCCGCCGGGCGCGCGGCCGATGCCGAGGTCGATGCGCCCGGGGAACAGCGCCTCCAGCATGCGGAACACTTCGGCCACCTTGAGCGGACTGTAGTAGGGCAGCAATACGCCGCCGGTGCCGACGCGGATGCGCTCGGTCGCGCTCGCGACGCGCGTGAGCAGAATCTCGGGGCAGGGATCGGCGAGCGCGGCCAGCGCGTGGTGCTCCGCCAGCCAGTAGCGGTGATACCCCAGCGCGTCGGCCGCCTGCGCCAGTTTGACGGTTTCCGCCACGGCGCGCGCGGGCGTGTGGCCGCTGATGACGGGAGACTGGTCGAGTACGCTCAGGTGCAGGTTCATGGTGTGGCCTGTTTGTCCGGGTTGATGTTGATTTTCGCAAAGGCCCAGCGGTGCATCGGTATCAGGCAAAGTCCCCAGATAAACGCGACGCCGCCCAGAATATAGAACGCCGGCAGGATGCCCAGGTGGTCCTTGAGGTAGCCCATGATCAGCGGCGTGGAAAAGTGCGACAGTCCCCAGCCCAAGCCGCCCAGCGCCAGCGCCGAACCGCGGTTTTCGACGCTGCTGATTTCGCTGATCAGCATCTGGAAGAACAGCGTCATGATGCCCGAGGCGAGCCCGATGCTCACCATCAGGAGGCCTATCATCCAGGCCTCGCGCACGGCGGCGATCAGGCCGACCGACAGTGCGGTGGCGACGGCGCAGGAAAGGGGCACCGCGAGCTTGGCCGAGAAATTGAGATAGCGTGCGATGACGAGGCCTGCCATGGCCGCGCCGATGGCGCGCAGCGCCAGCATGGTTCCTGTTGCATCCGACGCGTAGCCGTACTCCAGGAACAGGATGGGGTAGAAGGAAAAGCTGAGCGAAAAGGGCGTGGCCGCGATATAGGCGCACATGATGGCGAAGGGGATCACGCGCAGATGGATGAGTTGCGCGTAACCCGAGAACAGCCGGCGCGGTTTGCTCTCCAGGTTCCTGCGCTTTTCGCGCAGGCGGAAGCCGAGTGCGAAAGATACGGCGCCCATGGCGGCGAGCAGCAGGAACGAGGGGCCGAAGCCGAACCACAGGAGAAAGAGACCGGCAAAGGTCATGCCGGCGATCTGGCCCACGTTGCTGGCGGCGTTGAGCCGGCCCATCTGCAGGCTGCGTCCGCCGGGCAGTTCGCTGCCCATGGACCAGGACGCCGGCCAGAACATGGCCCGCGACATCACCAGCAGGACTTGCGCCAGCAGCAGCAGCCCGAAGCCGGCGGCGAAAAAAAACACCACCCCGGCGATCGTGGTGAGGATGAAGGCGGCGAGCATCAGCCTGCGCCCGCCCACCTGGTCGGTATAGGCGCCGCCGATCAGGTTGAAGCTGATCTGCGCGATCACCGGCAGCGAGAGCAGCATTCCAATGCCCACGCCCGACATGCCCAGATGGTGCGCGTACAGCGGGACCAGCGGATAGGTCATGCCGAGCGCGAAATTCCAGCTGAGCGCGCTCAGAAAAAACGGCAGCACCGCTCGAATCGACGTCGGCTCAGTCATCCCGGATCATACCCGCACAGCCGGCTCTTCCTTGCGCAGCGCGAGCAGGCCGCTGACGAGGAGGGCGAGCGCGATCACCGGCGCATTGCCCCAGCGCACGTAGGGCGTGGCGCCGCTGCGTCCCTGGACGCTGCCGTTCAGCGCGCCCTGGGTGAAGGCGGGAAGCGCGGCGGCGACGTTGCCGCGGTGGCCGATGATCGCGGTCATGCCGGTGTTGGTCGCGCGCAGCATGACGCGGCCGCTCTCCAGCGCCCGCAGCTGCGCCATCTGCAGGTGCTGGTGCGGCGCGAGCGAGTCGCCGAACCAGGCGAAGTTGCTGGCGTTGACGAGCAGGGTCGCCTCGGGCAGCGCGCGGATGATTTCCTCGCCGAAGGCGTCCTCGTAGCAGATGTTGACCGCGATCTTCTGCCCGGCCAGCGCGAGCGGCGGCTGCGTTTCGCCGCCGCGGGAAAAATCCGCGAGCGGAATATTCAGTATCGAAAGGATCCAGCCGAAGCCGGGCGGGATAAAGTCGCCGAAGGGGAACAGGTGGACCTTGTCGTAGCGCTGCGCCGGCGCAGTGCCCAGGCTGAGCACGCTGTTGTAATAGCGTCCACGCTCATCGCGCACCGGCACGCCGATGATCAGATCGGCGCCGCGTTTCGGGGAGGATGGTGATGCGCGCCGTCGATTCCCGCGCCATGCGCTGGTACAGCTCCAGCGTTGCGCCGAAGCGCGCTTCGTCCCATTTCAGGTCCTGCGCGATGTTTCCCTGCAGCAGGCTCACCGTGACCGGCTCGCCTTGCGCTGCGGTCCATTCGACCTGCTGCAGGCCGTAGCCGGCGGCGAAGAGCAGCGCGAATCCTGCGAGCGCGGCGATGCGCGCTTTTGCGCGCAGCAGCGCGAGCAGCAGGCCCGCGCAAAGCCAGATCAGCCAGGTCAGGCCGAACACGCCGGCGACCGGCGCGAATCCGGCCAGGGGCGAAGCAGCCTGCGAATAGTCCAGCGACAGCCAGGGAAAGCCGGTGAACAGCCAGTCGCGCAGCCATTCGGTGAGCGTCCACAGCGCCGGAATCAACAGCAGCTGCCGCAGCGAAAGCGCACAGGCCAACCGCGATTGCAGATAACCGGCCAGCGCCGGAAACAGTGCCAGAAAGGCGCTGGCGAGCAGCGTCGCGACTGCTGCGAGCGGCGCCGGCATGCCGCCGATGTCGTGCAGGCTGACGTAGATCCAGCTGATGCCGGCGAGGAACAGGCCCAGCCCGAAAGCGAAGCCGAGCGCGGCGGCGCGGCGCGGCGCGTTCGTTTGCTGCCACAACCGCAGCAGGCCCGCCGCGGTGAAAACGGGCAGCGCAGCCAGCCCGAAAGGCGCGAAGCCGAACACCGTGGCTGCGCCGAGGAGGAAGGCCGCGATCAGGCCGCGCGAAGACCTCAATGCGGCGGGAGTCATTGATCCCGGGGCTTTTGCACCAGCAGGGTGTGCACGCGGCGGCTGTCGGCCCGCATCACCTGAAACCTGAATCCGCCGACGACGATGCTCTCGCCGCGCTTGGGCACGCGCCCGAAGCTGCTGATCACGAGGCCGCCGACGGTGTCGTACTCTTCGTCGTCGAAGCTCTAGCGGAATTCCTCGTTGAAATCGGTGATTTCGGTCTGCGCCTTGACCCGGTACTGACCGCTCGATTCGGGCAGGATGTTGTCTTCGGTTTCGTCGAAGTCGTATTCGTCTTCGATGTCGCCGACGATCTGTTCCAGCACGTCCTCGATGGTAACGAGGCCGGCCACGCCACCGTATTCGTCCACCACGATCGCCATGTGGTTGCGGCTGGCGCGGAATTCGCGCAGCAGCACGTTGAGGCGCTTGGATTCGGGCACGAACACCGCCGGTCGCAGCATTTCGCGCACGTCGAATTCCTCCTCGCCGGCGTAGTAGCGCAACAGGTCCTTGGCGAGCAGGATGCCGAGCACGTTGTCGCGCTCGCGGTCGATCACCGGGAAGCGCGAATGCGCGACCGAAATCACCGTCGGGATGAACTTGTCCGGCGTCTCGCCGATATCGACCACGTCCATTTGCGCCCGCGGCACCATGATGTCGCGCACCTGCATTTCCGACACCTGCAGCACGCCTTCGATCATGGACAGCGCTTCGGAGTCGAGGATGCTGCGCTCGTAGGCGGAGTGCAGCAGTTCGATCAGCTGCTCGCGGTCCTCGGGCTCGCGCATGAGCAGCCCGGAGAGGCGCTCAAGCAGCGATGGCTTGTGATGCTCGTCCATGTGCCGTTTCAGGCTTGCAGGGGCGAGGCGAAAATCCGCTTGCCCCAGGCGTGCGCCGCTGTTCCCGTGCTATCGATTTTCATAGGGATCAGGATACCCGAGTTTGGCCAGGATTTTCACTTCCAGCTGTTCCATGCGCGCAGCCTGGCGCGCGTCCCGGTGATCGTGCCCCTGCAGGTGCAGCGCGCCGTGCACCGCCAGATGGGCAATGTGCGCGTCGAACGTCTTGCCCTGTTCGCGCGCTTCGCGCCGCACCAAGGGCGCGCACAGCACGAGATCGCCGGCCAGCGCCTCGCCGCCTCTTGCGTCGTCGTAGCCGAAGCTGAGCACGTTGGTGGCGCAGTCACGACCGCGGTAGGCGAGATTGAGCCTGCGGCCTTCGGCGGCGCCGACAAAACGCACGGTGATGGCGGCGCTGCGCTCGAGCGCGGCCATCAGCCAGCGGCGCAACTGGGCTCTTGTGGGCAGGCCGGGGGAGTTCACCGCCTTTTGCACCGTCAGTTCCAGCTCGGCTGCGGCGCGCTCAGACTTCATACAAAATGAGGGGATACATCCCCTCATGCTCCCCTATTTTGGCCGTTGCAAAATTCATTTTGCAACGTAATCTCAACCATCGTTCTGCTGGCTTTCATACGCGTTGACGATGCGCTGCACCAGCGGGTGGCGCACCACGTCCTCGGCCAGAAACTGGGTGAAGGCAAGGCCGCGCACCTCGGCCAGTATCCGGCGCGCCTCCACCAGCCCGCTCTTGCTGCCGCGCGGCAGGTCGATCTGGGTGACGTCACCGGTGACCACCGCCTTGCTGCCGAAACCGATGCGGGTGAGGAACA
>JAPLRD010000023.1 GCA_026399375.1 Pseudomonadota bacterium
CTCATACGCTTCCTCGAATCTCATCTTCCGTATCTCCTGCAGCACTTGCGTCGGCGTCATTTCCCACCCCCTTCGGGGCACTATGACAACCGGACAGATGTCGTGCTATAGAACCGGACAGATCATGAACTCGCGACATCGCACGGGGGACATGCCCCAAGAGCCAATATTGGCGCGCTTCTCCGGGCAATGGCTTATTTCGACCGGCGCCGGTCCGCCGGCGTTTTGGGGCCGATCAGAAGCCGGAGCCCGGTTGTTTCAGGAACTCGATTTCCTCCGCGGTCGACGCCCGGCCCAGTATGGCGTTGCGATGCGGATAGCGGCCGAAACGCTCGATGATGTTCTTGTGCCTGATCTCGAAATCCAGATTGCTTTGGATGCCGTTCTTTCGGTAAAGCTCCAGAGCGATCGCATGAATGGCCGGCGATTCGCTGTGCATGAAAGGCAAATAGAGAAAGCTGCGCTCCACCGGGTCCAATGCGTCTTCCGCTCCGGCGGCGATGGCTTCCTGCGCCAGGGCCAGGGCGAGCGGGTCGCTGGCGAATGCGGCTGGCGAGTCGCGGTACATGTTGCGCGAGAATTGGTCCAGCACGATGACTTCCGCCAGCCTGCCCCTGGGCTGCGTTCGCCATGCGAACAGCTCGCAGCGCGTCGCCCGCGCATGCACCTCGGCGAAGCGCGCGCGGATCGACTGGTCGAATGCGTCGTCTTTCACCCACCATTTGGCGGGCTCGATTTCTTCGAACCAGAATGTCAGGATTTCCTCGTGCATGTTGCGATTTTGCGCCGCCGCCCGCCACGAAACAAGCCGCGACAATGCAATGGGCGCCGGGCCTCGCTTTCGCCGGCACGGTAGAATCCCCCCATGCACGGGAAGCTCATCGCGGTCGAAGCCGATATCACCACCCTGCCGGTGGATGCCATCGTCAACGCCGCCAACCATTCGCTCCTGGGCGGCGGCGGCGTGGACGGCGCTATCCACCGCGCGGCGGGGCCGGAACTGCTCGCCGAGTGCCGCACCCTGGGCGGCTGCGATACCGGGCGCGCCAAGCTCACGCGTGGCTACCAGCTTCCGGCAAAGTACGTGATCCACACCGTCGGCCCGGTTTGGCAGGGCGGGGCGCGGGGCGAGGCCGGGCTGCTCGCCTCCTGCTACCGCGAGTGCCTGGCCCTCGCTCTCGCCCAGGGCGTCGGCAGCGTCGCCTTTCCTGCGATCAGCTGCGGCGTCTTCGGCTATCCGCCGCCGCAGGCGGCGCGGGTCGCAGTGCGCGAGTGCGCCACGGTCGCGACGGCGGAAGCGAAGATCGCGCAGATCGTGTTCGCCTGTTTCGGCGCCGAGATGCTGGCGCTGTACCGCGCCGAACTCGCCAGGCTGCCAGCGTGACTGCAGCCGATCCCACGCCTTCAACCGGTCCTTTTCCCGGTCCTTCGCCCCTGGCGCGCTACCTGTTGCTCGCCTATGCGCTGCTGATCGTCTACGCCAGCCTGCACCCGTTCTCCGGCTGGCGCGACCAGGGCGCGGGCGCGTTCGCTTTTCTCACCACGGCGCTGCCGCGCTACATTACCCTGTTCGATCTGGTGACGAATTTTGCGGCGTATCTGCCGCTGGGATTTTTCATGCTGCTGGCGCTGTACCGCGCCGAACTCGCCAGGCTGCCAGTGGCCGGCTGCGCCTTGAGCCTCGCGCTCGAAGCCCTGCAGACCTACCTTCCCAGCCGCATTCCAGCCAACCTAGACCTCCTGACCAACGGCCTCGGCGCTTTCACCGGCGCCGGCCTCGCGCTGCGCTACGGCGTCGGCCTGCTGCGCGGCAGCCGCGTCCACGCCCTGCGCCATAGCCTGTTTCTGTCGGGCGCGCGCTACGATTTCGGGCTGGTGCTGCTCGCCCTGTGGCTGTTCACCCAGCTGAATCCGGAGACACTGCTGTTCGGCAACGGCGATCTGCGCGATTTGCTGGAGCGCACGCCGCTGCCGCTGCACCCGGCCGAAGTGTTCATCCAGATCGAGGCGGCGGTCGCCGCCTGCAACATGGTCGCGGTCGGCCTGTTCGCCTCCAGCCTGGCGCAGGACGGCCAGCCGCGACGCCTGCTGGTGCTGCCGCTCGCCGCCGCGCTGGGCCTGAAGACCATCGCCGTCGGCGTGCTGCTGAAGGCGCAGAACGTGTTCGCCTGGCTTACGCCGGGCGCGCTGCTCGGCCTCGCAGGCGGTTCCCTGGTGCTGATGCTGGCGCTGATGCTGCCGCGCGCTGCGCGCCTGGCGCTGGCGGGCCTGCTGCTGATGGCGGCGACGGTGCTGGTCAACATGGCGCCGGAGAACCCGTATTTCGCCAATGCCCTGGCGCAATGGCCGCACGGCTACTTCCTCAATTTCAACGGGGTGACGCACCTGGTGTCGCTCGTTTGGCCCTTCGCCGCGCTGTTCTATCTGATGATGCTCGCACCGCGTCTGGCGCCGACCTCTGCCGAGGGCGGCGGCAAGCTATAATTTGCCGTTCGTCGAGGCGCGCGCCGACAAGCGGCACGCCGCGGACGACGTCACTTTCGAGCCTGTCCCCATGAGCTATTACGCCCACCACGTCTTTTTCTGCTGCAACCAGCGCGAACCCGGCGGCCGCGCCTGCTGCAACGACCGCGGCGCGAGCGCGATGCGCGATTACGCCAAGAAGAAGATGAAGACGCTGGGACTGGACGGCGAGGGCAAGACGCGCATCAACCAGGCCGGGTGTCTGGATCGCTGCGAGGAAGGCCCCTGCATCGTGGTGTACCCGGAAGAAGTCTGGTACACCTACGTCGACGAGCAAGACATCGACGAGATCATCACTGAACACCTGCAGCACGGCCGCGTGGTGGAGCGCCTGAAGATATGACCCGGCCGCCCAGCGAGCGCGTCCTGCTCGACGGCCCGGCGGGCAAGATCGAATGCGTGATCGACCGGCCCGCGGGCGGCGCCGCCCGCGGTGTGGCCCTGGTCGCGCATCCGCACCCGCTGTTCGGCGGCAGCCTGGACAACAAGGTGGCGCAGACCATGGCGAAGACCTTCGTCGAACTGGGCTATGTCGCGCTGCGGCCCAATTTCCGCGGCGTGGGCGCGAGCGAAGGCGAGCACGACGAAGGACGGGGCGAGGCCGACGACCTGCTCGCGGTTCTCGAATATGCGACTGCGCGCTTTCACGCGGGCCCGCCGGTGCTCGCCGGCTTTTCCTTCGGCGCCTACGTGCAGACCCTGGTCGCGCGCCGCGCGTCGCCCGAGCGCATGGTGCTGGTGGGCGCGGCCGCGGGATTCGTCAGCGGCGCTCGCAGCTACACGGCGGAGCCGGTGCCCGCGAACAGCATTGTCATCCACGGCGAGTTGGACGAGACCGTGCCGCTCGCCAACGTGCTCGCCTGGGCGCGGCCGCAGGATCTTCCCGTCGTCGTCATTCCCGGAGCGGATCATTTTTTCCACCGGCGCCTGCACATCATCAAGAACATCATCAAGGGTTCCTGGAAGTCCTGAGGGCCGCATAGCCATGCCCGTTTCCGCACAGTCCATACGCGCCGCGGCCGCAGTTCTCGCCGACCAGGTGATAGACACGCCCTGCCTGTATTCGCGCACGCTGTCCGCCATCACCGGCGCCGAGGTCTATCTCAAGTTCGAGAACCTGCAGTTCACCGCCTCGTTCAAGGAGCGCGGCGCGCTGGTGAAGCTCTTGTCGCTGGCGCCTGCCGAACGCGCGGCGGGCGTGCTCGCGGTTTCGGCCGGCAATCACGCGCAGGGCGTGGCTTTTCACGCAAAGCGCCTGGGCATGCGCGCCGTCATCGTCATGCCGCGCCACACGCCGCACGTGAAAGTTGAGCACACGCGCGCCTTCGGCGCCGAAGTGATCCTTGCAGGCGAGAATTTCGACGAGGCCAAATTGAAGGGCGCTGCGCTCGCCGCCGAAAAGCATCTGACACTGGTCCATCCCTACGACGACGCGCAGGTGATCAGCGGACAGGGCACGGTGGCGCTGGAGATGCTCGCAAGCGAGCCCGCGCTCGATGTCCTGGTGGTGCCCGTGGGCGGGGGAGGCCTGATCGCCGGCATGGCGGTCGCGGCTAAGGCGGCCAAGCCCGGCATCGAACTCTACGGCGTCGAGAGCGAGAATTTTCCGTCCATGGCCTGCGCGCTGCGCGGCGACGCCGCGCGCTTTGCCGACAACACCATCGCCGAGGGCATCGCCGTGAAGCAGCCCGGCGCGCTCACCCTGCCGATCGTGCGCGAGCTCGTGCGCGAGGTGCTGCTGGTGGGCGAGGGCGAGATCGAGCACGCCATCGTGCTGCTGCTCGAGGTGGAGAAGACCGTGGTCGAGGGCGCGGGGGCGGCCGGTCTTGCCGCGCTGCTCGCGCACCCGGCGCACTTTCGCGGCCGGCGCGTTGGCATTGTGCTCTCCGGCGGCAACATCGATCCGCTGATGCTGTCGGTGATCATCGAGCGCGGCATGGTGCGCGCCGGACGCCTGACGCGGCTGGCGGTGGAACTGCGCGACCTGCCCGGCGCACTGGCCACGGTCACCGCCTGTCTGGCGGACGCCAGCGCCAATATCGAGGAAGTGCATCACCAGCGCGCCTTTACCAACCTGCCGCTGAAGACCATCGAAGTCGAATTCGTGCTGCAGACCCGCGGCCGAGAGCACATCGAGGAAATCATCCGCGCGCTGCGCGCAGCCGGTTTCGCCGCGCGGGTCCACGGCGCGTGACTGCCATGAACGTATCACTCGGAGCAAGAGCATGAAACCAGCCCTGATCATCATCGACATATTGAGCGACGACTTCCAAGGCGGCAGGATGAAGCCAGAAGGCAGCCCCGAATGGATCGCGGCGGAGACCGCGGCATGATAGACGCCATTCCGCCGCAGGAGCGAAACCGCAGGCTGCTGGTTGCGGGGCTCGACGAATCCGGGGTAAGCGACTTCCTGCGCGCTCTGGATTCCATCGGTACCGAGTACGCGCACGCCGACGCGGGGTCGCTGCCCAAGGATGCCGACCGGCTGGGGAAAGTCTGCCGCCAGGGCCGTGAATTGCTCGCACGCCTGCCGCCGAAATCAAAGCGCAATGCGAAAGAGAAGCCTGCCGGACACGCTTTGGTGCATTTGCTCGCCGACGCGGTCTGGCGCTTCTTTCGCGCCTACCGCGCGCCGGTCTACGACATGCTCACCGCCGGTCGCACGCGCGCACTGCGCGTGGAGGAACTCGCCTGGGCCGGCGCGGACTTGCTGCCCGGCATCCTGCCGACGCGGACCCAACTCGAATACGAGAGCGCGAGCCTGCAGATGGACAAGGACGGTCTCGAAATCCACCAGGGCCTGTTTTTCGGGCAGCTGCTCTCCGACCGGAACATCGGCCTGCACCTGTGCACGGCGATGCTGCTGCCGACCGCGGAGGCGCTTTCGCGCCTGGCGCAATTCGAGCGCACCGGTACGCTTGATCTGGGCGCCGTGCGCCTGGAGGCGTCGGGCGACGCCGGTTATCTCACCTTTCACCATCCGCGCTATCTCAACGCCGAGGACGACGACACGCTCTCGCCGCAGGAGATCGCCTGCGACCTGATCCTGCTGCATCCGCGCCTGCGCATGGGCGTGCTGCGCGGCGCGCCGGTGACGCATCCGAAGTACCAGGGGCGGCGCATTTTTTCCGCCGGCATCAACCTGACGCGCATCTATCAGGGCAAGCAGAGCTATCTCTTCTACCTCACGCGCGACATGGGCCTGTTGAACAAGATGTTCCGCGGGCTGGCGGCGGTGAATCGCGCCGGCACGCTGGAGATCCGCGCAGACGAACCCGAGCAGACGCTGGAGAAACCCTGGCTCGCCGTGGTCGACGGTTTCGCCATCGGCGGCGGCTGCCAGACGTTGCTGGTGATGGATTACGTCATCGCCGAATCCGGCGCCTACTTCAACCTGCCGGCGCGCAAGGAAGGCATCATCCCCGGCTGCGCCAATCTGCGCCTGCCGCGTTTCATGGGCGAACGCATGGCGCGCGAGGCGATCATGTTCGACAAGACCTTCCGCGTCGACGACGCGGACGCGCGCACGCTGGTGAACGAGGTGCATTCGAGTTCGCGCCTGGACAAGGCGGTGGACGCCTGCATCTCGAATGCCCTGGACTCGGGCATGGTCAGCGCCGGCGGCAACCGCAAGGCGATCCGCATCCAGACCGAGCCGCTGGACACTTTTCGCAGGTACATGGCGACCTACGCCTACGAGCAGGCCTTTTGCCACTTGAGCGAACAACTGGTGCACAACCTCGAGCGGCACTGGAACGCCAGGGAACGCCGGCCCTGAGCCTTGAACGCCCGCGCCGCGGCGCGGCCCGAGCGGCGGGCGGCCGCGCTTCACGCTGCCGAAAATCTGTGTACCATACGGGATATGCGGCATCCAGTTTGGCCGCCAGCTCCCTGATTCGACGGGCCACAAATCATGTCGACGATTACGCCCCTGCGCCAGAAGGCACCCGAGCCCCGGGGTTCGGGGCTGCGCTCCCTGTTTCGATCCTCGGCCACAAAGGCCTTTCCGCGGAATGCGCTGATCTACAGCGAAAGCAACCACGCGGCGGACTCGGTCTATATGATCGAATCGGGCCGGGTCAAGCTCTTCATGTCGAATGCGGACGGCAAGGAGATCGATATCGGTGATCTGGGGCCGGGAGAGATTTTCGGAGACACGGAGCTCGACGGCGGAGCGAGATCCGTTTCGGCAATGGTCGTCGAACCGTCGAGAATCGTCTCCGTTCGCCAATCCGAATTCAGGCAGTACGTCCAGTCGAATCCCGAATTCGCCATGGAACTCATGCTGAAGCTGATCTCGCGCAACAGGGAACTGCTGAAAACCGCGAAGAGCCTCGCCTTGATGGACGTGTCCGACAGGGTCGCGCAACTGCTGCTCGAAATGGCCACCGAGGAAAACGGCAAGCTGATCATCAACGGCAAGGTATCCAAGCGAAATATCGCCAACCGGGTCGGCGCCACGCGGGAAATGGCCAGCCGGGTGTTCCGCGGCCTCATCGCAAGCGGCTATATCGAACTGGAGAACAAGAGGATCACGGTTTCCAGGAAAATGGCCGGAATGCTGGCCGCAGCGGGCGTTGCCGGGCTGGCGTTGGTGCTGATTCTCTCCGGCGGCCCCGACAACGGCGCGTCCGAAACCGCCGTGGCGTCGATCAACAGTCTGCCTGCGACAGCGGCCGGCAGGCCCTCGTCCGTCGCGCCGGTCGAAGCCGTCACTGGCGTCGCGACCGGACTGGTGGCGCAGGTCTATGTCAAGACCGCGGAGGGCGTGCTGGTCGAAGCCGGGCGCACGCCGGACCGCGCGAAAGAAGGCATGCAGCGCTGGGTCGAAGTCCGGTTCCCGGAGCCGGTCGGCGGAACAGCGGGTTCGGCGCTCGCATTGCTCGGCGGCACCGGGGACGAGGTCAGTCCCGGCGACGTCGTCTCCGTCCGCTTCGCGCAGACGCGCGATCCGCGTGCCGTCACCGAGAAGGAAGCGGCGCGTGTGACCGCGGTGGTGGAGCGAAAAGACAGCGCGCTGGCAAGGGACCTTGAGCGCCGCATCCTTGCGCGCGGCGGGACGCCGGCCCCGCAGCACTGATCGCGGAAGAAAGTCAGGCCAATTAGGGTCTCGCCGTCCTGCGCGCAAGGAACATGACCGGAATGCCCGCGCACAGCACTGCGATGCCAACGGCGGCGCCTATGCTTGCGGGGTCGAGGCTCATCGCGTAGTCGACGCTCGAATAGAGCATGTATGCGCACGCCGCGCCGAAGGCGAGCGGTGTGACCGGATACAGCGGCACCCGGAATCGTGCAGGCTCGACCGGCTGCCGCCGGCGCAGCACTACCAGCGACATCGCCGTCAGCAGGAAGAACAGCCAAAACGCGGGTGCGGTATAGGCGATCAGGGTCTGAAAGCCGTCTGGGGTAGACGACGCCAGCAGCACGAGCAGCAGGGAAACTCCCCCCTGCAGCGCCAGCGCGTTCACCGGCGTCCCGCCGCGTTCGTTCCATTTCCCCATGAAGCCGAACAGGCGGAAGTCGCGACCAAGTGCGTAATTGGTGCGCGCCCCGGTAAATACGCTCGCGTTCAAGGCCGAAAGCGCCGAGAGCATCACCACCAGGCTCAGTGCCGTTGCGCCGTATTCGCCCAGCGTCGCGCGCATCAGGTCCGCCGCCACCGCCTTCGATGCGCGCATGCCCTCGAGCCCGAGCGTGTTGAGATACGCCAGATTGAGCAGCAGGTACAGGGCTGTGACCACGAGTATGCCCAGCACCAGAGAGCGCACGATATTGCGCCGCAGGTCGTGCATTTCGGCCGTCAGGTAGGCGACCTCGTTCCACCCGCCGTAGGTGAGCAGCACGAAAATCATCGCCAGACCGGCGGACGTCGCTCCTTGATTGCCGGCGACGGCCGCGTGCGGTGCGCCGCCGTGCGCGAGTCCGGCCACCGCCACGGCCGCGATCGCCAATGCGAGCGCAAACGTGAGGAAGAACTGCGCCCGTTTCCCCTGATAGCTTCCGGCCGCGTTCAGCGCCGTCACGCCGATCACGGCGAAGGCCGCGTAGATCGCGGAACCTTGGCTGCCCATGGGGAAGAGATGCGATGCGTAGTCGGCGAACACGTAGGCGATCGCGGCGATCACGCCGGTCTGTATCATGGTCATGCGCGCCCAGGCGAAAAGAAACGCCAGCGAATCGCCGTAAGCGCACCGCAGAAAAAAATACTCGCCGCCCGCGTTCGGGTAAGCGCTCCCCAGCTCGGCGTAACAGAGCGCGCCGATCAATGAGACGAGGCCGCCGGCGATCCATAGCGCAAAGAACGCCGGCTCGCTTCCGGCGTTGCCTGCGACGATGGCCGGAGCCTTGAAAATGCCGATGCCGACGACATGACCCACCACCATGGCGAGGCTTTCGGCAAGCGTAAGGGTGGGGCGCGGCAGCGCGCCGCTCGCGGTTGCCGGCTTATTCAATGCGCGTCCGTCCGGTTTCGGCGTCCGGCCTATCCGGCAGGTGACGGCAAAACAAAGATGAAATCAAGCACGCTGTCGCCAATGAACTGCGAATCATTCGGTGTGATCCCGTTTTCAGATGCGCTCCGGTTCGTTGTTCCTTGCTTCGCACTGTAATTGATTTTCTCGCCGCTTTTCTGTATACGGTGAAACCTGTCAATACATCCCGGTGCCGGAACCCAAGGGGCCTTGCCATGCAACGTCGCAAATTCTTCACAGCCACCCTGCCGCTGGCCGCGGCCGGCGCCATGCTGGCCGCCGGCCGCGCTTCGGCACAGCAGCCCTGCATCCCGCCGCGCATCCCGGACGTCGTCTACGAGCCGACCCCGCTGGGGGTGATTGACACATTGATCACCGCCGCCAGGGTCGGACCGAAAGACGTGGTCTATGACCTCGGCTGCGGCGACGGCCGCTTTCTGGTAGCCGCAGCCCGGCGCGGCGCGACCGGGGTCGGGTTCGACCTCAACCACAACCTGGTCGAATGGGCCGCCGCCAATGCGCTGGCCGAGCGCGTCGAGGCCCGCGTAAAGTTCGAATTGCGCGATCTGTTCACCGTCGACATGAGTCCGGCTTCGGTGGTCACCTTGTACCTGCTGCCGGAGCTAAATCTGAAGCTGCGCCCGAAATTGTGGAAGGAACTGGAGGTCGGCACACGTGTGGTCTCCAACGCCTTCGACATGGGCGACTGGGCGCCGGATCGAACCTTCGTGGTGCCGACGCGCTATCACAGGGCCTTCCTCTGGACCATCAAGCCGGAGCACAAGCGGGCCTAGCGCCTGCATCCGGGTACGGTTCGGCGCACGAACCGGCGGCGCTTACCCCCGGGCGCGGGCATGGAAATTTGGTGGTAGTACGGACCGGCCCCCGGGGCCGCTGCTAAGATGGGCGCATTGCATTCCATCAGGACGCCGCCATGAGCTTTCCCACTCAAATCCTTCCCGACCATCACCGGCACTGCGACGGTCTTTTCGCCGCCGCCGAGGACGCCGCGCTGCGCGGCGACTGGGCCGCCGCCGCACCCGCGTTCGAGCGCTTCAACGCGCAGATGACCGCCCACTTCGACGCCGAGGAAACGCTGCTGTTTCCGGCGTTCGAGGCCGCGACCGGCATGAGCGCGGGCCCGACCAGGATGATGCGCCACGAGCATGACCAGATGCGCGGCCTGCTCGCGCAGCTCGCCGGGGCCTGCGAGGCGAAAGACAGCCAGGAGTACGGCGGTGCCGCCGAGACGCTGCTGATGATGATGCAGCAGCACAACATGAAGGAAGAGAACATCCTCTATCCGATGTGCGATCAGTCCCTGGGCGACGAGGCGGAGCGCATGGGTGCGAAAATGGGCGCGATGCTCGAAAAAGGCCAGGCGTAGTCACCCGTTGCAAAATGAATTTTGCAACGGCCGATCCAGGGGCGCATGAGGGGAGGCTTCCCCTCACATCGAAATGAACCCCGGACCGCGCGTCATCGACGGCCGCGACATGGAGCCGCCCGAGCCGCTCGAGCGGGCCATGGCCGCGCTCGCAACCCTCGCCCCCGGCGAGGAGCTCGTGATGCTGCTGCGCTGCGAAGCCCTGCCGCTGTATTCGATGCTCGAACGCAACGGCTTCAACTATCGTTCGGAGTTCAGGCCTGACGGCACCAACGAAGTCCGCATCAGCAAGAAGCCCTGAGCGCAAACCACATGCAGCCCGTACTGTCGTTCGAACAGGCGCCGCCGATTTCGGTGCCTTACCGGTTCTTTCTGACCGCGCCGCTGTTCGGCGCGGTCGCGGGCCTGGTACTGGTCCTGCTCGGTCCGGATACGTTTCAGTCGCGCTGGTCCTCAGGGGCGCTGGCGATGACACACCTCATTGTCGTCGACTTCATGCTGCAGGCGATGTGCGGCTCGCTGCTGCAATTCGTCGCGGTGGTGGCCGGCGCCAACATCTGGCGGCCGCGCCTGGTTGCGCACATCGTGCATCCGCTGATCACCGCGGGGGCGATCTTTCTCGCCTCGGCGTTCCTCCTGGAGCAGCAGGTGCTGTTCCTCGTCGCCGCGGCGGTGTTCATCACGGCCCTGGGCATATTTCTGACCGTCATGTTCATCGCGCTCCTGCGCACGCCGGCGCGCGGCATGAGCATTTATGTGCTGCGCGCGGCCGTGTTCGGCCTGCTGGTGACGGTCGTACTCGGCGCCACCCTGGCGCTCACGCTGGGCCTTGAGGACCACCTGCAATCGGACTGGTCGCTGATCGCGCTGATCAACGTTCACGTCGCCTGGGGTCTGGGCGGTTGGGCGTTGATGCTGGTGATCGGCGTCTCTTACCTCGTGGTGCCGATGTTCCAGCTGACGCCATCCTATCCGGTATGGCTGACGCGCCTGCTGCCGGCTGGATTGTTTCTGGTGCTGTGCCTGTGGTCGCTGCAGCTATTCTCGCCGGACGCGGCGGCGCAGACGTGGCAGACGGCGGTGGGGCTCGCGGGCGTGCTGCGCGGCGGGCTGTATGCCGCGGCCACGCTCTGGCTGCAGTCGCGCCGCCGGCGCCGGCAGATGGACCCGACCTTGATCTACTGGCGCGGCGCGATGTTGTCGCTCCTCGCGTTCGCGCTGTCCTGGATCGTGTTCGAGGCCGCGCCGCAGCTGGGAGCGAACCTGCGCGCGCCGATGTGGCTGGGCGTGCTGGTCATCCCCGGGCTCTTTCTCTCCGTGATCACGGGCATGCTCTATAAGATCATGCCGTTTCTGAACTGGCTGCATCTGCAGCAGCAGGGCGGCACTGTCGCGACCTCGCCGAATATGAAACAGATGATTCCGGAGGGTGCGATGCGCGGGCAGATGCGCCTGCATTTCACCGCCCTCGGATTGCTGCTCGCCGCGGTGCTGTGGCCCGCGCTGGCGATCCCGGCCGGGCTTGCCTTCACCGCCTCCTGCCTCTGGCTGGAGTGGAACCTCATCGGCGCGGCGCGCGTGTACACGCGCTACCGCGACAAGATCCGCGCCGCCACGGCCGGCGGCGCCATTCCACCTGACCAGACCTAGAACATAATCACCTGTCTGATCGCCTCGCCGTTGGCCAGGCGGTCGAAGCCGAGGTTGATCTCGTCCAGCTTGATATGGTGCGTGATCAGCTTGTCGATCGGCAGACGTCCGGCGAAAAAGAGCTCGATGTAGCGCGGCAGATCGCGTTGCGGCACGGCCGAGCCGAGGAAACTGCCCTTGAGCGTGCGTTCTTCGACCACCAGATTGGTCGGGGGCAGATTGAAGGTTTGTGTCGGGTGCGTCAGGCTCACTGTGACCGTGGTGCCGCCGGGCCGGGTGATCCTGTACGCGGTCTCCAATCCGGCCACCGCGCTCGCCGCCTCGATCGCGACGTCCACGCCGTTGCTGGTCGCCGCCTTGACCTTTGCCACCAGGTCCGGATCGTCGGCGCGGAAGGTGTGCGTGGCACCCAACGAGCGCGCGAATTCGAGTTTCGAATCGAGTTTGTCGATGGCGACGATCTTGCGCGCGCCCGCCGCGATCGCGCCCAAAAGCGCCGAAAGGCCGACGCCGCCCAGACCCACGATCGCGGCCGAACTGCCGAACTTCAGTTGCGCGCAATTGATGGCGGCGCCGACGCCGGTGAGCACGGCGCAGCCGAACAGCGCGGCAACGTCCAGCGGCAGCTTCGGGTCGACCTTGACGAGCGACCCTCGCGCGAGCACCGCATATTCGGCGAAGCAGGACACCCCCGCCTGGTGGTTGAGCGGGCTCTTGTCCGTGCGGTGCAGGCGGCGGTGACCGCCCAACAGCGTGCCGGCGGCGCCGGCGACAAAACCCGGTTCGCACAGGGCCGGCCGCCCTTCCCTGCAGGGCAGGCAATGGCCGCAATTGGGGGCGAACACCAGCGCCACATGGTCGCCGCGCTCCAGACCGACTACGCCGGGGCCGAGTTCTTCCACCACGCCCGAGGCTTCGTGGCCCAGCACCATGGGCATCACCCGCGGCCGGTCGCCGTTGATGACGGAGAGGTCAGAGTGGCAAAGGCCGGCGGCAGCCATTTTCACCAGGACCTCGCCCGGGCCGGGCGGGTCCAGTTCGATGGTCTCGATGCTGATCGGCTTGGTCGTTGCGTAAGGTTGCGGAATCTGCATCTTATTGAGGACCGCGGCGCGCATTTTCATTGGAGTCTGCCTTTAATGGAGGAGTGAATTCGTTATCGCGCAAACATATCACAGATACCCGCGCGGGTGGTTCGAGCCCCGGCGCCGGTGCTATCCTGCAGGATCGGATTTTGGAGTGAGTCACATGGATCAACAGGATGCCCGCAGCGCCGCCGCCATTCTGCTGCAGCACTTGCAGCGGACGACCCGTCTGGACGAACTGCCGGCCGAGTGCCGGCCGGCGAGCCGCGCGCAGGGCTATGCGATCCAGGCGGAGTTGGCCAGGCAATCAGGCCACGAAGTCCTCGGCTGGAAGATCGCCGCCACGAGCAAGGCCGGGCAGCAGCACATCAAGGTGGACGGTCCGATCGCGGGCCGGCTGCTCTCGGCGCGCTCGCTCGAGGGGGGCGCGCGCATTTCGCTCTCGGGCAACAACATGAAAGTGGCAGAAGCGGAGTTCGCGTTTCGAATGGGTGCGAATCTTCCCAAGCGCGCGGCGCCCTACGGCGTGACCGAGGTGCTCGCCGCCGTGGGCTCGCTGCATCCTTCCATCGAGGTGCCGGACTCGCGCTTCGAGGATTTTACCCGCGTCGGCGCGGCGCAATTGATTGCGGACATCGCCTGCGGCTGCTGGTTCGCGGTGGGCCCCGCTGCGCGCGCCGACTGGCGCGCCATCGATCTGGCGCATCACCGCGTGAACGCGTATCGCAACGGCGCGCTGGCGGGCGAAGGCTCGGGCGCCAATGTTCTGGGCGATCCGCGCATCGCACTCGCCTGGATCGCGAACGAGCTCTGCACTTACGGTGAAGGCCTGCGCGCCGGCGACCTGGTGATGACGGGCACCTGCGTGATACCGGTGACGGTCTCGGCGGAGGATCGCATCAAAGCGGATTTCGGCGAACTTGGTTCGCTCGAAGTGGAGTTTGTTTAGGGAGCCGTTGCAGAAAAACACACCGTCCCGAAGGCGAAGGCCGGGCCGGCGCGCCCGGCCGCCCGTGCAGGTCACGCGCGCGGGCGCGCCCGTTCGGCCCACTGCTGCAGCACTGTGCGCAGCTCCCGCAGAAAAATTCTGGATTCCATGGGCTTGATCAGAAAGCACGCCGCACCCAGCACGACGGCGACACGCTCGTCCTCGCGCAGGGTGAGATTTGCAGTATAGAAAATGAACGGAATGGTCTTGAGATCCGCGTCCTGCATCCAGTTGTGGCACAAGACGAAGCCGTCCATGTTCGGCATCGCCACGTCTGAGACGATGGCGTCGGGCCGGTCGCTGCGCGCGGCGGCCAGGGCCTCCACCCCGTCGCCCGCCGCCGTCACGCGGTAGCTGTTGAGCTCAAGCAGCATCTTGAGGCTCTGCCGGTCCAGCTCGTGGTCTTCGACGATGAGTATGTGTGTCATGAGAAAGTTTGCATTCGGCTCCCGCCGCACCCGTGACGGGGCGGAGAAAGCAGGCTCATGCGATTGGCGAACTATACACCTGCAGACCGGTCGGCCTTCCGCGATATATCCTCGCACGGGATCCGTCTTTGATCGGGCGATGACCCGGCCGCTAGAGTATCATTTGTCTTGCTAATGAATCATCGGCACCACGGAAATGAAGATCCTATTGGTGGATGATCATCCCTTGCTCAGGGGTGGTATGCGGTTCCTGCTGCTCAGCCTGGATGCCGAGCTTGAAATGGACGAGGCGGGCAACTGCACCCAGGCGCTAGGACTCCTGGCGGGTGGCAGCTATGATCTGGTGCTGCTCGACCTCAACATGCCCGGTCTGAACGGCCTGGAGGCGCTCGGCGCGATTCGTGAAGCTGCACCCAACGTCCCCCTGGTGGTGCTCTCCGGCGAGGGCAGCCCGGAGGTGGTGCGGGCGGCCATCGAAGGCGGTGCCATGGGATTCATCCCCAAATCCTCGACGCCGGAAGTCCTGATTCAGGCGCTGCAACTGGTGCTCGCGCAGGGCATCTATCTGCCGCCGCTTGTCCTCGAAGCGGCACATCCGCCCGGCTCGCCAGGTTCCACCTTGCCCGCCAAGTCCGCGACCGCGCTGCCCGGCATTACGCCGCGTCAGATGGAGGTCTTGCAAAACGTGATCAGAGGCAGGTCGAACAAGGCCATTGCGCGTGAATTGGACGTGTCGGAGGGCACGGTCAAGGCGCACATTTCCGCGATATTCCTCGCCCTCGGCGTGCACAGCCGCACCGAAGCGGTCTACGCCGCTGCGAATCTGGGCTTGCGATTTTCTGATAAGCAATAGGTCGACGAGGCAGCGCCCAACCATGCCCACTTTTTGCGCCCCGTCGTGACAGAACACTCCGTTCCCGTTTCCGCGGCTGACGCAGGAGAGGGCGTTGGGCATGCGCCGGTCCTGATTCATCAGCTGTGCTTCGTCATTCAGCACGCGATTCGCAACAGCATCGCCGTTCCTATCGTGATCGCCGTCATCGGCGTAGCGTGCATACCCAGTGTCGGCTGGCCTCGCTACACCGCATGGGCGGCGAGCACGCTGGCGGCATTTGGAATCAGGGCGCTGCTGCTCCGGCCGGGGATGCGCATCAGCGTGATCGCCGAGAACCCGAGGCGCTGGATCAAGCTTCTTTTCGCCTCGACCTGGATCAGCGGGATCATCACAGGCAGCGCGCCATTCCTGTTCTTCCCGGCGCTGGAGCCGATCGAGCAAATGTTCCTGACCATGATCATTTGCTGCATGGTCACCGGCGCAACCGCATCCCTGGGCGCGCATCTGGTCCTTTACGCAAGTTACGCCGGCATCTTCATGGTCCAGTTGATATTGGCCTGGCTGATCACCGGGAATGCGCATGCGTCCTTCGTTGCGATTCTGTTGCTGCTATATGGCCTGATCATGATCGGCTTTGCCGCAAACTTCTCCCGAGAAGTCATGACCGGCGTGACGATACGCTTCGAGAACCAGGAACTCATGTCGCAACTTGTGGCGGCGCGTCGGGAGGCGGAAGCGGCCAACGCAGCCAAGTCCCAGTTTCTCGCCGCAGCCAGTCACGATCTGCGCCAACCCTTGCACGCCCTGTCGCTCTACAGCGCGGCGCTCAAGTTGCGCTCGACCGATCCGGCTTCGGCTGAAATAGCGGCGCGCATCAACGAAGCGCTGGAGTCCACGACCGCCCTGGTGGACTCGCTGCTCGATATTTCGAAGCTCGATGCCGGGGCCGTAAGGCCGGAGTCGCGCCGCGTGAGCGTGAAGGCCTTGATCGAGCGCATCCACGCCGACTACCTTCCGATAGCAAGCGAAAAAGGCCTGAGCTTTCGCGCTTCGCCGGAAGATGTGCACGTCGAGTCCGACCCGGCGCTGCTCGAGCAGGTTCTGCGCAACCTGGTGGACAACGCGTTCAAATACACGTCGGTCGGCGGCGTTACGCTGTACGCGAAACCGGAGGAACACACGGTACGCATCGCGGTGGAAGACACCGGACCGGGCATTCACGAAAGCGAACGCGAGCGCATTTTTCAGGAGTTCTACCAGGTTGGCAATCCGGAGCGCGACCGTACGCAAGGACTGGGGCTGGGTTTGGCGATCGTGCGCCGGCTGACGCGTCTGCTCGGGATCGAACTGCATCTGGAATCCGTCCCCGGACGGGGTTCGACTTTCGCCGTGACCATTCCGCGCGCGGCCGGGGAGCCCGTTGCGCCGAAAGCATTGGCGCAGCCCGCGGATGCCCGGGAGCGCACTCTGGCGGGCGCCAGGGTGCTGGTAATCGACGATGAGCCCAGCGTGCGCGCCGGCATGCTCACGCTGCTCGGATCCTGGGGATGCCGGGTCAGGGCATGCGGCGGATACGACGAAGTGCAGCAGCAACTTGACGATGACGCGTCCGGCTTCGATTTGATCATCGCCGATTTCAGGCTGAGACAGAACGAGAATGGCATTGAAACCGTGCGCCGGCTTCGTGCGCGGCTGGGGCCTGTGCCGGCGCTGATAATCAGCGGCGACACTGCACCGGAGCGGCTGCGCGAGGCGAAGGACAGCGGCTTGCCATTTCTGCACAAGCCCGTGTCGGTGGACATGCTCAGGCAAAGAATCCTTGATCTGCTTCGGCCGTAGAAAACGCGCGGCACTGGTCGGGACGCGCAGAACCAGGATCGCCGATGGGAACTGCTGTGGTGAAATCGGATGTTCGATTCTTCCGCCGCTCCTATAATCGACCATTGACCGGATTGCGGATATCCCGAAAGTCGACGCGGGCGCGGGGCCCGATGTGATGTCCGGTTCATCCTGGAGAAGCGTATGAGAGCTATCGTGCTCGGGTTCATGCTGCTGGGTTGCGTTTCCGGATCGGTCCGGGCGCAGGACTTTCCGTCGAAACCGCTCCGGGTGATCGTGCCCTTCGCCCCGGGAAGCGCGGCGGACTACAGCACGCGCTTTCACGCGGAGAAACTCGGCCAGGTCATCGGTCAGCCGGTCGTCGTCGAGAACCGGCCCGGCGCGAATTCCGTGATCGGATTCATGGCGGTAAAGGACGCCCCCGCCGACGGTTACACCCTGCTTGCTGCAAGCAACTCTCCCATGACCGTCAACCCGTGGACGGTGAAGAATCTGCCCTACGATGCGCTCAAGGACTTCAAGCCGGTGTCGGGGCTGTTTCGCGGACAGGCCGCGTTCGTGGTCCCCGGCGGCTCGAAATTTCGCACCCTGCAGGAATTGATCGCCGCAGGAAAGGCGGGTGAACTCAACGTCGGCACCTATGCGGCCGGCTACTCGCTGTTCGCGCATCTGTTTGCGTCCGAATCCGGCATCAAGATCGGGATCATTCCGTACAAGGGGCTGGGCCAGGTCCTGACCGACGTCGCGGGCGGCCGCCTGGATCTGGCCATCGTCGATTCCGGCGGCACCCTTCCGTTCGTGCGCGACGGGCGCGCCCGCGCGCTGGCGGTATCCGGCGAGGCGCGCAACTCCGAGCTTCCCGGCGTGCCGACCGTGCGCGAAAGCGGCTATCCGAACTACTCGGCCTATACCTGGCTCGCGTTCTACATTCGCGCGGACGTGCCCGACGCCTATGTGAACAAGATCGCGGCCGCGATGCAAAAGGTGCTCGAGACCAGGGAGGCGAAGGAATTCGTACTGAAGCACGGCGGGGAGCAGATGCCGCTGGGCCCGGAAGGCATGGCTAGATTCCATCAGGCCGAATACGAACGCATGGAGCGCGTCGCGCGGGCTGCGGGCATCAAGCCCGAGTAGGCCCGCGGACGATATGCCTGAAACTCCGCGTCCCTGCTGGTTCTTGAGCCATTGCCGTCTGCAGAGAACATGACTCTGGCATCCGGCCACGTCAGCCGCCTGCTCATGGCGAAGGGCCTGCGCGCGTTCGGCGACGGCTACGTCAGCCTGCTCTTGCCGCTGTATCTGCTGCAACTCGGCTTCAGCCCCCTGCAGGTGGGCATCATCGCGACCACCACGCTCGTCGGTTCCGGGCTGCTCACGCTCGCGGTCGGGCTGCACGCCTGGCGTTACCACTATCGCAGCCTGCTGCTCGCCGCCTCCGCGCTGATGGCGCTCACCGGTTTCGGGTTCGCCTTCGTCACCGATTTCTGGCCGCTGCTGCTGGTCGCATTGGTGGGAACACTGAACCCCTCGAGCGGCGACGTCAGCGTGTTCATGCCCCTGGAGCACGCGGTGCTCTCGCGCGTGGTGACCGATCGGCAGCGCACGGCGACGTTTGCGCGCTACAGCCTGGTGGGCTCGCTGCTCGCCGCCGCCGGGTCGCTCGCGGCAGCGCTTCCGGCCGCGATCGCGAACGTGAGCGGCATGTCTTCCACCAGCGCCCTGCAGGCGATGTTCGTGCTCTATGCGCTGATCGCGCTGGCATCAGGCTTCGTCTATCGCGGCTTGCCGCGCGCGCTTGCGACGGACGCGCCGCAAGCGATGGCGCCGCTGGGAAAATCGAAGAAAGCGGTGTACACGCTGGCGGCGCTGTTCAGCCTCGATGCGTTCGCGGGCGGTTTCGTGGTGCAGTCGATGGTGGCCTTGTGGCTGTATCAGCGCTTCGACCTGTCGCCGGCGGCGGCGGGTGCGGTGTTCTTCTGGACCGGAGTGCTGTCCGCGGCCTCCTATCTCGTCGCCGTGCGCGTCGCCGGCCGTTTCGGGCTGGTGAACACCATGGTGTTCACGCATATTCCCTCAAGTGTGTGCCTGATCCTGCTGCCCTTCGTCCCCGATGTGGCTTACGCCATCGCGCTGCTGCTGCTGCGCAGTGCCTTGTCGCAGATGGACGTGCCGACCCGCAGTTCCTACGTGATGGCCATCGTGACGCCTGAGGAACGGCCGGCGGCCGCCAGCATCACCTCGGTGCCGCGCAGCCTCGCCGCCGCCGTGAGTCCGTTCCTCGCGGGCTGGATGCTGGGCCTGTCCGCGTTCGGCTGGCCGCTGGTGCTGGCGGGCGGAGTGAAGATTGCCTATGACCTGCTGCTGCTCGGGATGTTCCGGAAAGTAAAGCCGCCGGAGGAAGAAAACCAGCGCCGCTGAATCACGGAAACCCGCGTCGTTGCTGCTTCTGCGGCCGCGCGCGCTATGCGGACGCCTGCGATCCGCTACCGAAAATCTCCGCCGCCGACACGAGATAAGCGCGAACGCGGTCGGCGATCACCTGATCGATATCCGAGGGCATCGGCTGGTTGTAGATCCAGTGCCGGATGCCGATGTAGAAAATGCCGCCGTGCATGCCCCAGATCAATTCGTTCTCCCGCTCGCTTGCCTTCGAGCGCAACGGCAGCTTCAGCATGCGCCGCGTTTCCCGCAGGATGCGGGGCATCAGGCGCTCGTTCAGCAGGCCGATGTAGCGGTCGGGAATGTAGCCGTCGCTCAAGCCGGAAAAGACGAAAATCCGCACCCACTCCGGCTTCAGGATGGTCGCCGCGTAATCCCGGTAGAAGCGCGTCAGCCTCACGCCGAACGCGAGCGAGCGGTCATCCAGCAGGGTTTCCCACTCGGACTTCCAGCGGCCCAGAAAAACTTCCTGGTAGACGCGCTCGATCAGGGCGCGCTTGGTCGGAAAATAGTGATAGAGCAGCGGATGCGTCACGCCGATCTTTTTCGCCAGGTCGCGCGTCTGGCCCTCCAGGCCGCGCTCGGCGAAGAACTTGATCGCGCCGCGCAATATCTGCTGCTCCCGCGCCTGGGTGCTCAGGCGCCGGCGGCGCACCGGGAGGTTCGCAGGCGTGGAGCGCTTCTTTTGGGTCTTGAGGTCTCTTGACGGCATGTTATCGCTTCATTTGCATGGGTGGCCGAAAAGCGCCCCGGGAATCGTCGTTCCAGCGCGTGCAGGCCATCAATCTTACCCTCCCTTGCGGGGCAATAGAACCGGGTGCGCCGCGTGTTGACAATATTGACCATGTGGTCAATAATAATTCGACCAAGCGGTGCCTTGCAATATCGGCGCTGCGAACCCAGCCCGGCGGGCATCTCAACCGGATTTCGCTCGAACCGTGAAAGCACCTGACTTCGATTACGTCAAACCCGATTCGATCGCCAGGGTGCACGCCCTGATGGCGGAATACGGCGACGACGCGCGCATCCTCGCCGGCGGCCAGTCCTTGATCACCTCGCTCAACCTGCGCCTGTCGGAGCCGCGGCTGCTGATCGACATCGGCGGCCTGGAGGAATTGCGCGGGATCGCGCTCGTCGGCGATACGCTGCGCATCGGCGCGCTGACGCGGCACTGCGAAATCGAAACCTCCCCGCTGGTCGCGAAGCATGCGCCCCTGATGGCGCAGGCCGCGCCCCATATCGGCCATCGGGCGATTCGCAACCGCGGCACCCTGGGCGGCTCGATCGCGCACGCCGATCCGTCGGCCGAGTGGCCCGCCTGCGTGGTGGCGCTGGACGCGAGCATCGTGTTGCTGGGAAAGGGCGGCGAGCGGCGGGTCAGGGCGGACGATTTCTTCCTCGATCTCTATACGACGGCCAGGGCGGCGGACGAAATCGTCACCGCCGTCGAAATTCCGGCCGCCACCGCCTCCATGCGCTACGCGTTCGACGAACTCGCGCGCCGGCGCGGCGACTTCGCAATTGTCGGGATGTTTCTGGCGGCGCAGATGCAGGGGGCAAAGATCGAGCGGGCGCGGCTGGTGTACTTCGGCGCCGGCAGCACGCCCATACGGGCGCGCGAGGCGGAAAAGGCGCTGGCCGGCCGCGCTGCCGACGACGCGGCCATCGCCGCCGCGCAGGCCGCGCTGTCGCGCGAACTGCACCCGGGGGCCGACCTCTACCACAGCGCCGAGACCAAGCAGCATCTTGCCAACGTTCTGACGCGCCGCCTGTTGCTGCGGCTCGGCGCCTGAGCGGGCATGGCAATTAATTACAGGGCGACAGCATGTCCGAACCGGTAAGGATTTCACTCAGCGTCAACGGCACCCGCTACGAACGCAGCGTCGCGCCGCGCATCCATCTGGTGGATTTTCTGCGCGACGAGCTGGGCGTCATGGGCGCCCGCACCGCCTGCGAGCACGGGGTGTGCGGCGCGTGCACGCTGCGCCTCAACGGCGAACTCGTGCGCGGCTGCCTGGTGCTCGCCGTGCAGGCCGACGGCGCCGAGGTCGAGACCATCGAAGGCGCGAGCGATCGCGGCGATCTGGCCGAGCTGCAGCAGGCGTTTCACGCGCGCAACGCCCTGCAGTGCGGTTTTTGCACGCCGGGGATGCTGATGACGGCCTCGACGCTGCTCGAGGAAAAGCCCGACGCGACGCGCGAGCAGGTGCGCGAATTCATTTCAGGCAATTACTGCCGCTGCACCGGCTATCACGCGATCGTCGATGCCATCTGCGACGTGCGCGACAGCCGCAAGGCCGCCGCGGCCGGGCGCGGATAGGGGGGCGCCGTGAACACCGTGTCCGAACGGGAAGTCGAGAAAACCGCAGTCGAGGCCGACGCCAGAAGCGAGCGGCCGGACTACGTCGGCCAGGCGGTAACGCGCCCGACGGCGCGGCGCCTGCTCGAAGGCCGCGGCACCTACGTCGACGACATCCCGCTGCCGCGCATGGCGCATGTGGTCTACCTGCGCAGCCCGATGGCGCACGCCCGCATCGTCTCCTACGACGCGGCCGAGGCCAGGGCCATGGCCGGCGTGATCGCGGTGTTCGACGGCCGGGACTTCGCGGCGATCTGCAAGCCCTGGACCGCGACCCTGGCGCATCTTGCCGGGATGAAATCCGCGCCGCAATACCCGCTCGCGATCGACCGCGCGTGCTGGCAGGGCGAGGCGGTGCTGGCGGTGGTGGCCGAAACGCGCCAGCTGGCGGAGGACGCGCTGCAGACCATTTTCGTCGAATGGGAGGAATTGCCGGCGGTGGCCGACATGGAGCAGGCGCTGGCCAAGGATACGCCGGTGATCCATCCTGAACTCGGCGACAATCTGTGCTTCACGCGCAGCCTGGACACGGGCGGCGTGGACGCCGCGTTCGCGGCTGCCGACGTGGTGGTCGAAGAGACCTTCCATTTTGGCCGCCATACCGGCGTGACCATGGAGCCGCGCTCGATTCTCGCGGACTACAACCCGGCCGAGCGCAAGCTCACGGTGCACCAGTCGCACCAGGCGCCGCACATGATGCAGGACCTGTATGCGCGCCATTTCAGCCTGCCGGAATCTTCGGTGCGGGTGATCTGCAAGGATGTCGGTGGGTCCTTCGGCATCAAGGTGCATTCGTATCCGGATGATTTCGCCACCGTTGCGGCGGCGATCCTGCTGAAGCGCCCGGTCAAATTCGTCGCCGACCGGCTGGAGTCCTTCGTCAGCGACATCCATGCGCGCGAGCATCGCGTCACGACCAGGCTGGCGGCGAAATCGGACGGGGAAATCCTGGCGATCGAAATCGACGACCTCACCGGCATCGGCCCGTATTCGGTCTATCCGCGCACCAGCGCCATCGAAGGCAACCAGGTGGTCAATATCACCGGCGGCCCGTACAAGCACCGCGAATACCGCGCCAGGCTGAAGGTGGTATTTCAGAACAAAGTGCCCACCAGCCAGTATCGCGGTGTGGGCCACCCGATCGCCTGCGCCGTGACCGAAGGCATCATCGACATCGCCGCCGCACGCCTGGGGCTGGACCCGCTCGCGATGCGGCGCAAGAACGTGATCCCGGACAACGCCTATCCCTGCGAGGGCGCCTCGGGGATCAAGCTCGAAGGGCTGTCGCACGAGCTGTGCCTGACCAGGCTCGAAGCCATGATGGACTATGCCGGACTGCGCGCCGAGCAGGCGGCGCTGCGAAAGAAAGGGATATACCGCGGCATCGGCATTGCGGTATTGATCGAACTCACCAACCCGGGCGCCGCGTTCTACGGCGTCGGCGGCGCGCGCATCGCGGCGCGCGACGGCGCCACCGTGCGCCTCGACCCGACCGGCATGGTGACCTGCCTGTCCGGCGTGGGTGAACAGGGGCAGGGAACAGAAACCGTGTTCGCGCAGATCGCGGCCGACGCGGTGGGCGTAACGCTCGATTGCGTCAAGATCGTCACCGGCGACACTGAAATCACGCCCTACGGCGGCGGCACCTGGGCCTCGCGCGGCGCCGGCATCGGCGGCGAAGCGGTGCTGCAGGCCGGACTCGCCCTGCGCCAGAACATCCTCGAGATCGCCGGCATGGTCCTGAAAATGGACGCAGCCTTGCTCGATATTTCACGCGGGCGCATTTTCGAGCGCGCGAGCGGAAAGGATCTGCTCGAACTGGCGGAACTGGGGCGCATCGCCTATTTCCGGCCGGATACCCTGCCGCCGGGAGTGCTGCCCGAACTCATGGTCACGCGACACTATTCGCAGCGCGAGTTTCCGTTCATATTCACCAACGGCGTGCAGGCGTCGCATGTGGAAGTCGACATGGAAACCGGCTTCGTCAAACTGCTCAACCACTGGGCGGTGGAAGACTGCGGGCGCATCTTGAACCCGATGCTGGTGGAAGAGCAAATTCGCGGCGGCATCGTGCAGGGCATCGGCGGCGCGCTGTTCGAAGAGTGCCTCTATGACAGCGCAGGCCAGATGCTGAACGGCAGCCTGGCTGACTACCTCGTGCCCATGGCGGGGGAGATGCCGGACATCCACGTGGCGCACGTGGCGACGCCCACCTCCACGTCGAAGCTCGGCGCCAAGGGCGCCGGGGAAGCGGGAACCGCAGGCGCGCCGGGCGCGGTCATGAACGCCATCAACGACGCGCTGTCGCCGTTCTCGGTCCGCGTCGCGTCGCAGCCGATCACACCTGAAAAGATACTGCGCGCGCTAGGCAAGGTGTGAGTTTCTAGGCTTCTCGCCCATAAGCGTTGCGCGCTTTCGCGCGCGAACAGTGTTTTGCGCAATTATATGAAGCGCATCTTCGCGGAAGACACCGAATTGGAAAAATGGTTATCGGATTTCCGTGATTGATATGCGGCAACCTTTACGCGTTGCAGCATTTTCCGGCAATTCATAATGGCGTTTCGGTTTGCTTACTGTCTCAGTTCGACCCAAACCCGACGCCGACGAAAATTGGGAGCGGACCTTCGCGGTGGACATCAAGATGGCGGAAGCGGCCGCTCGGGACGCGAAAACTACATTTTTGTTTTGGCCGACAGCAATGAAGCAAAGGACTAAACCGCTCGCGCGGTAGGGGAGCTTCGTTGTAGCGTCGGTGTGTAGCTCAAGCAGGGTTCTGTTTATGTTGGGAACTGAGGCAACCCGCCTCGTTACCCAAAGGAACAGAACCATGGACTCAGCAACGCAAAGCA
>JAPLRD010000128.1 GCA_026399375.1 Pseudomonadota bacterium
CGGCCGAGATCGAAGTTCGAAAAATCCGGATCGCGCAGGCACAGGTTGTAGATCGCCGGCACCACCAGCGTGAACGTCATGCGCTCGCGGCTCGCGAGGTCGAGAAAATCCCTGGCCTTGAACTCGCGCAGCATCAGCACGCAGCCGCCCACGCGCAGCATGGTCAGGATGATTGCCACAAGGCCGGTGACGTGGCTCGCCGGCACCGCGAGCAGCGCGCGCTCGCCGGGTGCGTGTTCCATGCAGTATTCGAAATGCAGCACCGAGTGGATCAGGTTCAGCTGGGTCAGCATCGCGCCCTTGGGGTGCCCTGTAGTGCCGGACGTATAGAGGATGACCGCGGTCTCCTCTTCGCCCGGCGCGGCCGGGGAGGGTGGTTCCGCGCCCGGGGCCAGCGTTTGCGAGAACGCAATTACCGGGGCTGCAAGTCCGCCCGCGGCGCCGCCCACGGCATAGCGCCGCAGCAGATGCGGCAGGTCTTCCGCGGCCGGAATCCGCTGTGCAAGATCGGCGTCGAACACGAGTGCTCGCGCCCGGCATTGGTTGAGCACGTAGGCGAGCTCGGGTTTCTGCTCGCGCACGTTGATCGGCACCGCGATGGCGCCCAGTCGAAATATCGCCAGCAGCGCATAAACGAACTCGGGCCGGTTGGCGCAGAAAATGGCGACCCGCTCGCCGGCGGCAACGCCGTCTGCCGCGAGCCGAGCCGCCACGCGTCCGGCGCGTGCGTCCAGTTCGGCGTAAGTGACGCGCTCGTCGCCGCACACCAGCGCCTCCTTCGCCGCACAGTGCGCGAGCGACTGGGCGTACATGGCGTTGAGGTTCGCCGGCCGATGTTCGAAGCAGCGCACGGTGCGGCCGAAATGGACCTCCTCGCGCATGCGCGGCAGGCGCTCAGACGGCCAGTTCATCGATCGTCGCATGGATGGGCATGCGTTATTCTAGCGCGGCCTTGGGCGGTGGCAGCTTCGGCTATACTTTGGCCCATGCTGGAATCACTGCTTGTCCTCTCTGTCTTGCTGCTCCTGGTCGCGCTCTGGCTTGCCTGGCGCCTGGCCGCATTGAGTGCCAGGCTGGAGGAACTGCCCGCCGGCATGGCTCAGGGACTGGAGGACAAACACCGCGCCATGCTCTCGGACCTGCACGGCGGTTTGACACAGCAGGGCGACCGCCTTGGCACGATCTTCGGCGAGTCCTCCGAGCGCCTGCGCGCCACCCTCGCCGAGGAACTCAAGCAGACTCGCGATACGCTGCACGCGCTCAAACTCAGTTTGTCCGAGACACTGGGGCAGGGCCGCGAGGCCATGATCAAGCAACTGGCCGCGACGACCGAGCAATTGAACGCCAAGATCGATCAGCGCCTGGAACAGATATCGGGCAAGGTCAGCGAGCGCCTCGACGAGGGCTTCAAGAAGACCAACGAAACCTTCGTCAACGTGATGCAGCGCCTCGCGACCATCGACGAGGCGCAGAAAAAAATAGACAGCCTCACCGGCAGCGTGGTCAGCCTGCAGGAATTGCTCGGCGACAAGAAGTCGCGCGGTGCGTTCGGCGAGGTGCAGCTCGAGGCGCTGGTGCGCAACGTCATGCCGCCGGGCGCCTTCGGCATGCAGTACACCCTATCGAACGGCACGCGCGCCGATTGCGTGCTGAAGCTGCCCGAGCCCACGGGCCTCGTGGCGGTCGACTCGAAGTTCCCGCTGGAGAATTACCACCGCATGTTCGAGGCCGGTTTGAACGAAGCGGACCGCAGCCTGGCGCAGAAGGCGTTCCGCGCCGACATCAAGAAGCACGTCGATGCGATCGCGTCGAAGTACATCATCCCCAACGAGACCTCCGACGGCGCGGTGATGTTCGTGCCGGCCGAGGCCGTGTTCGCCGAGATCCACGCCTATCACGGCGAGGTGGTGGACTACGCCAACGCGAGGCGCGTGTGGATCGTTTCCCCGACCACGCTGATGGCGGTGCTGAACACGGCGCGCGCGGTGCTGAAGGACGTGGAGACGCGCAAGCAGATCCACGTGATCAAGGAATCGCTCTCCCGGCTCGCGGTCGAATTCGGCCGCTTCGACGACCGCATGAAGAAGCTCGCCGACCATATCCGCCAGGCGAACGAGGACGTGGAGAAGATCCAGGTCACCGGCGGCAAGATCAGCCAGCAGTTCCAGCGCATCGAGGCGGCGGAGATCGACGAGAAGCCGGCCGCGGACAAGGTGGTGCGGCTCGCGGACGAGCGCTAGTCGTCGCCGTGCGCCCAGGGGGGGGTGCTGGAGAACCAATACGGACGCGGGTTTCAAGCCAGTCGCGCATCGCGGCATTCGCCCGCGTTCGCCACCCCTTGCCAGAGATTTTCAGAGCGGTCGAACTTCCCGCTCGAACGCACAAAGAAAAAGGCCCAGGGCATTGTTTTGCGCTGGGCCGAGACGTTCAAAGTCGGGGAGGAGGAGGAAAAACTCTTTGAACGAAACTAGAATATGCGCCACCCCTGGAATCCCGGCATGATAATTATCAAGAAGACCGAATGTCGGCGGCCAGCTTTCCCAAGAAACCATCCTTCCGGCCCGGCGGGGCCGGGGGGTAAGTAACCGCGGGATTGCTTGTGCGCTCCAGTCCCACGGTTACAGACTGGCTTTCTTCCCTTGCCACTCAAAGCGATTGAGGAACGAAACTCATCCAGGCGCCGCTTCCGATGGTTTTCGGCGCCACCTTCCGGCCCTGAAAGAAAATTTCAATGTCTCGACCGTTCGCGACCCGCAATATTTCGTCCTTGGCAATCGCAATACTTTCCGTCGCCCCTTGAGAAATATCGATGCGCTTGCCATCTGCGGGATCCTGCCGGTTCTTTTTGTACAGGACGGACGGGCTTTTGCTAATCACCAGCAAATATTTCGCTGGCTTGCGTGGATTGACCCCTTGTACCGCGACCACATTTTCTTGATCCATAAGGGGACTGTTTGGATGGGTCGCTTGAACAGCACTTTCGGTGTCCGCGTCCGAGTTCGGCGCAGGGAAAATGGCTGCTGGACTGTCCTGTAGCCCAACACTTCCCAAGGGCGCAGATCGGGCCGCCGAGGCCTTTTTCGCGGTGGAATTGGCCTTGGGCGCGACATCAGCGGCTGGTTGAGCAATGGGCGCCGGTTCTTGGTTCGCAAACACGACCGCGATTATGGCGAAGAGCAGCGTAGCGGCCCCGCCGAGCTTGCGCGCACCCCCGAAGCACCTCCCAAACGTACGGTCGGCCGGCGCTGCGTTGGCGGGTTGGCTGTCGTATTCATTGGCTGCCGGCAGTCCCTTCTCTTGGAATCGATTTTTCTGCCTTACCTGATCCAGATCTACCAAAGCTCTCGGAGTCAGCGCTCCTTCGATGACTCCACCCGCATGGATAACAATGGTCTGGTAGAAGGCATCGCCTACAACATGGCCGCCCGGCTGAATTTCAACAGACTTCGATGAATGTATTGGCCCATAAACGTGACCATTTACAACGATGTGCGGGGCCTTGATCGTGCCTGTAATATTTCCTGACTCTCCAACGACAATCGCTCCGTTGGAATCAACGTCGCACGAGACGTCGCCAAGGGCGTCCCCTTGAATGCGCAAAACACCAGAACCGGTGAAGGTAATATTGCCTTCGACGCGGACGCCGGCGCCGATCAGGACGTCGGTGCGCATCTGCGAATATCTCGTGCCCTTACTTTTCCAGAACAAAGGATCCGCCTTTTTTCACGAACCGGAAAGCACCACGGACAATTGGGGCACAGTCCGACAGCCACAGGCGTGGACGTACGCGGTCTCAAGCATGAATGCCGTTGACCATATGCATTTCCGACTTCAGGCGCCGCCACAGCGCCTCAATGACCACCCACGATGCGTCGTCGGCGGTTTGTCGACCAGTCGCTGCCATCAGCGCCCGATTACCTGTGGAAAGGCCAAAGGCATTCCGAATAAAGTTGCCATAGTCCATATGCAACCAGATCAGATAGTCGTCCGACATCAATGCAATTTCCGCTCTCGCGGAGAGGGGCACTTGCTTGAGCAAGAGATCGACAGCTTCATCGATCGTTCCCGGCAGTCGAAGACAGGCCGTCATTTGCGGTTTGCCACCCGTTTGAGCAGGTCGGGAATGACGCGGCCACGAAGCGGGCGCCGCATCTGTCGAGAATGTCTGGGGCCCGGGGGTACGCACGTCATGGTTGCGCCACGCCACCACCGCAACTGCAGGAGTTCGATTGGAGCTTTCCGTCCTGACGCTTCATGCAAAGAAAATTGCTTCGCACCGGACGAATCTCGCGGTACAAAAAAGATCCCAAGGCACCACCGCCAATCGCATTGGCGATTTTTAGCGCATCGGCCTTTACATTGACCGAGCAAAGAATGCTGTCCGCGGTGCCCTCGTTGCATGAAAGCGCAATACTCTTGATAGCATCCCGAAACCGCCCCGCCAAGTTGACCACGCACTCGAACACTTCTTCAGGATTTTCCGCATCCTCGGGTTGTGGCTCGCCCCCCTTTTTCTTATTGCGGCGTCCCATCGTCGCCTTCGGCTTGCTATCGCGTTCAACCATTGCCGCTGATCGCGATCACAGTGATGAACGTCAATACAGCCGCGCCCAGCAGCAAGCCAAACCGGAATTGCGCGCTTGCGGCGCCGGAGACGGGTTCCACCGGGCTTGACGTTGGGGGACTGGTCGTTCCGATGGCGGCGCCGGGTTCTTCGCCACGCAGGGATTGCGCGAGTTGATCCCAATCCAGCCCGAGCAATGTCGCGTAGCGGCGAGCGCACCATGATCGGACCGTGGCGCCGGGAAACGGAGCGACCGAACCGCATTCCAGCGCGCGAATCTGCTTTCCAGACAAGCATAACTTGTCCGCTGCGCCCTCATGGGAGCCGTGGCACGATTCCCGCGCTTCGCGCAATACCTTGCCCAGGCCGACCCAGTCGATGTCATCGGCGCCAGGCAGGGCGCGCATGTCGCTCTGCGGTTTGGAACTCGTCCCGCCGCGGGCCGGGGCAGATGTTTCGCCCCGCGCCTTCAAAGGCGGTGCCGGCAGCGCCTGGCTGAACATTTCCGAATTCACGGTCATGGGCGGGGCCAGCCTGTCCGTTTGGCGGAGTTCATCATCTGCAGTTTCCCGTTACACCGGTTCAGACATCGGAAATCACCTCTGAGCATGCGAATCACGCGGCACGGCAAGGACGTTCCGTAGATAATGCTGCCGATCACGCTGGCGAGTCTTCCGACATTGGGCGTCACATTGGCAAAGTAAAGCACCCTGAGCGCGTTGCTCTTGTTGCAGAAAAGTGCAATGCTCACCCGGCCGTTCTGGTGCGTATTCGACATGTCTTCCACGAGCGGCAGGATATTTTCCGCGCTGTTGACATTGACCGGCCGTGGTTTAACTAACGCGCCCAAGCGCTCTCCCATCGTCAGTTCGACGGGCACTCCAGGCACGCCTCTTCTGTCTATGCATCGATCAAAGAATAGCGCCGCACTGAATCGCAAAGCAATGAAGAAATAGTTGAGATTTATTGCGTTTCATTTGAGCGCTCGCCGGCTGTTGAAATGCGCGGCAGGAAGCACCTTCTCGAGAACGAGCACTCACCGCCTCGATCCATTCCGGACGCGGCTACCAGCGAAGAACGAGCGTCCGGTTCCTGAAGACGCTCTGGCAGCGCCTCCCCAGCGTCTACGAGGCCCCCTCTCCCAGCACGGCCCCATGCTGATTATGGCGCCGATCGGCCATGCATGCGCTTCTTCGGGCGAAAGCCGGACGCGTGTAAGAATCGTCCTACAGCACGTCGCCACGGATTCCTACACGAGATTGGACCATTTCTGATAGGTTCCGCCTCGCACCGGGCTGATAATTCCAATGAAGTGTGGTATCGGCTGTTGATGAATGAAGCGGAGCAGGCGGCCGTCTGTGGGCAAGGGGCCTGCGATTGCGTCGAGGACTGAACCAGAGTGCACGAACCCGAGCCATCCGATTTCCACGGCAAAACACGGCTTGCCTCGACGGTGTTCGCCGCCGGGGTACGCCCCGCGTGACTGCCATGAGCATTGGGCAAAGACTGAATGTGAGAAAGCCTTTCGCACAATGGCTATTGCTCTCGGCAGTCTCGCTGCTCGTTTCGCTTGACGCAGGTGCGTTGACCAGCGCAGCCCTGGACGAACTGGCGTGATCGCCTGGCTTCAAGCTACTCGCAAGACCTGGCCCGCCTGGATTGTCTTGGGCGCCGGGATGCTGGCGAGCATTCTTGCCAGCCATCTGGTCAGGCAGGATATCGAGAAAATGGCGGTGCGCCAGTTTGCCCTCAGTTGCGATCAGATCACCCTGCAAATTCAGGAACGCCTCGGCGCCTACGCGCTGATTCTTCGCGGCGCCGCCGGTCTGTTCGCCGCATCGGGCACGGTGACCCGTGGAGCGTGGCAAGCTTACGTGGAGAAACTGCGCGCCGAAGTAAGCATCCCCGGGGTGCAAGGGATCGGTTTTGCGCAAGTCATCCCGCCCGGGCGGCTCGAAGCGCACATCGGCCGTATCCGCGGCGAAGGCTTTCCCCAATACAGCGTACGCCCGGCAGGCGAACGCGCCGTCACGACTTCCATTATCTACCTGGAGCCCTTCCGCGACCGCAACCTGCGCGCCTTTGGCTTCGACATGTACTCCGAGCCGATCAGGCGAGCGGCCATGGAGCAGGCGCGCGACAGCGGCGACGCGGCACTGTCGGGGAAAGTTGAACTGGTGCAGGAGACGCGCACCGACGTCCAGGCGGGCACCCTCATGTATGTTCCGGTCTACCGCAACGGCGCTTCGGTGGACTCGCCTGAGCGGCGGCGGACGGCGCTTATCGGTTGGACTTACAGTCCGTACCGCATGAGCGATCTGATGCTCGGCATGCTCGGCGACCGGGTCGAGCAGGCCTTCGAGCAGCATTCGTTGTTCCACCAGCAGCGCAGGATCGGCTTCAACGGCCACCAGTGGTTGCTGGCCTTTGACCAGACGCAGGCAGCGTCGGGCATCAGCTACATGCCCGCCTGGTCGACCCTGCTCGGCGGTATTGCGCTGAGCGGCCTGCTATTTTGGCTGATGCTGTCGGTGATCAACACGCGGGTCAACGCCATGCGCATAGCCGCTGAACTCACCGCGGAGGTCCGCGAGCGCGTGGCGCAACTGAATACGATTTTCGAGCTCAGTCCGGACGGTTTCGTCTCCTTCGATAGAAACCGCCGCGTCGTGTACGCCAGCCCCGCCATTGCGCGCCTGACCGGCTTGCAGGGACCGCAGATAGCGGGGCTGGATGAAGCGGAATTCTCCGCGCGCTTGGCGCTCGTCTGCACCAATGAGGCGCGCTTCCCCGGCGTGGCGGCGGTGCGCGGGGCGCAGACTTCCGGGGTTTCCGCTCGGGGCAACCAGAACGAACAGCGGCAGCGCATCGAGATCGGCGGTGCAAGCAGGCGTGTGCTCGAGTGCGCCATCCGCCTCTCCGAGACCGCGACCGTATCGCAGATCCTCTATTTTCGCGACGTTACCCATGAGACCGAAGTCGACCAAATGAAGAGCGAATTTCTCTCCACCGCTGCGCACGAGTTGCGCACGCCGATGACCACCATCTACGGCTTCGCCGAACTGATGCTGGAGCGCGATTTCGGGGAGGCGGACCGGCGCGAATTTCTGGGCACGATCGTGAGACAGTCCAAGCTCACGGTGTCCATACTGAACGAACTGCTCGACCTCGTGCGCATCGAAGAGCGGCGCGGCAAGGACTTCACCATCGAGCGCGTCGATCTGTGCGAACTGCTGCGCGAGATTGCCGCCGGATTCGGGACGCCAGAGGGCCGCACGGCACCCGCACTGCCGGCGCCCGACGGCCCGCTCTGGGTGCGCGCCGATCGAGGGAAGCTAACTCAGGCGGTGAGCAACGTGCTCTCCAATGCGTACAAGTATTCCCAGCCCGGAAGCGGCGTCGAAATCGAACCGGCCGAATCCGCGGGCGGTGCTTGCGTCCGCATCACCGATCACGGCATCGGCATGACGCCCGAGCAACTCGCGCGCGTCGGCGAGCGCTTCTACCGCGCCGATACCTCGGGCAAGATTCCCGGCACCGGGTTGGGAATGACCATCGTGCGCGAAATCATCCAACTGCACGGCGGCAGCGCCACCCTTGCAAGCGAAGCGGGCGTTGGCACAACTGTAACGCTGTGGATCCCAGCCGCCTGACGCCTTGGGGGGGGGCAGGGGTGCGCGATTGCCGTCGGGCCCCGGGACGCTAGGCGCCCGTACAAGCAGGCTCAAGTCCGTGGCTTTGGTTCAAGGCCAATGCCCAAGACGGCCTTGATGCTTGCCAGTAGCGACTCGAACTCTACCGGCTTCGTAATGTAGCCGTTGGCTCCGGCAGCAAGGGCCCGCATGACATCTTCTCGCGTCGACCTTGAAGTGACCATGATGATGGGAATGTGCTTCAGCGCCGGATGCCGCATCGGCAGAGCGGCATGATCACGTATTGGATCACCCGACAGTCAGCTCCTCGCTGGTGGAGCAATGGGGGCTTTCCGATGAAATAGCGGCCGCTGTACGACTGCATCACGATATCGACCGACTGGACGCGTTGAAGGTGTCCGCGCGTGCCCGTGCTCTGGTCGCGCTATCTGTAATTGCCAATTGCGTGCTGGCGCGTGCGTTGTCACAGAATGCGTCATTGTGGAAAATATCATTCGGCCAGGCGGCGGCGACGCTCGACGTTGCGCTTGCGGTTGCCGGACAATGGGCAGAGGAAGCGACCTCCCTTCTCTGAAAACAAAGCAATAAATCCGGTCAACTCGCTTCCCTTGCCGCATGGCTCAATGCATGCCGGCCCGCGGACATTGGTCTATGACCGGTGTCAGTCGCTCTTGATGTTGCTCGCCTTGATCACTTTCGCCCACTTTGCGAGCTCGGTGCGAACGAAATGTTCAAACTGTTCCGGTGTGGAACCGACGACTTCAACGCCCAGGCCCTCCAGCCGCACCTTGACTTCCGGCTTGTTGAGAACCCTTGCCGTGTCTTCCTGAATCTTGTCGATGATCGAGCGTGGCGTGCCGGCGCGCACAACGAGCCCGAAAAGGCTGGATACATTGAACCCGGGAATCGTGTCAGCGACCAGCGGGTAGCCCCGGATGTTTGCCGGCTGGGTATCGCTAGTAAGCGCGATGACTTTGAGCTTTCCCTGTTCGACCAGTTGCTTTGCCGAGTGATACACATCGAACATCAAGTCCACGCGCCCGGCCACGAGGTCCATCTGGGCGGGACTGCTCCCCTTGTAGGGGACGTGCACCATGTCGATGCCGGCCTCGATTTTCAGCATTTCGCCTGCAAGATGTGTTCCGGTCCCGGCACCGGGCGAGGCATAAGTAAGCTTCCCAGGGTGGGCTTTCGCGTATGCGATCATTTCTCGCACTGTATTGAAAGGCACCTTGGTATTCGCAACCAGCACCACGTGTTGCGCGACCATCTGCGTAACATGCGTGAGATCCTTAAGCGTGTCGTAGGGGATCGTGGCTGCGTTTAACGCCGGGTTGATCATGTGCGCCGTGATCACCATGCCTATCGTCTGTCCGTCGGGCGCCGACTTGGCCACGGCATCAGTTCCAATCATGGTGCCCGCGCCCGGCTTGTTTTCGACTACGACCGGTTGGCCCCAAGCCTCCTGTAGTTGTTGCGCGACGATGCGCCCGACCACATCGGTCGGGCCGCCGGGAGGAAAGGGCACAACCCATTTGACTGTGCCTTTGGGGTAATTTTGCGCTGCCACTGGCGCAACCACAAGTAACGCCAACACGCACAGGCCGAGCACGCCGGCGAAGCCGCGAACGAACTTCATTACATCTCCTCCTTATTTGGGACCGATGGCGCGGTCGAACTCGAATCGGTCGATCTTGCGCCTAATACCTTTCGTACGTCGGGACGAGGTTCTTGTATTTTGCAACCAATTTGCCCCAGCCCGATGGCAGGCTGATCTTCTTGGTCACGAACGCCCCGCCCGGCAAGCCGCCGCCGCACGCAAGTCCCATGAACGCCCCCGGACCGCCCAAGACCAGGACCCGGATGTGCTCCGTGCTCGGCACGATGGCGACCGCATCCATGGCGCCCGGTGAAACGGTCTCCGGACTTCGGCCGGTCCAGCCGCCGCCGTCATGGAAGACCGGGTGCCGGTACGCAGGAACACGTCCGTACTCATAGACGTACTTGCGGACCATCGGCTTGGTCCAACCCTTCTGCGACAGCGTTTTCGCCTGCGTCGGCGTCATCAATAGGCAGGTGAGGCCGCTTCTTCCCGGCGGCAGATTGTAGATCAGCGTATTGAGTATGCCCTTGTCATCGGAGCCGTACTGCCAGATCTGGGAATAGCAATTCGGAAAGAACAGCGTCACGGCGCTGTCTTCCTTCGCCAATCCCTGCTCGACATGAAGCGGTTCCCACGGGCTCATCTCTTCGTTCTCCCCGGCTAAGCAGGAGTACTTTCCCGGATTGCCATATACGCCCATGTCTTCGATTGCCTTGCGCGCGCCGCCGATGTTCTTGACGATGAGGCCCATGGTTCGACCGATCGCGGCATTTGCGATGTTTCCCGGGTTCATCGCACCGGAACTGCAGTTCACCAGCGCGTCGTTGCGCACCGGCCCGTTGACGATCCAGAACGGCATCCATGAACCGGTGCTCGTGCCGTAGGCGCCCAAATGGGCACGCGGATCTGCGAGAGCCTCCGTGCAAGCGATCAAGATGGGCATGTGCGTAGGCAGGGCGCCAGCCATGACGGCATTGATGGCGATTTTCTCCACCGTTGCCTTGCCCTGGCGCGGCACGACCTTGCCAACGACATGGTCCGGCGGCAGATCGGTCCCGGCCAGCATTTCCCTCACTGCAGCCTCGGTCGGGGGCAGAAGAGGCAAACCGTCGCCCCAACCCCGCTTATAGAAAAAGCGGTTGAATTCCTCCAACTGGCCTTTGAACGCGACTCTGGAGGCCGTTCCCTTTTCCTTCCTCTTCGGCGCCCGCTCCTCGGGGGAGAGAGGTTTGGTCAACGCATCAATAATTTGGGCCATCGCCGAACGAATTCCGGCGTCGGCCTCATCCTTGAGGTTGCATTCACAGGGGACCGTTTCCTGCACGATGCGAACCATCGGCATCCCCTTGTTAGACGCGGCAGACCGCCCGTCCGTCACAAAGCCCTCGTTTGCCAGTACTACGGCGGGCCGATGCAAGTCCTCAACGGATATTGCATCGTGCACGAGGAACTTAGTGCATGAGCCTCAGTCAGCTACCGAGAGCACCACAGCGTCAACGCCGGCCACCCATGCTTCGAACTTGGCCTTGCCTTCGGTGAGCATCTCGGGCGTGTTGATCGTGCTGCACTCATACCAGGAAGTCTTTGTCGCGGGGAATTTCTCCAGCAATTCGGTTTCCACTGCGCCCAGGGTAAGCAAAGCGGCCCTCTTTCTATTGGAAAACAGGCCTATCGTCTTGCCGGCGAGATCTGCAGGACGAGGTGTGATCCCTCGCAAGGGCACTGGATCAGCATCTGCCCATGGACTCAAGACTTCGTACTCTGCGCCACGGTTGTCTGCGCTGGTGTTCATATGCTCACCTCCCCTGAAATTATCGATTGCGGCTGATTGCCTGCATTAGGCCTGCGTCAAGTAGACACGCAGCCTCGCTGCCCTGTCAAGCGGCCAGTTTATCCAGTGGGATTTGTGCCTGAACGGGTGGCGGGGATCAATTATGATAGGTGGCAGGTCGATTGATGCGGGAGACGAACGGAGCCGCAAGCGGTCAGTCGGATCGGGCGCGCGAAGGCAAAGGAAAGATACTCAATGGATTACGACGCAATAGTGATTGGTGGCGGCCCTGCCGGGCTGTCCGCGGGCATCGAACTGGCGCGGGCCAAGTACCGTGTGCTGCTGCTGGAGAAGGAATCGTTCGGCGGGCCTGTCATCAATATCGAGTGGATAATCGGCTACCCGCGCCCGGGCGAAAAGACGGCGGGGGCCATGCTCGCCTCGGATATGGTGCAACAGGCCGCACAATCCGGTGTCGAGATGGAATTGGCGGAAGTTGTGGAAATCGAGCGCTACTCCAGTTGCATATCGGTTACGTGCGCAGACGGGACGGCGCATACGTCTTCCGTGGTAATTCAAGCGGCCGGCTTGTATTCGAAGAAGCTCGGGGTGCCAGGGGAGGAAGACCTGCAGGGCAAGGGCATGATTCATTGCGCTATGTGCGACGCCGGGCTGTACCGGGACCATGTGGTGGCGGTATGCGGCGGAGGTGATGCCGGGTTGATCGAAGCCATGTACCTGGGACGGTTTGCGTCGAAAGTCTTGGTCATCGAAGCGCAGGCGGAACCCACCGCAAAGCCGGTGTTGCAGACGCGTGCATTGGCCGACCCGAAGCTGGTAATTCGCTGCAACGAAAGGCCAATTGAGATTCTGGGCGAACAAGGCGTGACAGCGCTCGTGATCGAGAACTCTGCTACGGGCAAACGGGAGGCGCTGGAGGTCTACGGGGTGCTGGTTCACGTCGGCTATGCGCCTGCGACCGGTTATCTCGAAGGCATCCTCGCGCTCGACGATTCGGGCCACATTGCGGTGAACGAGCAGTTCGCGACCGATGTCCCCGGCATTTTTGCTGCCGGCGACATAAGAGGCGGATCGGCGCGCAATGTGGCCGCGGCCGTGGCCGATGGAAAAGCAGCCGCAATGGCCGCGCGAAAGACCCTCGAATCCCTGCAGTGACAGATTTCCCGCCCCCGAGACCATGATCGTAGCCACGGCCGGCCACATCGATCACGGCAAGACTTTGCTCGTGAAGACCCTCACCGGGGTGGATATGGATCGCCTGCCGGAAGAAAGGGCCCGCGGCATTTCAATCAACCTCGGCTTCGCCTATTGGCCGCTTCCCGACGGCGGACTCATCGGGTTTGTCGATGTGCCCGGACACGAACGATTTGTCCACAACATGCTCGCCGGCGTGTGCGGTATCGATTTCGCGTTGCTGGCGGTCGCGGCCGATGACGGCGTAATGCCGCAAACGGTTGAGCACTTGCAAATCCTGAATCTGCTCGGTATCCGGCACGGTGTAGTCGCTATTACCAAAACGGACCGCGTCGATTCCGCCCGCGTCGCTGAAGTCAAGTCAGAGCTCCATCGCCAGCTCGCCGGTTCTGCGCTTTCCGGAATTCCGTTGCTGCCGGTCTCGGCGGTGACCGGGGCCGGGATTGAGACGCTGCGCCGGTCACTCGTCGGGGCTACCCGGCGGCACGCGGCACGCTACCGCGACGGGCAGCACTTTCGATTCGCAATCGACCGCGCCTTCACCGTTGCCGGCAGCGGCACCATTGTTACCGGCACAGTGTTCAACGGTGAGGTAAGGCCAGAGGACAGGCTCCTCGTGTCTCCTGTCGGCGTGCCGGTACGCGTGCGCGGCATCCACATCCACGGCAGCAAGGCCGGGCGGGCGCAGGCGGGGGATCGCTGCGCGCTTAATCTTGCCGGGATCGACGTAGGGGCCGTCGCACGAGGGAATTGGGTGCTGCACGAAGCAATCCACGCGCCGAGCCTGCGAATGGATGTGCGCATCACGCTGCTCGAGACGGAACGTGCCGCGCTCGCGCACTGGACGCCGGTGCATCTGCATCTGGCAACCTCTGACGTCATGGCGCGTGTTGCGATCCGCGGTAGCTCGGTGATTGCTCCGGGTGCATCGGCACGGGCGCAGCTTGTCATCGAAGCGCCGGTTGCTGCACTCAATGGCGACCGCTTCATTCTGCGCGACCGCTCGGCCAGCCGAACCCTGGGTGGTGGCAAAGTGATCGACCCGCTTGCGCCCACGCGCAGGCGGGCATCGGATGCGTGGCTGGATGCGCTGGAACACGACACGCCCGACGCGGCAATCGCGGACCTGCTGAAGATTCCCGATCAATCGGTCGAATGCGCGCACTTTGAAACGGTGTTCAACCTCACCGCGGCTCGCGCGGGACCAATGTACGAATCCTCCGGCGCCTTGATACTGGGCCGGGCCCGGCGCGTCGCCATTGCGCGTGAAAGCGCCAACGCATTGCGAGAAAACATTCTAGGCCGCCTGGCGGAATTTCATGGCATGCAGCCCCAAGCGCCAGGGATCGAAATCGCGACGCTGCACAAGGAACTTGCACGCTCGCTGAGCGCGGATGCATTTGGGTCCCTGCTGCGGGATCTCGCCGAGTCGAGCGCGCTGGAAATCGCCGACCCAATCGCGCGGCTGCCGGGACACGATGTCACTTCGAATGCAGCCGACGAAGCCATGTGGCGGCTCGTGCTGCCGGAAATGCTGCAAACCGGTTTCGTGACTCCGATGATCGCCGGGTTGGCGCGCAGCGTCCGGCTCAACGAGACGAAATTGAGGGACTTTTTGCACCGCAAGAGCAGCACCGGGGAAGTGATGCGCGTCGCCGACGACCTGTTCTACCCTAAGGTCACCCTCGCCACGCTTGCCGCCAACGCCGCCGTCGTCGCGCGCTCGGCGTCGCGCGGGTTGTTCAGCGCAGCGCAGTACCGCGACGCTACGGGCATCGGCAGAACCCGCGCCATCAAGATCTTGGAGTTCTTCGACTCAATTGGAATTACGCAGCGCATCGGCGACACGCGCAAGATGCACAAGAACTTTGTGCCCATACTCGGTGCGGCAAAACCGGCGCTCGTCGCGGCACCTGTCCCAGCCAGGAAAGCGGGGCGGCGGAAGAGTTAGGAGTCGAACCCCAGGGAACGCATGCGCCCCCTCACTGGATTTGAAGTCCAGGCGCCCCACCGGGGACGAGACTCTTCCGCGTCCGATACTAATGGTCTTTCGCGAGGCCAGCAAGTTGACCGAGTTGCGTCTGTCGCGAGTTCATGATCTGTCCGGTTCTATAGCACGACATCTGTCCGGTTGTCATAGTGCCCCGAAGGGGGTGGGAAATGACGCCGACGCAAGTGCTGCAGGAGATACGGAAGATGA
>JAPLRD010000151.1:0-15467 GCA_026399375.1 Pseudomonadota bacterium
TAGTCCTGGCCGATGATGTAGACGCGCTTGATCTGCCGGTTTGCCTTCATCGCGTCGGTCAGGGCGTTCATGCGCATGCCCGCATGCGCGTCGAAGCGAAAATGCCAGAAGCTGCATTGTTCATTGGTCAGCGCCGGATCGACGGCGGAATAGTTCAGGTACAGCACGCGCCGCGACGGCGTGCGCGCGTTGTGCTTTTCGATCGCCGCGAGCAGCGCGCCGGCTGCGGCCGAACTGTTGCCCTGCGCCACGAAGGGCACGCCGTCGTCGGTCAGGCTGCGCAGCATCATCAGCGCGTCCTCGGTGCTGCCTTTGCTGTCGTAGGTGACCAGTTCCAGCTTGCGCGCGCCTCCGGGCAGCTTCACGCCGCCGCGCGCATTCACCCGCTCGATGGACCATTGCAGGTTGCGCTGCACCGGTGGCAGTGCGTCCGCTCCCCTGGCCATGCCTGCGGACAGTGCCAGAAGCAGGGCCGCGGCGGTTACGGCGATCGTCCGAAATGTACAGTGCATCGGTGGTATGTTAGGGGCTGTCAGCATTCAATGCGTCTCAAGCGGCAAATGCTAACAGACCCCGGGCAGGGGTATGCGAATTTGCCTGCTGCTGCGGATCGCACAGGTATCACGATGAAAAGACCATGGGCGAAAATCTGAACAATACTCCGGGTGTGCTTCTGGTCCTGAACGACGTCGTCGAAGGCGTCGAGGACGAATTCAATCGCTGGTATCAGCAGCAGCACGTTCCGGAACGGCTTGCGCTCAAGGGTTTCAGGACCGCGCGGCGGTATCGTGCTGCCGGCGCGGTCGCTGGCCAACCGGCTTACATGGCGGTGTACGAATGCGATTCAATCGACGTGTTTGCGACGCCGACTTATCTGGAGCGACTGGCCAATCCCACCGACTGGACCAGGGAAATGATGCCGGGCTTTCGCAACATGCTGCGATCGGCCTGCCGCGAAACCTGGTCGACAGGCGACGGCGTGGGCGGGGGCGCGATCATCGTGCTGTGCACGCCGCTGCAGGGAAGGCAGGACGCTGCGCGCCGCTTTGTCAAAGACTGGTTCGGGCGGGGCATGATGCAGTCGGCTTCGCTGGTGCACGCGTCGCTGTGGGAAGCGGACGCTGCATTCACCGGCGGCGCGAGCCCGGAAATGGCATTGCGTGGCGGCGAGGACAAGCGCGCCGACTGGGTTCTATTCCTGGAAACCGGCAACATCGAATTCACGGCGCGGTCGATCGATAAGCAGGCATGGGCGGCGGCGGCCCGAGTTGCCGGGCTTACGCTCGATTCCTGGGGGCAATACCACCTGCTGCACGCGCGGACTAGTGGTGGGTAGCAGGCTGCCGAAATTCGCTTCCCAAAAGGAATATTGGGTATTTGCGCCACTCGCTCTCAGAGGGAAGCGAATTTCGGCAGCCTCCAATTTGGGGGATATAAAAGGGGCAGGCCCCTTTTTCAACACCCTGTTGGATTCACAGCACGCGCTTGATCTAACGCGAGTTCTTCCCGCTGCGACCCAATTTTGGGGCGTTTTTTCCGCGGTAGGTCTAAAGTGACTGGAAAACATGTCGATATAGCCGGGTGGCGGGTAGTTCTCGAATTGGACGCCGGTTCGTGCTTGCGCAAACTGCCCGGTTTTTACGCACCGTTGGAGAAATTGAAATGAGTCTGATCAAGTGGTCAAGCGAACTCAGCGTTGAAATCGAGATCATAGACGCGCAGCACAAGAAACTGATTGCCATGATCAACAAGCTCGATGCCGCAATGCGTCTGGGCAAGGGGAGGGACTTGACGGAAAAAATCCTCGATGAACTGGTCGAATATACCCGTAAGCATTTTTCCGCCGAGGAGGAATATTTCACGAAGTTCGGCTATCCGTTCACCGCCCAGCATGTCAAAGAGCACATCGCATTCATCAAGAAGATCGAAAAATTTCAGGCCAATTTCGAGAAAGAAAAGCTGACCCTGTCCACGAAAATCGTCGATTTTCTCAGCGATTGGCTGCGAGACCACATTCAGGGTACTGACAAGAAATATATCCGCTTTTTTCACGATAAAGGCTTGAAATAATCGCGAACGGCCGGGCACGGGCTCCGGCGATCCGTCGCCTTTGGAAATTCCCGGGGGGGCGGGCGCAACCTGTGGCTGCTTTCTCGCTGCGCACATGCGCTCATCAGGGACTGTGCATAAAGCATGTTAGACTAAAACCAATGCTCAAACCGAGCAGCTAAACAGTCGCTGCGCAACGTCCGGGCGGCATTTTCGTCAATGCAATAGAGGAGGTCCCGGGTGCCGGAAACCGCCGCCAGCCCGGTACTTGAAATCGAGAACGTCACGCTGGCATTCGGCGGCCTGACGGCATTGAACGGCGTCAGCTTCGAGGTGGCGCCCGGATCTATCGCGTCCGTCATCGGCCCCAACGGGGCCGGCAAGACTTCGCTGTTCAACACCATCTCCGGTTTTTACCGGCCCGGCTCGGGGCACATCCGTTTTCGCGGTGAAGACATCACCCGGCTTCCTGCACCCAGGCGGGCCAAACTCGGGCTTGCGCGCAGCTTCCAGAACATCGCCCTGTTTCGCGGCATGACGGTGCTCGACAACATCAAGCTCGGCCGCCACTGCCACCTCCACAGCGGCGTGCTCGATGCGCTGTTCTACTACGGCCACGCACGGCGCGAGGAAATGCGGCTGCGCGCAGACATCGAGGAGCGCATCATCGACTTCCTCGAAATCGACCACATCCGGCACGCGCCGGTGGCGGCGCTGTCCTACGGACTGCAGAAGCGGGTCGAACTGGCGCGCGCGCTCGCCATGCAGCCGCAGGTGCTGATGCTGGACGAACCGGTGGCCGGGATGAACCGCGAGGAAACCGAGGACATGGCGCGCTTCATCCTCGACGTGCGCGAGGAATGGGGCATTACCATCCTCATGGTTGAGCACGACATGGGCATGGTGATGGACATCTCCGACCATGTGGTTGTGCTCAATTTCGGCGAGGTGATAGCCGATGGTGTGCCGGCCGAGGTGCAGGCCAATCCGGAGGTGATCCGCGCCTACCTCGGTTCGGGCAACGTGGACGAACTGCGGCGCCGCCTGCGCGACGCGCGAGCCGCGGCATGATGAATTTCGACTGGTTGATGCTGTTCGAAATCAGCCTGGCGGGCCTGGGTTCGGGCGGCCTGTACGCGCTCGCCGGACTCGCCTTCGTCCTGATCTACAAGGCGACGCGCGTGGTCAACCTGGCCATCGGCGAAATGCTGATGATGGGCGCATATTTTCTGTTCGCCACCGCGGCCAGCCTGGGCTGGCCGATCTGGCTCGGCATCGTCGCGGCGGTGGTCGGCAGCGGCATTCTCGGCGGCGTGATCGAACGAGCATTGATCCGGCCGATGCTGGGCGAAGCGCCGATTTCGGTGTTCATGATCACCGTGGGACTCTCCTCGATACTGGTGGGAACGGTGGAACTCATCTGGGGTGCCGATCAGCTGCGGTTGCCCGATTTCATGCCCTCCGACCCGGTGCTGATCGGCGAGGCGATGGTTTCGCCGAAGATCTTCTACGGTTTTCTCGCGGCCACCTCGCTGATCGCCGCCGTGCTGCTGGTGTTCCGCTTCTGGCGTGGCGGCGTGGCGCTGCGCGCGACGGCCTCGGACCAGGCCGCGGCCTATTCGATGGGCATCGACGTGCCGCGCGTGTTCTCGCTCACCTGGGTGGTCGCGGCGATGGTGGCGGCGGTCGCCGGCATCATCGTCGGCAGCATCTCCAGCCTGTCGCCGACCATGGGCGTGTTCGGCCTGTCGGTGCTGGTGGTGGTGATCGTAGGCGGACTGGACAGTGTGCCCGGCGCGCTGGTCGGGGGCCTGCTGGTGGGACTGGTCGAGTCCTGGACCGGCACCTACCTCGGTGGCGAGTTCAAGTTGCTGGCGACGTTTTCCCTGCTGGTGCTGATCCTGATGCTGCGGCCCTACGGCCTGTTCGGCACGCACGAGATCGAGAGGCTCTGATGCGCATCGGCTCGGCCAGGGAAAGCTATATCCACGACGAAACGCTGTTCGACAGCCGCACGCAGCGGGTCTGGCTGGGCGTGCTCGCGCTGGCGCTGCTCGCATTCCCTTTCGTCGCCAACCAGTACTGGTTGTACCTCGCCTGCCTCGTCGCCATCAACGTCGCCAGCGCCACCGGCCTCAACATCCTCACCGGCTACACCGGACAGGTCAGTCTGGGCCAGGCGGCGTTCATGGGCGTCGGCGCCTATGCCGTGGCGGTGCTGGAGAAGCACTGGGGCACGCCGGTACTGCTCAACCTTCTGGGCGCCGGCGGCGCGGCGATGCTGATCGGGCTGGTGGTGGGCATTCCATCGCTGCGCGTGAAAGGGCTGTACCTGGCCATCGCCACCATCGCCGCTTCCTTCATCCTGCATTTCATATTCGCCAACTGGACTCGCGTCACCGGCGGCACCGCGGGCCTGAGCCTGCCGCCGGCCAGGATTTTCGGCCTGGTGCTGGACACGGAGTTTCGCCTCTATTGGCTGATCATGCCGATCAGCGTGCTGATGCTGGCGGGCGCGGCCAACCTGTTCCGCACCCGCATCGGGCGCGCTTTCGTCGCCATCCGCGACCGCGACATTTCGGCCGAGGTGCTGGGCATTCCGTTGTTGCGCTACAAGCTGCTGTCTTTCGGCCTGTCGTCCTTCTATGCCGGCGTCGCGGGCGGGCTGTGGGCTTATTTCTTCCGCTCGGTGACGCCCGAGAGCTTTCCGCTGCTGATGTCCATTTTCTTTCTCGCCGCCATCATCGTCGGCGGCATGGGCAGCATCCTCGGCGGCATCCTCGGTGCGGTGTTCATGACGCTGGTGCCGGAGGTGCTGAAGCTGGCGGTCGGCTGGCTGCCGAACGCGAGCGAGGCCATGGTGTTTCTGGCGCCGGTGCGCACCATCGTGTTCGGCGCGCTGATCGTCGGTTTCCTGATTTTTGAGCCGCACGGACTGGCGGAGATATGGCGCCGCATCCGGCGTTTTTTTCACCTGTGGCCGTTCCGGACATAGGCATTTTTCAAACGAGGAGGCAATATGCAATTATCCAGGTGGCTCACAGTACTGTTCGCGGCGGCTGGCATCGCGCTGGCTCCCGCAGCGCAGGCGCAGGAAGAGATCGTTGTCGGAGGCTCCATTCCGATGACGGGCGTATTCGCCTTCGCCGGCATCGGCGTCAATGCCGGGATGCAGGACTATTTCAAGATCGTCAATGACGCCGGCGGTGTCAAGGGACGCAAGATCAAGTACGTGTTCGAGGACACGGGCTACAAGCCCGACGTTTCCGTCGCCGCGTTCAAGAAACTGACCGGCGGCAACAAGATCAGCCTTTACTACGGCGACTCCACCGCCTTCCAGCGCACCATCAATCCGGAGTTGGAGCGCCTGGGCAGCATCATGATGGCCGGTGCCTCGTTCGCGACCGAAATCAACGATGCGAAAAAGTTTCCATACCAGTTCATCGCCGGCCCCGACTACTCGGAACAGATCGGCATCCTGCTGCGCCACATCGCCAAGGAAAAGCCAAAAGCCAAGGTCGCGATCGTCTATTCGGACAGCGAGTTCGGCCGCGATCCGGTGGACGAATTCCGCGACATGTCGAAGAAGCTGGGCCTCACGGTGGCGGTCGAGATCCAGACCGCGCCGGGCAGCGTGGACGTTTCCACCGAAGTGATCAAGCTGCGCCGCGCCGATCCCGACTACACCATTTTCCACGGCTACATCCTGGCGCCGATCCCGGAGTTCGTCACGCAGATGAAGAAGGCCGGCTCCAAGAGCCATTTCATGGGAACGTTCTGGACCATGGACAGTTCGACCGTGATGAAAATGGGCGAGGCCGGCGAAGGCTTCATGGGTGTGATGCCGTATCGCTACTATTACGACACCTCGGCCAAGTCGGCCATGCTGGACAAGATCCGCCAGATGCGTCCCGAGTACCAGAGCACCGCCTACCTGCAGGGTTTCCTCACCGCCATGCTGTTTGCCGAATCGGCCAAGCGCACGCTGGACGCGGGCAAGCCGCTGGACGCGAAGAACCTCAAGGCGGCACTGAACTCGATCAAGAATTTCGACACCGGCGGCCTGATCGGCGTGCCCATCACCATCAAGGGCAACTCGGTGCCGGTCGGCCGCATTTACCGTGCCGATATGAAGGCGCAGAAAATGGTGCCGGCTTCGGACTGGATCGTGGTCGAGTGACATGACCCAGGCGGGCGCTCTCCTCGAAATCAACAATATCGGGGTCACCTACAACAAGGCCGTGCAGGTCCTGCGCGGCCTGTCGCTGTCGGTGCCGCGCGGGCAGATCGTCGCCCTGCTCGGGAGCAACGGCGCGGGCAAGACGACCACGCTCAAGGCTGTTTCCAATCTGCTCGCACTTGAGGACGGCGAAATGACCGAGGGCAGCGTGAGTTTCGCCGGTCGAGCCACCCGCAACCTGCGCCCGCACCAACTGGTGCGGGCCGGGCTTTTCCATGTCATGGAAGGCCGGCATGTATTCGAGGACCTGACGGTGGAGGAGAATCTGGTCGCCGCGACCTACGCGCTTGCCGGGCGCAGCGCCGCCAGGCGCGACTTCGACCTGGTGTACGAGTACTTCCCGCGGCTGCACGAGCGCCGGCGCGGCCTGGCCGGCTATCTTTCGGGGGGCGAGCAGCAGATGCTCGCCATCGGCCGCGCACTGATCGCGCAGCCGGTGCTGATGCTGCTCGACGAGCCGTCGCTCGGTCTTTCACCGCTGCTGGTGGAGAGCATCTTCGGCATCATCGCGCGCATCAACGCGGAACAGGGCGTTTCCATGCTGCTGGTGGAGCAGAACGCCTCGGTGGCGCTGGCAGTGGCGCACACCGGCTACATCATGGAGACCGGCAAGGTGGTGATCGACGGCCCGGCGGAGAAATTGGCCGCCGATCCGGACGTGCGCGAGTTCTACCTGGGCGTGGGCGGCGGCGAGGCCCGCAGCTTCCGCGCCATCAAGCACTACAAGCGGCGCAAGCGGTGGCTGTCGTAGATTACACCTTGCCCGAGTTGACGCTGCCGCAGATGCTGCGCGAGCAGGCGCGGGCACGGCCCGGGCGCATCGCCGTGCGGCAGAAGGATTTCGGCATATGGAATCCGATCAGCTGGGAAACCTATTACCGCCGCGCCAGCCACTTCGGTCTCGGCCTGCGCGCGCTGGGCCTGCCGGCGGCAGGGCATGTCGGGGTCATCTCGGAAAACCGGCTGGAATGGGTGCTGGCGCAGTTGGGCACGGGCCTCGTGGGCGGGGTCACCGTCGGCGTCTATTCCACCAGTCCGACCCCCGAAGTGGCCTACGTTCTTGGCCATGCGGACGTCGACATTGTCGTGTGCGAGGACCAGGAGCAGACCGACAAGGTGCTGGCGGCGCTGGACCGATTGCCGCGGCTGAAGAAGGTCGTCGTGGTCGAGAAGAAAGGTCTGCGCAACACGCCGGAGGAGCATAAGGACAAGGTCATCGCCTTCGCCGAAGTGGAAGCGCTGGGCGTCGAGTACGGGGCGCTGCACCGTGGCCTCGTCGACGAAACGCTGGCTGCGCAGCGGCTGGAGGACATCGGTCTTATGATCTACACCTCCGGTTCCACCGGCAAGCCGAAGGGGGCGATGATCAGCTATGCCAACATCCGCGCCGTGACGCCGGGCATCGCCGAGCGCCTCGGGCTTGATGCCGACACCACGCACCTGTCCTATCTGCCGCTGTGCCACGTGGCCGAGCAGATGCTGACCACATTCGTGCCGATTTACCTCGGCTCGCAGGTCAATTTCGGCGAATCCATACGCACGGTGCAGGAGGACCTGCGCGAGGTCGCGCCCAATATGTTCCTCGGCGTGCCGCGCATATGGGAAAAGCTGCACGCCGCCATCAACATCAAGATGCAGGAGACGGGCGCCTTGCGCCGGTGGCTGTTCGAACGCGCACTGGCGGCGTGCGGACCGTTTGCGGAAAAGGCCGCGAGCCGGCGCAGCACGGGCGAGCGGCTGACCTACGCGTTTCATTACTGGTTGATATTGCGCGCATTGCAGAACTTCATCGGCCTGCGCGAGGTCAAGGTCGCACTGACCGGCGCGGCATCGATCCCGCCTGCGATCGTGCGTTTCTTCCGCACGCTTGGGGTGCCGTTGGTCGAGGTATACGGCCTGACCGAGTCCACCGGCATGATCACGGGCCAGCATCCGGAGCGCGTCAGCATTGGTACCGTCGGCGAGCCGATCCTGGGCGTCGAGCACCGGCTGTCGGACCAGGGCGAACTGCTGGTGCGGGGTGAAATGGTGTTCACCGGGTACTACAAGAGTCCGGAGGCGACGGCCGCGACCATCATCGACGGTTGGTTGCACACCGGGGACGTAGTGAGGGAGGAGGGTGGCCAATTGCGCATCGTCGACCGCCTGAAGGACATCATGATCACCGCCGGCGGCAAGAACCTGACGCCGTCCGAGATCGAGAACACGATGAAGTCCAGCCCCTACATCAAGGAATGCATCGTCGTCGCCGAGGGTCGCAAGTACGTCGCCGCTCTGATCCAGATCGATTATGAGTCCGTGGGCAAATGGGCCGAGGCGCGGCGCCTGCCCTTTACCCACTTCCGCTCGCTGGTCGACGAGCCGCAGGTGCGCGAACTGATCGCGTCCGCGATAGAGCAGGGGAACGCACAGCTGGCGCAGGTATCCCACATCCGCAAGTTCCACCTGCTGACCAAGGAACTCGACCACGACGACGGTGAAGTCACGGCGACGATGAAGGTGCGCCGCTCCAGCATCTACAAAGCCTACGACAAGGAAATCGAGGCGCTGTACCGTTGATTCCGGTCAACCGGCGCCGGTAGCTGTCCTCGCCAGCACCGCCACGCTGCGCGCCGCGCTGGTGCGTTCATTTCCGCTCAGGCCGGCGGTGGCGTCCTCGGCGGTTTCCAGCAGAACGCCCCATACTCCCGGAGGCAGATGGAAATGCACCTGGTGCGCGGAGCCGTTCACCAGGATCAGCCAGTCTCCGGACAAACGGATCATCAAGGCCTTCGCCGCGGGGTCTTCCCAGTCATGCACTTCCAGGTGCATGCCGGAGGGATTGAGCCACTCCACGTCTGTCATGCCTGCGCCGTCAGCCTGTCCGTTCCACCAGCGATTCGCCGCGAGCGCCGGAATTCGTTTGCGAATGGCGAGTAGCTGCGCCACGAAGCCGGTCAGGTCGACGTCGATGCTTTGCCAGTCGAGCCAGTTGATTTCGTTGTCCTGGCAATAGGCGTTGTTGTTGCCCTGCTGACCGTGGCCCAGTTCGTCGCCCGCGAGCAGCATGGGCGTTCCCTGCGCCAGCAGCAGCGTGGCGAGCATGGCCTTGCGCACGCGCATTCGCAGCAGGCGTATGTGCGGGTCGCCGCTCTCGCCTTCGACGCCGCAATTCCAACTGTGGTTCTGGTTGTGGCCGTCGCGATTGTGTTCCTTGTTCGCCAGGTTGTGCTTGTGGTCGTAGCTGACCAGGTCGGCCAGCGTGAAACCGTCGTGCGCGGTGATGAAATTGATCGAAGCCGAGGGCCGGCGCAGGGGCGCATGGAAGAAATTGGACGACGCGGCGAAGCAGCGGACAAACGCGGCGCGGTTGATGCCTTCGCCCAGCCAGAAGCGGCGCGTGACGTCGCGGAACTGATCGTTCCATTCGCCCCAGCCGGCCGGAAAGCGGCCGATCTGGTAGCCGCCGTAGCCTATGTCCCAGGGCTCGGCGATGAATTTGCAGCGCGCCAGCAGCGGGTCCTGCCTGATCGCGGCCCACAGCGCCGCCGATGGATCGAACGATCCGCTGACGCGGCCCAGCGTGGCGGCGAGGTCGAAGCGAAAGCCGTCGACGCGGCATTCGCCGGCCCAGTAACGCAGGCAGTCCATCACCAGCTGCAGCACGCGCGGATGCGCTACGTTCAAGGCGTTGCCGCAGCCGCTGAAATTTTCGTACTCGCGATTTCCGGCCAGGCTGTAATAGCTGGCGTTGTCGATCCCGCGCAGCGACAGCGTCGGTCCGGCGGCGTCGAGCTCCGCCGTGTGGTTGAACACCACGTCCAGAATCACTTCGATCCCGGCTGCATGCAGCGCTCGCACCATGCCCTTGAATTCGGACAGCGGCGTCGTGCCGGCTTTGCCGGACGCGTAGCGTTGCGCAGGCGCGAACCAGGCCACCGGGTTGTAGCCCCAATAGTTCGCGAGTCCCATGCCCATCAGCCGGGGCTCGTCCAGAAAATACTGCACCGGCAGGAGCTCGAGCGCAGTGACGCCGAGTTTCTTCAGATGCGCGATCGCGGCCGGATGGGCCATGCCGGCAAACCGGCCGCGCGCCTCCGGCGGCACGTCCGGGTGGCGCCGGGTAAAACCTTTCACGTGCGCTTCATAGATCACGGTCTCGGCCCAGGGCGTCTGCGGGTGCGCGTCGCCGGACCAGTCGAAGCGCTCGGCTATCACTTTCGCCTTGAGTGCGAAGGCGGCGTTGTCGTTTGGATCGGGCCGGTCCGGCGCATCTTTGTCGAAGCCGTGATTGCGCGGATCGTCGCGATACTCGCCCACTACTGCCCGGGCGTACGGATCGAGCAGCAGTTTGTTCGGATTGAAGCGATGGCCCTCCCGCGGCGCATACGGACCATGCACGCGGTAGCCGTAGACAAGGCCGGGCAGCGCATCGGGCAGATAGCCGTGCCAGACGCCGTCGGTGCGGGCGGAAAGCCGATGGCGCGCGGTCTCATGCGTGCCGCCGTCGTCAAACAGGCACAGATCCACTGCCTCGGCATGGGCCGAAAACAGGGCGAAGTTCACGCCCCGGCCGTCGAATGTGGCGCCCAATGGAAAGCCGGTGCCAGGAAGTAGCGTATTGCCCAAGAAAACCCCGGTTTATGCAGGCTGGACCTGCGAATCAGGTGATCAGGAATTGCATTCTGCTTGGCGCGAGCGGACATTGCAACGCCAATGGTGGATGCCAGAATCGTGGAAGTTGGGTTAAACTCGATTCGCTGTGTATGCGGCGGCCGGCCGGGCCGGATCACCCACCAACGATGATGAATGGACAACCATGACACCGATGCTCTGCAGCTCGCAATTCCGCACCTTGATCGCCGCCTTCGGCATGGTTGCTTCCGGCATTGCTATTGCCCAAACCGCGTACGAGCCGCCGCGCCAGTTCAGGGCGGAGGAGTTCGCACCGATCGCGCTGCTGAAAGGCCCGTTTCACAGCGTGGACGAGACCGTGAGCGTGGACAACGGACTGCCGCGCTTCACCGTCCGCTCCCCGTACGGGGTCTGGGAAGCGCTCGGGTTGGAGATGCTCGACATCCGCGTGGCCGAACTGCCGGCGTTCGAGCAACTGGACAAGGTGAGCAAGTCGGATGAATTGGCCAATGCCGCCGGCCGGGCCATCACGAAACCGGTGGAGATGGTCGGCGCCTTCGTACAGAATCCGGTCGATACGACGGGCAGTATCCTGACCGGTATCGGCACCCTGGCCACCCGCATTGCGCGCACGGTGGGCTCGGTCTTGACGAACGTCGGCGATTCGGTCGGCAGCCAGGCTGCGGAACAGAAACCGATCCTGCCGCCTTTCGCCGCGCCGCTGGGCAATGCCGCGCCACGCTCCATCATGAGCGATCCCCTGGGCTATAACGACGCGCGCCGCGATTGGGCGCAGCGCCTCAAAGTCGATACCTACACGTTCAACGGCGGCCTCTCGGAGCGGTTGGACAAACTCGCCTCGGTCACCTTCGCCGGCAGTTTCGCCGTCAATCTTGTCGTCAGCACGGTGGCGGCGCCCTTGTATTACGCCGAGCAAACCAAGGCCACGGCGCTCGCGGAATCCTATCAACTGCCGCCCGCCGACATCGAGGCGCGCAACGAAGAGCGCCTGAAGAAAATGGGCATCGAAGGCGTGCCGGTGCGCACTTTGTTTCGAAACGCCTATTTCACGCCGACGCTGCAGACGGCGCTGGTGCTGGCGCTGGAGTCGCTGGGCGACATCTCCGGACGCGCGGAAGTGATCGCGTTCGCGGCGCGCGCCACCTCGGAGAACGAGGCGCGCTACGTCAACAATTCCGTCCTGCTGCTGGCGAAGGCGGGCCGCAGCATCGACCCCATGGCGCGGGTGCGTGCGGGGGACAGCTTCATCGCGGGCGAGACGCGCGGCGGAAAACTGATCGTACCGGCGCCGCTGGATTTCATTCCCTGGGTCAGGTCGACCGAAGACCTCGCCCGCCGCACCGACCTGCAGGGGGCGGAGCGCTGGCTGCTGAGTTCCGGCAAGGTCACGCCGCTCGCGTTTCAGGAACTGTCCGCACTCGGCTGGCGCGTAAACGACAACCTCGCCACGATGAAGTGACGGGGCCTCGCTTCTGGCCGTTTGCCGCGCGCCGCGATCGCGCGGCGGCGATGCCGTTCATCATGCTGACGACGCTGATCGACATGATGGCGATCGGCGTGATCATTCCGGTGCTGCCGGCGCTGGTCGGCAGCCTGACCGGTTCGCAGGCGGACCAGGCATTTTGGTACGGCGCCGTGACTTTCGCCTTCAGCCTGGCCAATTTTTTCAGTTCGCCGGTTCTGGGCGCGCTCTCCGACAGCCACGGCCGGCGGCCGGTACTGCTGATCGGATTTTGCGGGCTCGCTCTGAGTTTCTTCGCCACCGCGCTCTCGACCGCGGTGTGGATGCTGATCGCAGTGCGCCTGGTGAGCGGGGCGATGCAGGCCAACATGTCGGTGGGCAACGCCTATGTCGCCGACATCACGCCGCCCGAAGAGCGGGCGCGGCGCTTCGGCATGCTGGGGGCCATGTTCGGCGTGGGTTTCATCCTCGGTCCGGTGATAGGCGGGCTGCTCGGCGCGGTCAATCTGCAACTTCCGTTCTTCGTCGCCGGCGGCCTGGCGCTGCTCAACCTGCTGTACGGCTGGTTCGTGCTGCCCGAGTCGCTGCCGCCTGCACGCAGGCACGCTTTCGACTGGAAGGCGGTGAATCCGGTCAGTTCGCTGCGCGGGCTGGCAGAAATGAAGGGCGTGGGGCCGCTGGTCGCCGTGGTCGCCTGCAGCGGCTTGTCGCAATGATTGCTGCTCGGCCGCCTGCTGCGGCGCTTCAGTCCGCAACGGCTGGCCGTGCTCGGGCTGATTTCATCTACGCTTGCCTACGTGATGTGGGGCGTTGCAACCCAGGGCTGGATGATGTTCGCGGTCATTTTCGCGAATCTGCTCGGCGCCACAGTCAACGCTGCCATTCAGAGCATCATTTCGAGCGCGGCGAGCGCGCGCGAGCAGGGAAAGGCGCTGGGCGCGGTGAGCGGCCTGAATGGCCTGATGGCTGTCGTGGCGCCACTGTTCAGCGCGCCGCTGCTGGCCATGGTTTCGCACCTGCCCAAGGGCGATTGGCGCATCGGCGCACCGTTCTACTTTTGCGCGCTACTGCAGGCGGCGGCTTTGGGCCTGGCTGTTGCGCACTTTCGCCGCGAACGCAGCGCCCGCCGGGCCGCCGCCGGGAACTAAACGGCGTATTTCAATGGCTTGTTTCTTGTGGCTGATTTTCGAGGCAGAAGAAAAATCGCGGTCCGCACCCAGCATGTGTTTGGCGACCACGCCGTAGGCGACCTCCAATCGCCGCTTTGAGCGGATTACAAACTAAAGTCTCCCGCTTTGCCGGAGGATGCTTACTTGCTCTTGCCGGATTCAGGCGCTTGCGCGGATCCGGTTGGGGCAGTTTTCGGTGGCTCTCCGGCCGGATCCGGTTGCGGCTTGCTCTCGTGGCTGGTCTTGCGCCGCAGAAAATCGCCTATGTCCATGTCGTCCTTGACGATGTGGTCGAGCAACCAGGCTTTGATGAAGCGGACGGTTTCGCCGCTCGCATGCGTCGGTTCGATGGCAAGATTTTCGTTGATCGCGAATATGGAGGTCACGAGGTCGGAGTGCTCTTTTCGCTGCCGGTCGAGCAGCGGATAGCCGATCTCTTCCATCAGCTTTTCTTCGTGCTGAAAATGCGCTTCGGCGTAGCTGATCAGCCGGTTCAGCACCAGGGGGATCTGCGTGCGGCTGTCGCCTCGCATGTAGGTTTCATGAAATTCGTTGACGAGATCGAACAGGCTGCGATGCTCCGCATCGATCTGCGGTACGCCGATTTCGTACTCCTTGCGCCAGCTCATGACGGTCATTTCGATCCCCCCTTTATGCCGACTTGCCCCGCCAAGACGCGATGTACCGGCCGCCGCGGCGGAAATGCAAAGTATATATTGAACTGCGAAGCGCGATGCGCGAGGGTATTCCCGCCGGTGCCGGCCTTCGGCGTTTTACTTCATCCTCTGAAACGACTTCGCCGGTTCAGGGCGCCCCCAGGTACTTAAGGTGGGCGCCGCAACCGGCGCGGCAGTCCGATGCGCCGAATCCGGGTATCGGAAATACGCCGCCCGCCGACTGGTTCAAGGCGCATTCGCCTCGGCGCGAGCGGGTCACTTCGAGTACGCGCACCCCCGGCGATTTGAGCAGGTAGTCAATGTGCCAGCGCACGGCCTTGTCCTGCCGCAGATGGCGCGCGATGCGCGCCTCCATATTGCGTTTGGCCGAGCCGGTGTAAAGATAGCGACCGGCCGCGACGTCGAATACGCCCAGACGGCCGATCGTGCAGCGCAGCGGCCGCGCCACATCGATCAGCAGCTGGTAGCTGGTCTGTGCAGGCACCGCGTGTCGACGCCGGTAAGGCGGGATCAAGCGTCCTATTTGGGCTGTTGCGACATGCTCGTGCAATAGTTGCTTTCCAGGACCTGGTCAGCGATTTTCACGCTGTCCGCATCGAGCGTACCGCCGGCCTTCAACTGCTTGGCCAGCGCGCAGCTCTGGCGCTTTTCCGGTTCTCCGACGGTCATGGAAAAGAATGACACGGTCGCCCTGGCTTTTCTGAGCGCCGCACCCGGATAGGATCGCTTGGTCATCATTTCCATCAGTTCGTTGGCGCGGTATGGATCGGCATAGGAGCCGGTGCTCAAACCCAGCAGAAAATCCGACTTGCCGTAGATGTCGTAAGCACGGCCTGCCGCGATGTTGCTGCTGTCCACGCCTTTTTCGAGCAGGCGCAGGGCGATCTTGATTCTCTGTGTCTCGCTCATTTCGCGGTATTCGTCCGGCGTTTCAGTTGCTAGCAGCATCGCCGCGGCGTCCGCGCACACGTCCCCGCTTGCTTTTCCGCAAGAGGCGTCTGTCTCGCATTTCGCCTTCAAGCCTTTGAAGATTTCAGAGTTCGGACTGGGTGCGGCGGCGGCCTGCGCAGCGGCGGGGGCCTCGTCAGCGCTATAGGCTAAGGACGGTGCAAAACCCGTCAGCGCGAGCGCAAATAGAAGGAACTGAAACTGAGTCATATCTGTACGCATGTCATCTCCCTGAGTGCGAACACCTGCTGCGTTGGAACGGTAAAGGCCCGCTTCGGCGAGGCGGA
>JAPLRD010000151.1:15476-19401 GCA_026399375.1 Pseudomonadota bacterium
ACTGTAATGGATTTCGCAATGCGGATGTTGTCCTATGACAAAAAGTCGATGGATTTCAGCTGCAATAACTTGGTCTTGCGCGCATTTGACGATGTATTGCCCGTCTATTTTTCTGAATGAAACGCGTCCGGAGGCATATAATTGGCAATGTGGGGAGGAGAAAGCGCTTCAAAAGGAACATGCAATGAAACCCACATCGAACAAGTCCATCGACAAGCCTGTCGATGGCGCGGACCGCGCCCTGGACGTCCTGCACTTCGAACGCGATGCGCTGCGCGCGATTTTCGCGCCGAAGAGCGTCGCCGTGATAGGAGCCACCGAGAAGCCCGGCGCGGTTGGTCGGACGGTGCTGTGGAACCTGATCAGCAATCCGTTCGGCGGAACCGTCTATCCGATCAACAAGCGGCACAAGCAGGTGCTCGGGATCAAGGCGTATCCGAACATCGCGCGCGTGTCCGAGCCGGTCGACCTTGCGATCATCGTCACCCCTGCGCCCACCGTTCCCGGCATCGTCAAGGAATGCGTTGACGCGGGCGTAAAGAGCGCAATCATCATCTCTGCCGGATTCAAGGAGGCGGGGGCCGCCGGTGTGGAACTGGAACGGGAAATTGCCGATTACGCGCGCGGCAAGATGCGGCTCATCGGCCCCAATTGTCTGGGGGTGATGCGGCCGGTATCCCACCTGAACGCCACCTTTGCGAGCGCAATGGCGCGTCCGGGTTCGGTAGGATTCATCAGCCAGAGCGGAGCGCTGCTGACGGCCGTGCTCGACTGGAGCTTTCGTGAAAACGTGGGCTTCAGCGCCTGCGTATCCGTCGGTTCGATGCTGGATGTCGACTGGGGCGACCTGATCAACTATTTCGGTGACGACCCGCATACGCACAGCATCATGATCTACATGGAATCCATCGGCGATGCGCGTTCCTTCATCTCGGCCGCGCGCGAAGTCGCGCTGACCAAGCCCATCATCGTGATCAAGGCCGGCCGTACGGCCGCGGCGGCCAAGGCGGCCGCCTCCCACACCGGCGCGCTCGCCGGCAGCGACGACGTGCTCGATGCAGTGTTCCGCCGCTGCGGCGTGCTGCGCGTCAATTCCATTTCCGACCTGTTCTACATGGCAGAGGTGCTGGCGAAGCAGCCTCGGCCTTCCGGGAGGCGACTCACCATCGTCACCAACGCCGGCGGGCCCGGCGTGCTTGCGACCGATACGCTGATCGCCCTCGGCGGCGAGTTGGCCGAACTGTCGGCCGAATCCGTCGACGCCCTGAACAAGGTGCTGCCCGCGCACTGGAGCCACGGCAATCCGATCGACATCCTGGGCGACGCCGATCCGGAGCGCTACGCGCAGGCGCTCGCCATCGCGGCGAAGGATCCGAACAGCGACGGCATGCTGGTGGCGCTGACGCCGCAGGCGATGACCGACCCGACGGAAACGGCGAGGCGTCTGGCCGAATTTGCGTTGACGCGCGGCAAGCCGTTGCTGGCAAGCTGGATGGGCGGCAAGGACGTCGTTGCCGGCGAAGCGATCCTGAATCAGGCGAACATACCGACATTCGGCTATCCGGACACCGCGGCGCGCATTTTCACGCTGATGCACCGCTACTCTTACAATCTGCGCGGCCTGTACGAGACGCCGAAGCTGGTGGAGGCCGCTTCGGACGCGGCTCCGGACCGCGCCCGGGTCATGCAGCTGATCCAGAATGCACGCGAGTCCGGCCGCACCCTTCTGACCGAATTCGAGTCGAAGCAGGTGCTGGAGGCTTATCGCATTCCGACCGTGCAGACGCGCATCGCCGCAAGCGAGGACGAAGCCGTGCGGTGCGCGGAGGCGATCGGCTATCCGGTGGTGCTGAAGCTGCATTCGGAAACGATCACGCACAAGACGGACGTAGGCGGCGTGCAGTTGAACCTGCCCAACTCGGATGCGGTGCGGCAGGCCTGGCGCGCGATCGAATCGGCGGTGAACGCGTCGGACAAGGCGCCCCCCCGCGGCGTCAGGAACTTTCTCGGTGTCACCGTGCAGCCGATGGTGAAGCTGGACGGATACGAACTGATCATCGGCTGCAGCATCGACGCGCAGTTCGGCCCGGTATTGCTGTTCGGCGCGGGCGGGCAACTGGTGGAGGTATACCGCGATCGCGCGCTCGCCCTGCCGCCGCTCAATACGACGCTGGCGCTGCGCATGATGGAGCAGACGGTGATCCACAAGGCGCTTCTGGGCGTTCGCGGTCGCGCTCCGGTGGACCTCGGGGCGCTGGCGCGCTTGCTGGTGCAGTTCAGCCAGCTGGTCGTGGAGCAGCGCTGGATCAAGGAGATCGACATCAATCCGCTGCTGGCGGGAGCAGGCGCCGGGGCCGGTGAGGAACAGGGAAACAGCGGACTGCTTGCGCTCGATGCGCGCGTCGTCCTTCACGGGCCCGAGGTGCGCGAGGATCAACTGCCACGCCTCTGCATTCGTCCGTACCCGGTGAAATATGTTTCGGAGTGGACCTCCAAGAACGGCATGCCGGTGACCATACGGCCGATACGCCCGGAAGACGAGCCGCTGATGGTGAAGTTCCATGCGACGCTCTCGGAGGAGAGCGTGTACATGCGCTATTTCCACCACATCCAGTACAGCCAGCGCATCGCGCACGAGCGCTTGACGCGCCTGTGCTTCATCGACTACGACCGCGAAATGGCCCTGGTGGTGGAGAGGAGGGATCCGAAGACGGGCGAGAACGCCATACTCGCGATCGGGCGCCTGTCCAAGCTGCACCAGAGTTCGGAGGCGGAATTCGCGATTCTGGTGAGCGACGCATGGCAGGGACACGGGTTCGGCGTCGAGCTGCTGCGCCGCCTGGTGGAAATCGGGCGCGACGAGAAGCTCAAGCGCATCGTCGCCACCATACTCGGCGACAACGCCGCGATGCAGGGCGTATCGCGCAAGATCGGCTTCAAGCTGAAACGCTCCGGGCCGGAGTTCGAGGCGGTGATGGATTTGACCACAAACTGAAATCCGGCAGCCGGTTTCAGCCGCTCAGGGCATCCAGGGCACCATGGTCGGCGCTCCTTCCGGCGCAAACGGAATCTCGATCAGCCAGACGCCGCCTTTGTCGAGCGCTCGGCGCACCGCGGCGCCCAGCGCCTTGGGTTCGACGCGCGCGCTGTGGACTCCGAATGCTTCGCCGAGCTTGACGAAGTCCGGGTTCGCGAGGTCGGTGCCGATGCGGCGCCCGCGGAACATGCGATCCTGGAAGGTCTTGATCGCGCCGTAGGCGTTGTCGTTGAACACCAGCACGATCAGGTCCAGTTTCTCCGCGACCGCGGTCGCCAGCTCCTGCAGCGTGAACATGAATCCGCCGTCGCCCGAGATCGCCACCACGGCTTGTTTCGGGCAGGCGAGCTTTGCGCCGATCGCCGCGGGCAGGGCGTAGCCCAGCGTGCCATAGGTGCCGGGATGGATCAGGGTGCGCGGCTGGTACGTCTCGAACAAGAGCGGCATCCAGTAGCCCACCAGTGTCAGGTCGTCGACAAAAATCGCGTCTTCCGGCGCCGCCGCGCGCAAATCCTCGATCAGCTCCAGCACCGGTCCTGCGTGTTCCACCATCCATGCGCGCTTGCGTTGCCGAAAACCGGACACGTCGAACCAGCATTCCACGGGTCTTACGGGCGAAAGTTCGTCGGCCAGCGCGCCGAGTACCGCCGCTGCGTCGCCGACGACGGCCACCTCCGGCGGCCGGCGCAGTCCGATCACGCCCGGATCCAGATCGATCTGCACGATCCGCTTGGGAAAGCGCGCGCCGAGGTTGGCATCGGAGACGACGTCTATCCTGGAGCCTGCAACCAGGACCATGTCCGCCTGGGCGAGCAGTTCGTCATATAAGTCGAACCGGCCCCAGCCGTCGCCGAGCGCGAGCGGATGCCGGTCGGAAATCACGCCGCG
>JAPLRD010000151.1:19430-34845 GCA_026399375.1 Pseudomonadota bacterium
CGCCACGCCGCCGCCGGCCAGGATGAAAGGGCGTTTTGCGGACTTGAGCGCTTCGGCGGCGCGGGCGATGCTGCCTGGGTCGCCCGCGGGCCGTGTGAATGTTTCCCGAGGCAGTGATCCGACCTCGGCTTCGCCGCTCTGAACGTCCAGCGGCACCTCGATGTAAGCCGGTCGCGGACGCCGGCAGCGCATGGCGCGCATCGCTTCGCGTACGGCCGCCGGAATCTCGGCCTGAGCGGTAACGCGCCGCGTATAGCCGCAAAGGGATCCGGCTACCGCCATCGAATTGGGCAATTCGTGGAAGTGGTCGCCTTCGCGTTCAAGCTGGGCCAGGGCGTTTTGTCCGCCGAACATCAGCAATGGCGCCGATTCCGAGTAGGCCATGCCCATCCCGGTCAGCGCATTCGTGAGGCCGGGCCCGGGAACGACGAAACAGGCGGCGATTTTGCCCGAGGCCCGGGCGTATCCTGCCGCCATCATCGATGCGCCCTGCTCATGGCGCGCGGTCACGATGTGTATGCCCGACTCGCCATATGCACCGTCGAACATCGGAGTGTTGTGGGTGCCCGCGATGCCGAAGACGTGCTCTATGCCTTCTTCCTTCAGTGCCACCGTGATCGCGCGTCCGCCTGTCATGCGCTGCATGTTCTGTTCCTTTTTTTTCAAATGGGGTTTTGCGAAACATCCGCGATCCGCGCTCGTCGCGTCCAGGCGCAATGCTACGCCTGCCGGCCCGATCGCGTCAGCGTGGCGGTAGGCGTATTATTGGCTCCGCGCCAGTGCCCGGCCGGGGCGGAAGGTGCGTCGATCCGGGGAGAGTGAGTTGGTCAGGAATGCGGGCATAGAGGGTATTGAGGTGAGGTGGTGAATTCGGGCGTTCTCGCCTCGGTGGAAAACGGCTTGCTCACGGTGACCATCAACCGCCCGGAGAAACGCAACCCGCTGTCGCGCGCGGTGCTGGCACGGTTGGGCGAGGTGTTCGAAGAACAGCGCGGCAACGACGAAATTGTGCTGGCCCTGCTCTCGGGAGCGGGCGACAAGAGCTTTGCCGCGGGCGGCGACCTGCGCGACCTGGAGGAGGTGCGCACGCTGGACGAGGCGCGCGCCCTGTTCGATTTGGGCAACGGCGCGCTGCAGGCCATCCGATCTTTCCCGGTGCCGGTGGTGGCGGCGCTGAACGGCGTTGCGCTGGGCGGGGGCGCGGAGCTGGCAGTCGCTTGCGACGTGCGCATCGCCGCGGCGCACGCGCGCATCGGCTTCGTGCAGGGAACGCTCAACATTCCCACCGCCTGGGGCGGAGGCAGCGACCTCGCCGCCATCGTCGGCCCGTCAAGCGCCCTGGAACTGCTGTGCAGCGCGCGCGTGCTGTCTGCGGCCGAAGCGCTGGCGGCGGGTCTAGTAGAATCGGTCGCGCCGGAAGGCTAGCGGTTTGCCGCGTTTGTCGAACGATATCTCGCCACATGGATGAAGCAGCGGCCGCAGGTGATGCGTGCGTTCAAGTGGCAATCCGCCGCGCGAAAATCGGGAATGGCGCGCGAGGCGGTGAATCTGCGCGACCGGGATTTGTTCGCCCATGCCTGGTGCCACGCGGAGCACTGGCAGGCGGCGAAGGACATATTGAACAGGGAGGCAAAGAAATGAGCGCAGCATCCAAGCCCGGCTCGGCGACATCAAAGCCGGACAAGCGCGTCGTGACGCCATCGGGCATTGAAGTGCCGGTGGTGGTGACGCGCGAGATGGCGGGCGATCCGGCACCAGCGCTGCCGGGTTCGTATCCGTACACGCGCGGCATTTTCGCCGACGGCTACCGCGGGCGCCCGTGGACCATACGCCAGTATTCGGGCTTCGGTTCGGCCGAGGAATCCAACCAGCGCTATCGATTCCTGCTCGACCAGGGGCAGACCGGCCTGTCGGTCGCGCTCGATCTGCCGACGCAGTGCGGCTACGACCCGGACGATCCGATGGCGCGCCCCGAAATCGGCAAGGTCGGCGTTTCCCTGTTTTCGCTGTCGGAAATGGAGACGCTGTTCGAGGGCATCGACCTGGGCGCGATCTCCACATCATTCACCATCAACGGCACCGCGGCGATCATCTACGCCATGTATCTGGCCGCGGCCGACAAGCAGGGCGTGCCGCGCGAAAAACTGACGGGCACCATTCAGAACGACATCCTCAAGGAGTACGTCGCGCGCGGCACCTGGATCTTCCCGGTACGCCCTTCGCTGCGGCTGATCGCGGACTCCATTCTGTATTCGAACGATGTCTCGCCGCGCTTCAACGCCATATCGATCGCCGGCGCCCACGTGCGCGACGCCGGCTGCACGGCGGTCGAGGAGATGGCCTATACGCTGGCCAACGGCCTTTCTTACGTCGACGAGCTGATCCGCCGCGGCGGCGACCTGACAAAGTTCGCGCGCCGGCTGTCGTTCTTTTTTTACACCCACATGGACCTGTTCGAAGAGGCGGCGAAGTTCCGCGCCGGCCGCCGCCTGTGGGCGAAACTGCTGCGCGAGCGCTACGGCGTCACCGACGACAAGGCGCTGCACTTTCGCTTCGGCGTCGTCTGCGGCGGCTCATCGCTCGTGGCGGCGCAGCCCTACAACAACATCGTGCGTGTGGCGATCGAGAACCTGGCGGCGGTGCTGGGCGGCGCGCAGTCGATTTTCACCTGCGCCTACGACGAGGCGTTCCAGATCCCGACCGAGTTCTCGGCCGAGATCGCGTTGCGCACGCAGCAGATCGTGCAGTATGAAAGCGGCATTGCGGCCACGGTCGACCCGCTGGGCGGCAGTTATTACGTCGAATGGCTCACCGACCAGATGGAGAAAGGGATGCTGGAGGTGATGGGTGAGATCGACGCCTACGGCGGCGTGGTGAAGGCGATCGAGGAGGGCTGGCTGCAGCGGCGCATCGCGGTGCGGGCGATGCAGAAGAAGGAGCAGACCGACCGCGGCGAGCGGGTCGTGGTGGGACAGAACCAGTTCCGCCGTGAAGCGCAAGCCGACAGCTACGGCGAAGTGTTCCGGCTCGATCCGCAGATCTCCGCGCGCGTGCTCGCCAAGCACGCCGAGCTCAAGCGCAAGCGCGACACGGCGCGGGTCGAACGCTCGCTCGCCGCGCTGGAAGCGGCGGCCGCGGCGGACAAGGACAACCTGATGCCGCTGCTGGTGGAATGCTGTCACGCCTATGCCACAGTGGGCGAGATGGTGGATCGCTTGAAGCGCTGCTGGGGCGAGTTCCAGGAACCGGTGCGCCTATGAGCTTTGCCGACGGCAAACGCCCGCTGGCGGGCAAGCGCATTCTTGTGGCCAAGCCCGGGCTGGACGGGCACGACTCGGGGGCAAAAGTGATCGCGCTGGCGCTGCGCGACGCGGGAGCGGAGGTGATCTATACGGGCCTGCGCAAATCGCCGGAATTCATCGTGCGCGTGGCGCTGGACGAGGATGTTTCGGCCGTGGGGCTGTCGATTCTGTCGGGCAGCCACAAGGAACTCGCGCGCCAGGTGCTGGACGGGCTGGCGGCCGCCGGTATCGGCGACATCCCGGTGTTCGTCGGCGGCACCATTCCCCCCGAAGACGCCGCGGCGCTGCTCGCGGCCGGGGTCAGGGGTGTATTCACCAACGACATGCCGCTGGCGCAGATGATAGCGGAACTGGCGCGCGCCCTGGGATGAGCGGTCCGCTCTCGGGCATCGTGATACTGGAAATCGGGCACATGCTCGCCGGCCCGTACTGCGGCATGCTGCTCGCCGATCTCGGCGCCGAGGTGATCAAGATCGAACCGCCCGAAGGCGATATCGCGCGCCGTGTCAGCCCGCACACCGTCGGTTCGCACAACGCCTATTTCGCCAGCCTCAACCGGAGCAAGAAGAGCGTGGTGCTCGACCTCGCCTCGGCGGCGGGGCAAAGCGCGCTGCGCGCTCTCGCCGCGCGTGCCAATGCGCTCATCACAAATTTGCGGCCGTCGGCGATAAGGAAGCTGGGCCTTACCTACGACGCGTTGAAGGACTCGAATCCGAAGCTGGTATGCGTGGCGCTCACCGGCTACGGGCTCGAAGGCAGCTACGCAGACCGGCCGGCATACGACTATGTCATTCAGGCGCTGACCGGCGTGATGGCGATCACCGGCGAGCCGGGCGGGCCCCCTGCCAAGACCGGCTATTCGGCCGTGGACAACTCGGCCGGGATGATGGGGGCGCTCGGCCTGCTGGCCAAGATCGTCGAAGGCAAGGGCGGCCAGATCGACCTGTCGATGTACGACGTGATGCTGTCGCAACTGAACTATCTCGCCGGCGCCTGGCTGAACGCGGGCGAGCGCGCGGAGCGCATGCCGCGCTCGGCGCATCCCTACATCGTGCCCGCGCAGATTTTCGAAACCAGCGACGGCTGGCTGGTGGTGTTCATTTCGCACGATGATTTCTGGCGCCGCTTCTGCGGCGAGGTTGGCAGGCCGGAGTGGCTGACGGACGAGCGCTTTGCGACCATGGCGGCGCGGCGCAGCAATCGCGACGCGGTGCTGGCCGCACTGGAACCTTTGTTTCTGGGCGATTCGACGGCCTCGTGGAGCGCGCGACTCGCGCCGCTCGGCGTCGTGGTCGCGCCGGTGGAAACGCTGGAACAGGCGCTCGCCTCGGACCTGGTGCGCGAGCGTGAAATGGTGGTACAGATCGAATGCGCGGGAGGCGCGATCCGCGCGGTCGGCAACCCGATCAGGATAGCAGGCGCACAGCGCCGCTTCGGGCCGCCGCCGCTGCTGGGAGAGCATAACGCGCTGCTGCTCGAAGGGCTGGCGGCGGGCGCCGTGTCGGCTGCACATAAGAAATCACAAGGAGGATAGGCGATGATGAAACAACTGGTGAAATGGGTGGGGCTCGCGGCGATCGCAGCATTTGCCGCCGGCGCAGCGGCGCAAGGCTTTCCCTCGAAGCAGGCGCGCATCATCGTGCCGCAGGCGCCGGGAGGGGCCTCGGATGCGCTGGCGCGCATCATCGCCGCCAAACTGGGCGAGAAGTGGGGGCAGCAGGTGATCGTCGAAAACCGCGCCGGCGCCGGCGGCAACATCGGCACGCTGGAAGCGGCGAAATCGCCCGCGGACGGCCACACGCTGCTGCTGGGCTATATCGGCACTCACGCGATCAACCCGAGTCTTTACCACAATCTGCCCTGGGACCCGATCAGGGATTTCACGCCGGTTGCGACCCTCGCCGCGGTGCCGTTCGTCGTCGTGGTGAATCCGAGCCTTGCCGCGAACAACACGCAGGAGTTGATCGCAAACGCCAGGGCGGCGGATGGGAAGCTCACCTACTCGTCCGCCGGAAACGGCTCGGTCAACCAGCTGCTGGGCGAGATGTTCGACGGCGCTGCGGGCGTGAAGATGACGCACATCCCCTACAAGGGCGCCGGCCCGGCGCTCGCCGATCTGATCGGCGGGCAGGTGCAGGTGTCGTTCACCAGCATGCCCTCGGTCATCGGGCACATCAAGAGCGGCAAGTTGCGCGCGATTGCGGTGACCAGCAAGGCTCGCTCCGAGACTCTGCCCGAGCTGCCGACGTTGGCCGAATCCGGTCTTGCGGGCTTCGATGTCAATCCCTGGTTTGGCCTGCTCGCGCCGGCCGGTACGCCCGCGGCGATCGTCAGCCAGCTCAACCGCGAGATCAACGAATTGCTCGCCACGCCGGACTTGCGCGCGCGCTTCGCCGGCCAGGGCGCCGTGCCGCTGGCCACCCCGCCGGCGGAATTTGCGGCGCTGCTGAAGCAGGACATCGAGAAGTGGGCGAAGGTGGTGAAGGATTCCGGCGCCAAAATCGACTAGGAAAAAGGAGGCAGGGCCATGAGCAAGGATTCCGGAATGGAAGAGCGCCGAAGAACCGGCCGCAAAGTCATGAGCGAAGTGCTGGGCGCGCCGTACTGCGAGCGCCGTGATGCGTCCACCAACGATTTCAACGCGCCCATCCGCCGCCTGAGCGAGGAGTTCGCTTATGGCTCGCTCTGGACGCGGCCCGGGCTCGACCACAAGACCAGGAGCCTGATCACGCTCGGCATGCTCACCGCGCTCAACCGGCCGCACGAACTGGCGATTCACCTGGAAGGGGCGGTCAACAACGGCTGCACGGCGGTAGAAATTCGCGAGGCGCTCACGCATACGGTCGCCTATTGCGGATTTCCCGCGGCGATCGACGCGCTGCGCGCTGCAGAGGCCTTTCTGCGCGAAAAGAAGATGATCTGACATGCGGCCTTCTTCGACCAGCTTAACTGCCCACGCCCTCGGCCTGCTTTTGTTGCTTGCGTCCGGCATGGCCGCGGCGGATTATCCGGACCAGCCGATTCGGCTCGTGGTTCCGTTTGCGGCTGGTGGCGGCACCGATGTTCTCGGCCGGATGATCGGGCAGAAGTTGTCCGAGGCGTGGAAGGTCCCGGTTGTGGTCGACAACCGGCCGGGGGCAGGCGGGACTATCGGATCGGCAGCTGTGGCGCGCGCTGCTCCGGACGGCTATACGGTGCTTCTGGGCAGCATCAGCACGCACGCCATCGCCCCCGGCCTGTACGCGAAAATGCCCTACGATCCGGTGAAGGATTTTCAGCCGGTCGCGCGCGCCGGCATCACCCCGTTCGTGATGACCGTGCATCCGGCCGTTCCCGCAAACTCGATAGGCGAACTCATCGCGCTCGCCAGGGCGAACCCGAAGAAATACGATTTCGCGTCCTCCGGCAACGGTACCACCAGCCACCTGTGCGGCGCGTTGTTCACGCAACAGGCCGGGATCGAGATGACGCATATTCCCTACAAGGCGAACGCGCCGGGCCTGACCGATCTGCTCGGAGGTCGCGTGACTTTCATGTTCGACAATATCATCGCCATGCTGCCGCATATCAAGGCGGGCAAACTCAGGGCGCTCGCGGTCACCGGCAGCGAACGGTCATCCAGCCTGCCGGGCATACCGACGATGATGGAGGCGGGGCTGCCGAATTACGAAGTCATCGGCTGGTTCGGCGTCTGGCTGCCCGCGGGAACGCCGCGCGCGGTCGTGGCGAAACTCAATGCCGAACTGACGCGCATCATGCATGATCCCGAGGTCAAGGCGCGAGCGGAAGAGCAGGGTGTCGACATGAGCCGCACGCAGAGCGCGGAGGAGTTCGGCAACTACGTGCAACTGGAATTGGTCAAGTGGCGCAAAATCATCAAAGACGCGGGGGCGCAGCTGGATTAGAGTGACTGCGAAGAGGCGGTATCCTTGGAGAGGATGAGATATGAGTGAATTGCTTTGTTCTGGAATGGCCGATGGCGGGCAACCGCGACCTTCGCGGTTTCGGAAAATCGGTTTATGCGTTGCCGCGCTGGCCGCGGTTCTTCTCGGCCTGCCGACGGCCCGGGCGCAGGACTTCCCCAGCAAGCCGATACGCATCATCGTGCCCTATACCGCTGGCGGTTCGTCGGATTACGTTGCGCGCACCATCGCCACCAGGCTGCAGGAAAATCTGAAGAGTCCGGTCGTGGTCGAAAACAAGCCGGGCGGAAACGCGCAGATCGGTTGCGACTACGTTGCCAAGTCGGCGCCCGACGGATACACGCTGTTGCTCGCCGGCATGACGACCCACGCCGCGGCACCGGCTTTGTACAAGAAACTTCCGTACGACACGATCAAGGATTTTGCGCCGATCTCCAACGTGATCGAATCCCCACTGGTGGTCGTGGTGCATCCGGACGTGCACGCCAACACGCTGCAGGAATTCGTCGCGCTGGCGAAGGCGAATCCGGGAAAGCTCAATTACGGCTCCGCCGGCGTCGGCAACACGCTGCACTTGGCGGGCGAGATGTTTCGCATGACCACGGGGACGGATCTCGTTCACGTGCCGTACAAAGGGGCTTCGCAGGCATTGGGCGATCTGCTCGGCGGGCGCATACAGGTGATGTTCGACCTGCCGCAGACGCCGCTCGCCAATATCCAGGCCGGGAAACTCAGGGCGCTGGCGGTGACCGGGAGCGAACGCCTCGCGCTCATGCCCGGCGTGCCGACCACCGCGGAAGCCGGGGTTCCGGCATTTGCGTTCGGCACCTGGATTGGGCTGGTGGCGCCGGCCGGAACGCCGCCTGCGATCGTCAGCCGCTTGCACGCGGAAATCGTCAAAGCCGCGACCCAGGCTGAAGTAAAGGAAGCGTTCGGGAAGATGGCGATGCTGGTCGCGCCCAGTGCGTCCCCCGATGCGTTCGCAAAGAAGATGCAGACCGAAACCGAGCGCTTGGCGAAGGTCATTCGCGCCGCGGGCATTCAACCGGAGTGAGCAAGCCATGAACAAACGCGAGCGTTTTTTTGCCGCAGTGCGCGGGGAACAGCCGGACCGCCCGCCCGTGACCACCTGGGTGCATTTTCTTTCGGACCACCTGCCGGGAGAGCAAACGGCGGCGCTGCACCGGAGTTTTCTCGAAACCTACGACTGGGATGTGGCGAAAGTCATGAACGACTACCGCTATCCCATTCCCGCCGGGGTACAGACACTGGACGATCCGGCGAGCCTGCGGGCGTTCAAGCCGCTGGCAATGGACGAACCCTGCTTCGCCGAGCAATTGAAGTGCCTTGCCGCCTTGCGCGCAGGGCTGGGTCCGGATATCGCACTGATCGACACGGGCTTCGATCCCTATCAGCAGGTCCTGCGCAATGTCGGCTTCGACCAGGCGGCCAATATGTGGAAACACAAGGACGAAACGCTGCGCGCGCTCGAAACCGTGGCGGATACGTATTGCCGCTATATCGCCGCGGTGAAGGCACAGGGGGTGGAAGCGTTTTTCCTTTCGATCAACGGCGCCATCCGCGAAGGCTTCCCGCGCGGTTCCAGCCGGGAAGTATATGAGACGTTCCAAAGGCCGTTCGAGTTGCGCCTGCTGAAGGCGGCCGAGGGCATGGTGCGCATTCTGCATATTCACGGCGTCGGACTCGAGCTGGGCCGCGTGCTCGATTATCCGTGCGAGGTCATCAGCATTTCCGACCGCCTGCCCGGCAATCCAAGCCTGGCCGAATTGCGCAAGCTCACGTCGAAATGCCTGATGGGCGGCATCGACGAGACGAAATTTCAGGAGCGCAATCTCCCGGCGATGGCGCGCGAAATCGACGACGCCTTCGCTCAGGCGGGGCGGACCAACTTCATCCTGGCGTGCGGGTGCACCATTCCGTCGTTCACGCCGAAGCGGTCATTGCAGTATTTGCGCGAGTACACGCGCAGGATCTGACAGGATTACTTGGAGAGTGTCCGGCCGAGCTTGCTTTCGATCGCCTGGATCTTGCTTTTCAGGCGGCCGCTTTTCCCCGCCCGGTAGTCGATCTTGATCGATGTCGAAATGCGGTTGCAGTCCTGGCTCATCCGCTTGTAGCAAGCGGTGACCAGGGCCATGACCTCGTCCCATTCGCCTTCGACGATGGTTCCCATGGGTGTCAGCTGGTAGGGAAGGCCGCTCTTGTCGATGATGTCCAGGGAGCGCGCCACGTACTGGCTGAGGCTGTCGCCTTTGTCGAGCGGCGACATCGAGAATTCGGCCAGAACCATGTGTATTTCCTCCGTCAGGTTGAAGTAAAGGGCGTTTGTTGCGCAAAACATAGCATAGCGCCGTCCAGGGGCAAGAGTTCGCTGACGTTATGACCGTTTCTGAGTGACATTAGTCACCGACTTTTCGGCCCCCGCCCCTGAGAATATGATCTTCGATTATCTACGATCTGTCCGAGAGAAGAACATGAATGCAAAGATCCGGTTTTCCTTCGCTGCGGCGCTGTTCCTCTGCCTTGCCGCCACGCTCGCGCAGGCCGAAGTGGTCGATATTGGCAACGACCAGTTGAAGGCGCTCATCAAGCAGGGGACGCCCGTGGTCGATTTGCGCACCGCGGGCGAGTGGCGGCAGACGGGAGTCGTCAAGGGAAGCCAGATGATCACCCTGTTCGACGAGCAAGGCCGCGCCGATCCTGCGGCGTGGGCGCGGCAGGTCGACAAGGTGGCGGCCGCGGACAAGCCTGTTATCCTGATTTGCCGCACCGGCAATCGCTCGGGTGTGGCAGCGCAAATGCTGGACAAGGCGGGCCGCAAGGGGAAGGTCTATAACGTCAAAGCCGGGATCGTCACCTGGTTGGGCGAAGGTCAGGCGGTGGTCAGCATGAAGGAAAACATGAAACAGGCCGGTATCTCCTGTTCGCCGACCTGCTGACCGACCTGCCGATCGGCTGCGCTCGAAAATGCGAGGAGATGCCTTGCCTCGCGCTTCCTCAATTCAGGGCCCATTTTCGGGACTCCTGAAATGGCCCGTAAGTTCTGGCGCCGCTGCACGTTTTGAGGCAAAATCTGCCGCAAGCGTTTGATGCCCGCGGCTTTTCTGGGTTCACTCAAGTTCTTCCGCTGCGCATCGAGTCCGGTTTCTTGCTTTCTGGAGAGTTGAGGCGAGCGCATGGCGGAAATTCCGCTCATTCTGACATTGGATTTTCACGGTGTTCCCCACCGCTGGGTAACGTGGCAGCAGTCCTGCTACTACTACGCCAAGAACCTGGTCGCATGGACCCTGGGCGAGCGCGCATTCACTTTCTACGGCGGCATTTCGCGCAGGACCGGCGAGCGCTCCAGCATTACCGCCAACTCCATCATCGCCATCAAGGGCAAGGCGCTCGCGGCGCGCGGCTTTTCCCAGGTGCCGCCGCTGAACAACCGGGAGTTGTTCCGCCGCGACCGCCATATCTGCGCCTATTGCGGCGCCGAGTTCGGATACCTGCGCCTCACGCGCGACCACATCACGCCGTTGTCCCGCGGCGGACGTGATCACTGGATGAACGTGGTGTCGGCCTGCCGCCACTGCAACGGCATCAAGCGCAATCGCAAGCCCGAGGAGGCCGGCATGGAATTGATCTACACGCCATACGTGCCGAACAAGGCGGAGTACCTGATCCTCACCAATCGCAAGATCCTTTCCGACCAGATGGGTTTCCTGGTCCAGCACGTCGCCGCGCACAGCCGGGTGGTGCCGCACGCTGTGTTGCGGGCCTAGGGGCTTCCAACATTCTGACGCCGGACTACTGGCTGCGCGCCAAGCGTGCGCTGGCACGCCGGGACGCAGTGCTCGCGCGCATCATCCGCGCCCATCCTCGCGTCGCGCTGGCCCGCCGGGGCGAGCCGTTCAAGACGCTCGCCCGCTCCATTGTCGGCCAGCAGATTTCGGTCAAGGCGGCCGAGTCGGTCTGGAACCGGGTGCTCGCGCTCGCGCCGGACGCGACGCCGGCGCAGATTCTAAAGGTCCGCCGCAGACTTCCCGCCTGCGGCTTGTCGCAGCGCAAGGCCGAGTACATAACGGATCTTGCGCGCCACTTCGCCGACGGCAGCATCCACGCGCGCGACTGGCCCGGCATGGATGACGAGGCGGTCATCGCCGAATTGATCCAGGTGCGCGGCATCGGCCGCTGGACGGCGGAGATGTTTCTCATGTTCAACCTGCTGCGGCCGGATGTGCTGCCGCTGGACGACCTTGGATTGCAAAAAGCCATCGGCCTGCACTATTTCGAGGGCGAGCGTGTTACGCGCGAGCGTATGCGTGAACTGGGCGCCGGCTGGGTGCCCTGGCGTTCGGTCGCGACCTGGTATCTGTGGCGCAGCCTCGATCCGGTGCCGGTAGAGTACTGACGATCGGAGCCTTGTTCACGTGCGCGTGTTGGCCGTGCGTTAGAATAAGCGCCAGTTCTGATTCCAACGTACAGTGCGCCTGAACCCTTGAAAACCACCTTTCTAGAATTCGAACAGCCGATCGCCGATCTTGAAACCAAGATCGAGGAGTTGCGCTTCGTGCAGGACGACTCGGCGGTGGACATCTCGGAAGAGATCGCGCGGTTGCAGAAGAAGAGCCAGGCATTGACCAAGGACATCTACGCCAAACTCACGCCCTGGCAGATGGCGCAGGTGGCGCGCCATCCGCAGCGTCCGTTTACGCTGGATTACATCGGCGCGCTGTTCACCGATTTCGAAGAGTTGCACGGTGACCGCTCCTATGCGGACGATCTTTCCATCGTCGGCGGTCTGGCGCGCTTCAACGGCCAGTCGGTGATGGTGATCGGGCAGCAGAAGGGGCGCGATACCAAGGAAAAGATCCTGCGCAACTTCGGCATGCCGCGCCCGGAAGGTTACCGCAAGGCCATGCGCCTGATGCGGCTGGCGGAGAAATTCGCGATTCCGGTGATCACCTTTGTCGACACGCCCGGCGCCTATCCCGGAATAGGCGCGGAGGAGCGCGGGCAGTCCGAAGCGATCGGCCACAGCCTTTACGCCATGGCCGAACTCAAGGTCCCCATCATCTGTACCGTCATCGGCGAAGGCGGATCTGGCGGCGCGCTCGCCCTCGCCGTGGGCGACGTGGTGATGATGCTGCAATACGCCATCTACTCTGTGATCTCGCCCGAGGGCTGCGCCTCGATTTTGTGGAAGAACGCGGACAAGGCGCCGGAGGCGGCAGAAACCATGGGCATCACCGCCAACAGGCTGAAGACGCTGGGACTGATAGACAAGATCATCAACGAACCACTGGGCGGTGCGCATCGCGACCACGCCGCCATGGCGCAAAGCGTGAAGAAAGCGCTGCAGGACGCGGTTCGGACCTTTACCAGCAAGGGCGTGGATGAACTCATCGAAGCGCGTTTCGAGCGTCTGATGGACTATGGCAAGTTCAGGGAAGTCGAAGCAAAGTAAGCTCCCCGGCCTCGAAACCGCCGTAGGCGCAGCGCTCGAACCTTTGCTTTTTCCCAGGGCCAGGCTGGTGCTGGGCCTGTCCGGCGGACTCGACTCGATCGTCCTGCTAGACGCACTGCATCGCCTGGCGCGACCGCTCGGATTCAAGCTCGCCTGCGTTCATGTCAATCACGGCATCAGCCCGAACGCGCGCCGCTGGGCCGACTTCTGCGCACGCAAGTGCAAGCGGCTGGGGATAGCGCTCGACGTGCAATTGGTCGATGTCGCTCCCTATCGCGCCGAAGGCCTGGAGGCGGCGGCACGCCGCGCGCGTTACGCGGTGTATGCGAGGCAAGAAGCGGATTTCATCGTGCTCGCACAGCATCTGGACGACCAGGCGGAGACGCTGCTGCTGCAACTGCTGCGCGGGGCGGGGGTGAAGGGCGGCGCCGCGATGCCGCTGCTGCGGTCGCAGGGCAGGGGCGGCATGGCGGTGCGCGCGCCGGCGATCCTGCGGCCCATGCTCGCTCTGTCACGCCAACAAATCGAGGCGTACGCAAGAGTGCGCAAGCTGACATGGGTCGAAGACGAGAGCAATGCCGACACGCGCTATGACCGCAATTTCTTGCGGCACGAGGTATTGCCGGCGATAGCCAGGGGCTTTCCCGCCTACCGTGCGACGCTGGCGCGCTCGGCCCGGCATCTGGCCGAGGCGAGCCTGGTTCTGGATGAGTTGGCCGCCGCCGATGCTATATCCTCGGCTGCAGGAAACAAGCTCCCGCTCGCCGAGTTGAAGCGCATCGGCGCTGTGCGCACAAAGAATTTGGTGCGCTGGCTATTGCAGCAGCAGGGTGCCGGCGCGCCCGAAACGGACCGCCTGGAGGAAGGGCTGCGCCAGGTGTTTCAAGCGCGCGATGACGCCGCCGTGCACGTCGTGCTGGGAGCCTTTGAACTGCGCCGCTACGACGGCTGCGCCTACCTGCTGCGCGCGCTGCCGGAGGCGCCGGCGGATTTGAGCCGCGTCTGGGACGCAAAGCGCACATGGGCCTTGCCGGAACTGGGTGGAACATTGCGTTTTGCGCGCGTGACCGGGGCGGGCCTGGATTGCGCCAGCGTGCGCGCGGCGGGACTGAGCGCAAGGCTGCGGCAGGGGGGCGAGAAACTGCGCCTGCAGACCGCCGGTTCGACGCGAAGCCTGAAGAACCTGTTGCAGGAAGCGCGCATGCCGCCGTGGGAACGTGAACGGCTTCCATTGCTCTATTGCTGCGACGTGCTGGTCGCGGTTCCCGGTCTCGGCGTCGCGAGCGGCTGGCAGGCCGCGGCTGGAATGCCGGGCTGGACGATCAACTGGCAGCGGCTGGATTGGCGCGACCCGGGTGCTGCCAGCACGGATACATAAACGAGAGCTGAAACAAATATGAGCAAGCATATGTTCGAGATCGCCGTACTGCCCGGGGACGGCATCGGCAGCGAGGTAATGGATGCCTGCATCGAGGTGCTCGGTAGTTTGCTGAAGGATCAGACGCGCTTCGGCCTCGACTACATTCACAGCCCGGGAGGGGCGCAGTATTACGCCGACAACGGAATTGCGTTGCCCGAGAGCACGCTGCGCGCGTGCGAGGATGCGGACGCGATCCTTTTCGGCGCCATGGGCATGCCCCATATCCGCTATCCGAACGGTACCGAGGTCAACCCGCAACTCGACTTGCGCAAGCAATTTGATCTCTATGCCGGTGTGCGTCCCATCCGCGCCATTCCCGGTGTGCCTTCCGTCCTGGCTGATTCGCGCGCCGCGCAGATCGATTTCGTGCTGGTGCGCGAGCAGTCCGAAGGTCTGTTCTACGGACGCCTTTATCCGGAGAGCCAGCCAAAAGGCGACGACAGCGAAGCCTTCGATCTCGGGCGCATCACGCGCAAAGGATCGGAGCGCCTTTTCGATTTTTCGTTTCGACTGGCGCGGTCGCGGCGCGCCGCGAATCCGGCCAAGGGGCGGGTCACCTGCGTAGACAAAGCCAACGTGCTCTCCAGCCTGGCGTTCTTCCACAAGATATTTTGGGAGCGCGCGAAGCTGAATCCGGATATCGTCGCCGACCATTGCTATGTCGACGCCATGGCGCTGAACCTGGTCAAGCGGCCATGGGACTACGACGTGCTGCCGACCGAAAACCAGTTTGGCGACATTCTTTCTGACCTTGCCGCGGGCTTGATCGGCGGCCTAGGCATGTCGCCTTCGGGCGACATCGGCGACAGGTACGGCTTGTTCCAACCCAGCCACGGCAGCGCACCGGATATCGCCGGGCAGGGGAAGGCGAATCCGACGGGGATGATTCTGTCCGCTGCCATGATGCTGGACTGGCTGGGAGAAAGGCACGGACTGCCGGAGGCTTGCGCCGAGGCGGCGCGTCTGAAGAAGGCCGTCGACGCGGCGTTTGCGACGGGCCGGATTCATTCATTCGAATCCGGAGGCAAGGACGGCACGCAGGCGATAACCGCTGCCATTCTAGGGGCGTTGGCTCGTTTCGGCGCCGCGACGATGTCGTAGCAAACCTGAATAGCCTCGGCCGATGCTGCGCTTCGTCGGCCGCAGGCAACTCTGTTGCTTGGCTCGGCACGGTTCCGTCAAAGTCGTCCCCCGTTGAGGTCGATGCCCGAATTGTTGAATGTCTGAGCAGAGCGAGTAGGCGGTGTTTGTGGGTTGATGGCACGTTTTTCCGGGTTTCACGCGCTCAAGGGGTAGA
>JAPLRD010000367.1:0-432 GCA_026399375.1 Pseudomonadota bacterium
AGCGTTCCCGGTCTGCGGCACCGGCCAGGCGCAGTCGCCGGTGGACATCCGCGGGCCGTTCGAGAAGGCGGCGCATCCGATCAAGTTCGATTACAAGCCGACGCCGCTCAAGGTATTGAACAACGGACACACGATACAGGCCACCGTGGGCGCGGGGAGCGCGATCACGATCAACGGCGTGGCTTATGAACTGCTGCAGTTCCACTTCCACCGCCCGAGCGAAGAGCACGTCAACGGCAAACCGAGTTCGATGGTGGCGCACTTCGTACACAAGAGCGCCGCGGGCAAGCTCGCGGTCGTGGGGGTATTGCTAGGCGAGGGCAAGGAGAACCCGGTGGTGCGCTCGATCTGGGCCAACGCGCCGCAGCGCGAAGCGCCAGAGGTGGTGGTGAGCGGGGCGGAAATCAACCCGGCCTCGATGCTGCCCGAGCG
>JAPLRD010000367.1:450-1925 GCA_026399375.1 Pseudomonadota bacterium
GTTCGCTCACCACGCCGCCGTGCACCGAAGGCGTGACTTTCTATATCCTGAAATCGGCAACCGACATTTCGCGTGCGCAGATCGATGCGTTCCCATTCAATGGCAACGCGCGGCCGGTGCAAGCGCTCAATGGCCGCAAGATTAGCGCGAACTGAGCCGGTCCCTGGGTTCGCACACCATGCCAGGACGCAACTGACTGCGCAGAAGAAATGAACATCAGCCTACGCCTTGCCGGCGCCAGCGGCCTGCTTCTTCTGGCTCTTGAAATCGCACCTGGTGCGCTGCAGGGCGCGCCCGCGAAATGGCGGGAATGGGGGCCCATTGCGAGCGCGCATGCGTACAAGGTCGAAAGAATATGCGAGGAGAAGCAAACCAAGAAAGGGCTCGAGAAGAAATGCAAGTCCGTCCTGATTCCGGAAAGCGACGCGGAAAAGAAAAAGGCTGTCCCGGCAAGCGACAAGAAGGACAAGAAGGACGAGAAGAAAAAGGTTGCCCCGGCAAGCGACAAGAAGAGCGCGCCGGCAAAGCACTAGGTGTGAAGTTGCAAGGGGTGGCGGGATCGACTCGGACTGGCCCGTTAAAGCACGTTCTCTCTCGACAGCACTTCGATTTCGGCTGGCCCATAACCTAGATCCGAAAGAATCTCTCGTGCGTGCTCCCCCAGGGCCGGCACATGGAAATTCGGTACCGCCGGTTCACGCGCAAACTTGATCGGGACGCCCACATGGGGAATGTTGTCATCGTCGCGCAATAACATGCCGCGCTCGGAGGTCGCCGGATCAAAGAATGCCTGATGCAGGTCGCGGATCGGTGCCCAGCCCGCATCCACGCCATCGAACCACGCTTCCCATTCAGTCAGCGTCCTGGTCTTGAAGAATTCCCGAAGAAACGCCTTCACCGGCTCTTGCGCCGGTCCAGTCGGCTGCTCGCACAGCGGCACGAGATCGGGGCGCCCCGCCTTGGTCAGCACATTTTTGGCGAAATGCAGCTCCATGCCACCCATCATCAGGAAACGGCCGTCTTTGGTTTCGTAGGGATTGTTGAATGCGCCGCCGCCCCACGAGCGTTCGTGCGTCGGAACCGGCGCGCGATTCTCGAAGAACACGGGCCCCAGCATATGCGGCACGCAGGCCATCAGAGAGTCCATCATCGCGACATCGAGATAGTCGCCTTTTCCCGTCGCGCGCTGCGATACCAGCGCCATCAGCACGCCGGCGAGTGCCGTCAGCGACCCTGTCATGTCCGCGGCTGCTATCCCCGGCATCGCGGGAAAACCGTCCCGCCCGAGGTTGACGCTTATCACCCCGGCCATCGCCTGTATCGCCGGATCGTGCGCCGGCTTGGTGCTGTACTTTCCCGTCTGACCGAAAGCCGAGATGGAACAGTAGATGATCTGCGGCGCGCGTTCTTCAATGGTGCGATAGCCGATGCCTAGCCGGTCCATCACGCCCGGGCGAAACGACTCGACGAACACA
>JAPLRD010000266.1 GCA_026399375.1 Pseudomonadota bacterium
CCATTCCACGATCAAGGGTGGCGCGGTCGAAACAGGCTCGGTCAGCACTTGCGGCACCGGCCGGGGCGGTGGGCAAGAGACTGCCACCGGCACGTTGTGCGCGCAGGCTGCGGTAAGCATCGTACACACCAGCAAGATCGCGTTTCGTTTTAGCGTTTTCATCATCTGCCCTTTTCTTGATTGCGAGGTCTTCCAATTCGCGGGTCTTGGCCGCTTTCGCGGCCTGCTCCCCGATCACCTCGACCTTGGCGGTGAAAGCGGCGTACTCGGCCTTGACTGAGTCAAGGCGGCTCGTTTGAACCTTGAGCGCGATGCCAAGCACCCCAATCAACGCCATGCCTGCCAGGCCGATCCACGCGGCGGGTTTAAGCGGAACCATCTTCACCTCCGTTCATGGTCTGAACACCCGGTTGCCCGATCCGGGAGGCTTGATCGTCCAATGGCTCCAGCCGGGGGTCGAGTCTGGATGCTCGATATAGATTCCGCATCTTTCGAGCTGCTCGAGGTTGTTCATGCACCAGGAGTCGATCTCCCCATCGGGGTCGTATCTGTCGACAGCCAGCGCTTCCTTGTGGCTTGAGTGCAGTGCGCCCTGCGTGCAGGACATGGGCCGGAAGCCGCCGTAGGTCGCGCCCGACACCTCCGAGCTGGTGGCCGGGTTGATCGGGAAGACCACGCCATCGTTTCGCGCCAATAGTTCCAGGTCACCGCAAGCGTCGAGCAAGCGCTCCGCGTTGTCGCGCCGCGTCTCGGTCGCGTCGGGGCATGCGTACCATTCACCGAAATAGTCGGCGAGCGTGATCATCGGCTCATCTCCTCCAGTTGTTTCGGCTTCAAGAGATTCAGCTTTTCCCGTTCGTCGGCCGGGAGCGCGAGAACGTAGATCATCGTTTTTTGTGCTTCCTCGCTCTTATGCACTCTAGTGCCTGGTGGGTCTTCAAGTCCCGGCCCTCGGCCTTACTGTCGCTGTCACGCACCAGAAAGCCAAAAAACGCAGACAACAGGAGCACGAGAATCACGTCTAGCGTCCGTTCACCTCGAAATTTGAAACCCGTGCCGCCAGGCCCGTTTATCTGCAGTTCTTCATCTGTCATTGCCATCCTCCTCAAAATAATGCCCGCGATCAGCGGGCGTGTGAAATACGGCATTCGTGTATCTATTTGTCAGTTCAGGCGCGAAGGCCTCCCGATACGTTGCGGAATAGTCGATGGAGCAATCATTGGAATTTGTATCGGATTATTACGATGCCACTACCACCACTTCCACCAGACCCGAGATGTGACCCGCCGCCACCGCCCCCGGTGCTCGCGGTTCCATTTACACCGGGGCCGCTGTAGGGAGTCGCCCCTGCACCTCCCCCTCCATTCCCGCCGGCCCCCGCCACGCCGCCTTGTAGTGTTGCCGATCCACCGCCTCCGCCGCCGTAATAGACCGGAGTGCCGGTGATCGAACTTGCCACGCCAGCGCCCCCCGCTCCTGAATGGCCAAGATCCGGAGAGGATTCGCCAACGCCCCCTGCTCCGCCCCCGCCGCCAGCAGGATATGCAGAGTTCACCCCGAGACTATTCCCGCAGTTGTACCCTTGAGTGCCAATACCGAATACGCCCTGGTGCGAATAGTCTGCGCCGCCGCCCGAGGCGCCGTTCTGCCAACTCGCGCCACCGCCGGTCGCCACCACACCATCGAAACTGCTGGAATCCCCGTTATTGCCAACCGTGGTGATTGCGCCACCCAATCCCGCGCCGCCGTTACCGACAACGACGGGATAAGTTCCAGAAGAGATCGCGTGAACATAGCCGGTAGATTCGACTACAGCCCCGGCGCCGGCGCCGCCCGCGGCCCCTGATATCGCTCCGCCGCCTCCGCCAACAATCAGGTAATCCACGTTGCCGCCGGTTGTTAC
>JAPLRD010000157.1 GCA_026399375.1 Pseudomonadota bacterium
CCGATGCCGAACAGGCCGTCCACCACGAGGTCCGGCTTCAGTGCGGCCGGCGGCGCCGCATAGGTATTGCCGCCGCTGGCGCGCCATTTCCTGAGTGCGGCCAAGGCGTCTTCGGAAAGCTGGTGCTCGTCCCCGGCGAACACGAGTTCGACGCGATAGAACCAGCGCTTCAGATGTACCGCCACCTCGAACGCATCGCCGCCGTTGTTGCCGGGGCCCGCGAGCACCAGCACCTTCCTGCCGTATTCACCCAGCAGTTCGCGCGCGTATTCCGCGGCGGCAAGGCCCGCAAGTTCCATCAGCGATGCGGCGCCGGTACGTTCGGCGGCGGTGCGCTCGAGTTCGCGGATTTCGCCGGTCGTGCAAACCGGCCGAGGCGTGGTCGGCGTCATTTGATGAGGAGGACGTCTGGCAGCAAGATGGTGATCAGCACAATAGATGCCGCCGCTGGGGGGTGTTCTTCTGCGATGTGAGTCCGGGCTGAACCCTGTTCGCCGCGAAGGGGCCTGTGCCCGGGCTCGCCCCGGGGCACAGAAACCTGGTTCAGCGCGAGAATTCGTTCAGGATGGCCTGTGCATCGGGGCCGGTCTTGGACACCCATTGCTGGGCCATGACCTTGCCTATCGCGTTCAATTCCGAAAGCAGCTTGGCGTTGGGCTTCTCCACGATGATGCCTTTGCTCGCCATGGTTTTCATATAGCCGATATTGTCGGCGGCGCTTGCGGTCCAGCCGCGCTCTTCGGCCTTGGCAGCGGCGTCCATGACGGCTTTTTGCACCGCCGGGTCGAGTTTGGCGAACGCCGCCTTGTTCACGATCACGACGTTGTGCGGCAGGAACGCCTCCGTGTCGTAGTAGTACTTGAGATAGTCCCAGGCTTGCGTGTCGACGCCGGTGGCGCCGGAGGTGATCATCGCGTCCACCGTGCCGGTGATGAAAGCTTGCGGCACCTCGGGCACTTGCACCGTGGTCGGAACCGCACCGATCTGCTTGGCGAATTCCGAGGTGTTCGGGCTGTAGGTGCGGAACTTGGTGCCCTTCAGGTCGGCGATGGAAGTCAGCGGTTTCTTGGTGTAGATCCCCTGCGGCGGCCAGGGCACTGAATAGAGGAGCTTGATTCCTTGAGCGTCCAGACGCTTCTCGATGTAGGGCCGCGCCACGGTCCACAATTTCTTCGCCGCACCGTAGTTGGCGGCGAGGAAGGGGTTTGAATCGAACGCGTAGAGAGGGCTCTCGTTCGAGAGGACGGAGATCAGCAGTTCCCCGATGTTGACCTGGCCGGTCTGCACCGCGCGCTTGATGTCCGGATGTTTGATCAGCGAGGCATTGCTGTGCACCACGAACTCGAGCTTGCCGCCGGTCGCCGCCTTGATGTCATCGGCGAACTGTTTCACGTTCTTGGTGTGCAGGTTGCCTTCCGCATAAGGCGTCGGCATGTCCCACTTGGTTTGCGCCTGCGCGCCGCCGATTGCGACGCCGGCGATGAGCGCGGCGAACAGCGATAGTTTCAGTTTCATGCTTTCTCTCCCGTGTTGATGCTGCGTAATCCGGTCAGGACTCAGTGCCATGCAAGAGGACATATCCCCTCACGCTTCCCTAATTCAGGAACCGTTTCAGAAATCCTGAAACGGTCCTTCAAATCCCGCCTGCCTCCTGCACGACATGCTCTGCCAGAGCGAGCGAAGCGGTCAATCCCGGCGACTCGATGCCGAACAGGTTGACCAATCCGGGGATGCCGTGTGCGGCCGGGCCCTGGATCAGGAAATCGTTCGCCGGCTCGTTCGGCCCGCTCAGCTTGGGTCGCACCCCGGCATACCCCGGCGCCAGCTGTCCGTCTTTGAGACCCGGCCAGTAATCGCGTATCGCCCGATAAAAGCCATCGGCGCGACTCAAGTCGACATCGTAGTCTATTTCGTCTATCCATTCCACGTCCGGCCCAAAACGCGCCTGCCCCGCCAGATCCAGCGTCAGGTGCACCCCCAGGCCCGCGGCTTCCGGTACCGGGTAGATCAGCCGGGTAAAAGGAGGACGTGCGGCAAGGCTGTAGTAATTGCCCTTGGCGTAGTAAAGGGGCGGAATCTTATTGGACGGAAAGCCGCGCAAGGAGGCCGCAAAGCGCTGCGCCATCAGGCCGGCACTGTTGATGACCGTGTGCGCGTGAACCCGCATCGGCTCGGTACCGCCGACGTCGAGCACCATCCCGTCTGCCACGATCTCTCCGCCTGTCACCGGACTTAGCAGTGCGTGCATGGCGCCATGGTCCTCGGCCTCGCCCAGATAGGCGAGCATCAGCGCGTGGCTGTCGACGATCCCGGTGGAGGGCGAGTGCAGCGCCGCGACGCAGCGCAGCGCAGGCTCCATCGCTTTCGCTTCTTCGGCCGTCAACAGGCGCAAGTCATGCACCCCGTTGGCCGCCGCCTGCGCCTGTATCTTGTGCAATGCCGCGACCTGCTCCGGCGCGGTGGCGACGATCAGTTTGCCGCAGCGGCGATGTGCGACGCCGCGCTCCTCGCAGTAGCGGTACAGCAACTCCCTGCCTTTCACGCACAGTAGCGCCTTCGCCGAGCCGGGCGCATAGTAAATGCCGGCGTGGATGACTTCGCTGTTGCGCGAACTGGTTTCGGTGCCGATCGCGCCCGCCTCCTCCAGGACAATGACCTCGCGCCCGGCGAGCGACAGCGCCCGCGCCACTGCAAGACCGACCACGCCCGCGCCGATGACGACGCAATCTATTCGTTCCATTTTTTCAATTTCTCGTTTCGGCCTTGTTTGTGAAATGGGTCCAGGCCGGCTACCCGTGCGCTTCGCCGGTATTGCAGCGTGCGAGCGCATCGATGCCCTGCAGCCGCAGGATATCGCAGGTCTTGGATATTTGCTGCGCAATGCGCGCAGGCTTCTCTGCCACGCGGGTCCGCCGGTCGCCGTATGCCGTGATGTCGGTGCCGGCCGGGAAGGGGTGCTGCCTAGCGCGGGGCCTCAGGCCTTCAGCAAGATCTTCTTGGTGGCCACGATGTTGGAGCCCGTGCCCACGACATCGGCGACGACGATGTCGCCAATGTTCACCGGCGCTTTAAGCACCACGTGCGCCAGATGCTGCATCACCTCGAACACCTTCGCCTTGGGGACCGGGGGCTCGGTTTTCACGCTTACCAGCGGAATATCGCCGTCGTCGACCCGCACCGTGGAGGTCACCGTTCTCCTGGGATCAAAAATCTCGCCGCGAACATAGTCCCACGCCAGCTTGCACTGCGCATGGTCGGTGTTCTCTAGCTCGATCTCATTCCATTCGGCATTGACCACGCAACTGGTTGGGCAGACGACGCAGGTGAATTTGCCTTTCATGCTTTCAGCTCCACAGTCATCTCATTGCCTATGTTCTGGAATCGCTCGGCCCGCACGCGGAACCTGACCATGGACGAAGGGGCAAGCACGTGCTCTTTCTTGCTTCTGAGCGTATTGCCGTCGCTTTGAAACACCACGGTCTTGTCGTGATCTGGAACCGTCACGCGCATCGAGAAGTCGACCGCTTCCGTACCGCTGATGTAGTGCGGCACGACGTAGCGGATACCCGGGCCAGGCGTGACCTTGATGTGTGCCCGGGCGAGCTTCTTGTCCTGGGAAAACTCGGCGGCGCAGGCCCCCGCCTTCTCGGCTTCCACCGAGACCCAGTCCACCAGATCGTGCACCTGAAGCGCATTCCCCGCGGAGAAAATGCCGGGCACGGAGGTCTGAAAGTGGTCGTCGACGATGGGCCCGCCCGTTATCGGGCTGAGCGTCACGCCCGCTTTCTTGGCGAGTTCATTCTCGGCAATCAGACCCACCGAAAGCATGAGCGTGTCGCACTCGATCTTCCGCTGCGACCCCTTCACTATCCCGCCACGGGGCCCGATCTTGGCCAGAGTGACGCCCGTTACCCGTTCTCTGCCATGGATTTCAACCACCGTCGTGCTGAGGTAGAGGGGAATATCGAAGTCTTCCAGGCACTGCACCACGTTTCGGACCAGCCCGCTCGGATAAGGAAGAATCTCGGCCACGCACGGCACTTCGGCGCCTTCGAGCGTGAGGCGGCGCGCCATGATCAAGCCTACGTCGCCGGAGCCAAGGATCACCACGCGGCGGCCCACGGCCAGGTTGCGTATATTCATGTAGTACTGCACCGCGCCGGCGGTGAAAACGCCGGCCGGCCTCTGACCCGGGATGCGGATCGCGCCTCGCGTGCGCTCGCGGCAGCCCATGCACAATACGATGGACTTGGCGCGGATGCGCCGCATGCCTTCCGACGAGCAGACCGTCATCTCGCGCTCAGGGCTCAGGTTCAGCACCATGGTGTTGAGGTGGCAGGTGACCCCGGCCGCGTCGGCCAGATCGATATAAATCTGCGCATATTCTGGTCCGGTCAGTGCTTTGCCCATATTCTTGGTGCCAAAGCCGTCATGAATGCATTGATTCAGAATGCCGCCCAGTTGCTCGCCGCGCTCGATCAGCGCGACGCGTGCAGCGCCCGCTTTGCGCGCGGCTGCGGCGGCAGCCAATCCGGCCGGCCCGCCACCGATGACCGCTACATCGACTTCTTCTGTAC
>JAPLRD010000005.1:0-25659 GCA_026399375.1 Pseudomonadota bacterium
GGTAGCTCGGTGCGTTGTAGTTCGCGCTCGGGGCGCTGAAGGTGCCCGCGGTGATGTTGTAGCTGCCCACGCTCTCCCCGACCTGGCGTACGAGCGCGCTCGCCGTGCTCGTGAGCGCGCCGTCGTCGATCACCGTGCCCGTGCCCATCCAGTTGGTCGCGGTCGCATGCACGAGGCCGGTGAGGTTCGCCGCCGGCACACCGAGCGCGAGCGCCGGATCGTTCGTGCCGTAGGTCTTCGTCTGGTCGGGCAGCAGCACCGAGAGGTTCTTCGCGCTGATCGTGAGCTTGGGAGCGCCCAGGTAGCTCGGTGCGCTGTAGTTCGTGCTGGGCGCGGTGAAGGTGCCCGCGGTGATGTTGTAGCTGCCCACGCTCTCCCCGACCTGGCGTACGAGCGCGCTCGCCGTGCTCGTGAGCGCGCTGTCGTCGATCACCGTTCCCGTGCCCATCCAGTTGGTCGCCGTCGCGTTCACCAGCCCGGTGAGGTTCGCCGCCGGGACCCCAAGAGCCAGCGCCGGATCGTTCGTGCCGTAGGTCTTCGTCTGGTCGGGCAGCAGCGCCGTGAGGCTCTTCGCGCCGATCGTGAGCATTTGGCCGCTCGTGAACGTGATGCCATAGCCAACAGACGACGCAACCGTGCCCTGCGTGATCGCGTATGGGGAGGCGCTAACCAATTCTCCAGCCGTTCGCGCATAAGACCCTGTCAAACCAGCCGTGTCGCCGTTGACATATCCCGTTACGGGCGCATAACTTTGCGCAGGATCATTCGTGCCATAGACTTTGCTATCGTTGTTCGCGGCTACGGCGAGGAAAGGCTGCTCGGTATAGACCGCGTACGTGCCGGTGGCCCCCAATCCAGTGGTTACACCGTTGTAACGGAACTTGCCGCTTGCATCGCCGACCAGGACATTCAGACCAGTGCTTCCCGCCACCGTTTTGGTGAAAATCGTTGCCCGTCCCGAAGTGCTGATGGAACCACTGTTAGATATGACATTGCCAGTACCAGAGGTCGAATTCAGCACTACCGCCGAAGTACCGGAATTCGTATTTGTGAGGGCACCACTGATCGTGATGTCTCCGACTCCGGAACTCGTCACCGAAATCGTGCCAGTGCCTGCGCTGATGTTGCCAAGGGTCGCTGAGGTTCCGGCACTGATCGTTACGTTACCGCCGTTCCCGGTAATAGCCATAAGCGACCCTGATGAGCCGATATTGGTCGTCGCTTGCAGCAGGACCGGCGAGGCGTCCACGAGCGTAAGCGCGGTGGTGCCCGCGATACTGCCATCTCTGGCGCGCAGCGTGAGTTGCCCGAGATTCTTATACGACCAGACTGCGTCCCACGAAATATTCTTGGCGGAATCCAGAGTCAGCGTATTGGCATTTGGCCCTGGGACGGCGCCGGGAACTGCATCAGTTGAGCCGGTAACCGGGCCGATTGCAACTTCGCCATTGACATTTGAAATGAGTATGCCGCCAAGCGAGGTCTTGACCGTTACATTGCCAAACGCCAACTGCTGATTGATCGAGTTGTCGGGCAAGATTCCAACACTACCAGGGGTCGCAGGATCAAACGCGGAAGCATTGTCAGTATAAGGGCCGGCCCCCGAAGGCGTCGTACAATCACCGCCGCCGAGGCACGTCATTCGAAGAGTGGCACCCCCGGCAGCATTGATGATTTGGATTTCATCGGGGTCGAGGAGCAAAGTCCCAGCCCGGCCCATCGGCGCACGCGTATCAGCCATGCCGCGGAAATCAAGGTAATGCTTCCCGGACACCTCGACAAAGCCGCCGTCGCCCGAGTTCGACCCGCCGCGCGCACTGACATTGCCCTGGAATCTGGTGACGTTATCCGCCCACACGATCACTTTGCCGCCGTTGCCGCTGGTGATGGCGTCGGCCTTGACGCTCGCGTTAGGACCAACATAAGTCGCCGAGGCGTTCTGCACCGACGGACTTTGGCCTTGGTAGTCGCCGCCGACCAGCGCGGTGCCACCGCCCGCAGTGCCCGACGCGTCGACGCTCGCAGCAATCAGGCCAACGCGGTCACCCAGCAGTTGAACGGTGCCGCCTTTGGCTGCGACCGCGCCCGAGCCTTTGGTTTCAATCGTTCCGGACACCAGCGTTGTGCCGGTTTCGGACTGGACCGTTATCTCCCCGCCCTGTTCGCCGTTGGCGCTGAGGCGGCTGCCGGCGTCGAGGGTCACGTCCTGCTTCCCACGCAGGACGATTTTGCCGCTTGCGTCCCGACCCACCTGGTCGGCGTTGATGATGCCCGCGTTGCGAAGCGCCGCGCCGTAAATGCCGATTTGCCCGCATTGCGCAAGTATCTCGCCCAAATTGACGGCGGCGTTATCGCTCGCCGTGAGTTCGACCCTCACCCCCGGCGTGCTGGAGTCGAAGATCTTCACCGACTGGCCTGCGGCCAGGATCACATCGCCCCGCGGGCTGTTGATGATGCCGCTGTTGCTGACGGTTGACCCGACCAGATAGACGCTGCCACCCGAGGGAGTGGTGATGGTTCCCAGGTTTTCCACCTTGCCCGAAAGCAGATTGGGCGTGAAATTGAGCCGCCCCGCCAAGAAGTCCTGATTGCTCAGGTTGAGCGTCGAGGCGACCAGCCCGGCAACGTCGATGTGCGCGCCTTGCCCGACCAGGATGCCGCTCGGATTGATCAGAAAGACCCGGCCGTTCGAGGTGAGCGTGCCGAGGATGAACGAAGGATCGGGACCGACGACGCGATTGAGGACGCTGGAGGCGGCACTTTGCTGGATGAAGCGCGTGGTTTCACCCGCGCCAATCGAGAACCCATGCCAGTTGATAATGGCCCCAGGGCTGTTGGTGATGTTGAACGATGTCCCCAGGGCGGAGAAACGGGCCTGACCGGAAACCACGGTGGGGTCCACGCCATTCGCCTGTGCTTTTCCTGCGACAAAGGTACACGCAATCGCTGCGGCAAGGACCAGCAGTTTAGGAATCATCAAATTCTTCGTTGAAGCCAGATTTCCAAAGTTGAGGAGGCACATTTCACCGAATGCTCCAAGCAATCCGGCGAAAATAAGCTATGCCTTGACGATTAGTTCAGAACCAAGAAAAGTCTCATTAAGCGCAACATTGGTCGCGTTCTCCAGAAAGCCGTTTCTTAGTTGGTCAATGCAGTGAATCGATGTTTCGATTCGTAGCACCGGCACGCGCATACCGCCGGAATCGGATCCGCCACAACTACAAGCGGTAATAGAAAGAAACAGAAGCAACGCCTTTGTTTCAAGCGTAGTCCCAATCGGGGCTGGCGTCTGTTGAGAATTGTTCAGTGCTGAGGGGGCGGACTGGAACGATTAAACGGACTTATCGGATAGCCACGAATCCAAACGGCAAATCAATCCCGCCGCAGAAATTGTTTTAAGAAATCTAGCAAAGGTCTGCGGGGCCACTCAGAGCAGGGCGTGATACGCTCCAGCAGTTGTGCCGCCGCGTCGAGCACCTGTGGCCGGTGCGCGTGGCCGCGCCTCTGGGTTCACGAGGAACGGCAATCCAGACGATGGCGCCACATTCCGCTTCACGCTCTGATTCGGGAGGCGGACCGTCCCCGACACCTACGCGCCAAAAAACCGTTTCATGGGTTCGAAGTAATTGCTCTGCCAGCCGGCGTCGCGGTACTTGGACAGCTGGTCCGGTACGTTCGTATGATGAATGGTGATTTGCGTTCCGCCTGCGGCCGGATCCAGCAGCACCTCTATCTTGGAGTCGGCATCGGATTCCAGGAATTCCTTCGTCCGCAGCGTTTGCACGATTCGACGTCCGGGGTCCAGGGCGACGTTCTTTCCTATGACAAAGCCTCTTAACGCCACGAACCATCCCCCCTCGTTCGCCGTCACGGTCGCGGGCCGGTCGCCGGTCATCTTGGCGTGCACCCTGCTGTCGAGCCAAGCATCGTAGATTTGCTTCGGCTCCGCCGGGATGAAATCCGTCACGGTGAAATCGAATGTCATTGCGATTACCCCTCCTATTTGGAATTATCGCCGATTTGGCGCAGGGCGCTTGCCTACATGACGGCAGTCGATCCAGATCGTAGGCAATGTCCGCAGCGATCCAGCCGGATTGCGAACCCTCGCCATGAGATTCAATCCGGTTGGACATCTGCTGCGTCATGCAATAGCATCACACGATGCGCACTCCGGGAGAATAGTTAATGCGATCCAGATCGATTTTGTGCGCCTGCCTGGGCTGGGGGCTGGGTTTGGGGCTGACGCTCGGGCTCAATGGAATCGCATCGGCCCAGCGTGTGATCCGCATGGTGGTGCCCTACGGCGCGGGCGCGGTGCAGGACACCGTGGCACGCGCATTCAGCACCGAACTCGGCCAGGCGTTGGGTGCCAGTGTCGTGGTGGAAAGCCGGGCGGGCGCAGGCGGCACCATAGGCACCGCCTATGTCGCCAAATCCGCGCCGGACGGAAACACACTGTTGCTCGCGGCCGGCAGCCACACGCTCGCGGGCCACCTCTATTCCAAGCTGCCCTACGACCCGATCAAGGATTTTGTTGGCGTATCCTTGCTGGGCTACCTGGGCTACGTGATTGCCGCGCCCGCAAGCCTGGGCGTAAATACGCTCCCCGAGTACATCCGCCTGCTCAAGTCGAAGCCGGGGCAGTTCAACTACGCTTCCGCGGGCAATGGCAGCGCTACGCATCTGGGCATGGCGTTCTTTCTGGCCAAGGCCGGCCTGGAAATGCAGCATATTCCGATGAAGTCCACCGGTGATGCGGTGAACGAGGTGCTGGGCGCGCGGGTGCAGGGTGTGGCCGCCGCCACCATAGGCGTGGTCGGATACCGCGGCGATCCGCGTATCAAGATGCTGGCCTATACCGGCGCGCAGCGTTCCAAATTTCTGACCGAGCTGCCCACCGCCGCGGAGGCGGGAGTGCCCGGATTCAAGTTCGACGCGTGGGTGGGCGTGCTGGCGCCCGCGGGCCTGCCCAAGGCCGAAATCGAGCGACTGAACAACGCCGTGCAAAAAGTGTTGGCCGATCCGGTGGTGCAGGAACGTTTTGCCCGGCTGGGCGTCGAGAATACGACGGCGTCGCCGGATGAGTTCCAGAAAATCCTGCGCGCCGACTGGGAGAATGCGGCGCAGATCGTCAAGGCGTCGGGAGCGCGCGTGGAATAAGCGCGCCTGGTTTGCATGCGAGCACGACTGCACATACATGCGTCGTAATTTGTGATGGAGAAGATCGTATGAACATCGGCATCGCCGGTACCGGGCGCATGGGCAGTGCGATCGCGGCGCGGCTCATCGGGCTCGGACACACGCTTACGGTTTGGAATCGCACCCCGGACAAGACCGCGGCCGCAGTAGCGGCGGGTGCGAGCGCGGCGGCCAGTCCGGCCGAACTTGCGACGCGATCGGAGGTGATCATCACCATACTCACCAACGCCGCGGCGATCGACGCCGTGTATTACGGCGAACATGGACTGCTCGCGGGTGAGGTCAAGGGCAAGCTGTTCATCGAGATGAGCACCGTCAGGCCGGAAACGGAACGCGCGCTGGCTGAATGGGTGGCGAAAAAGCACGCGCAACTGGTCGAGTGCCCGGTCGGCGGAACGGTGGGGCCGGCGAAAGAAGGCAAACTCTTCGGTCTGGTCGGGGCGGAGGCGCAGGCGCTGGCGCGTGCGCAACCGCTTTTGGAGCAGATGTGCCGCCGCATCGAGCACGTAGGGCCGGTGGGGGCGGGCGCGGCGATGAAGCTCGCCATCAACCTGCCGCTGATCGTTTTCTGGCAGGCGTTCGGCGAGGCGGTTGCGCTGACCAAGCCTCTGGGGATAGATCCCGCACGGCTGATCGAGATCTTTTCCGACACCTCCGGCGCGGCCACGGTGCTGAAGAACCGCGGCGCCGCGGTGGCGAAGGCCTTGGCGGGCGAAGATACCGGCGCGGCGACCTTCGACCTGGATTCGATGCGCAAGGACTTGCGCACCATGCTTGACGAAGCGAAAAGCCTGGGCGTCGATCTACCCACCGCGGCGCGCGTGCTCGAGGCTTTCGATCAGGCGGCGCATGCGGGCCAGGGCGGCATCGACGGCGTGCGCATTCCGGCATGGGTGAGCGGCCGGACGAAAGTGTGAGGCGAAGCATGGACGAGACCAGGGAGACAAGATGAAACGCATACTTGCGGCGCTGTTGCTCGTTCCATGCCTTGCGCTTGCGCAGGGTTACCCGTCCCGGCAGGTGCGCATCATCGTGCCGTATCCGCCGGGCGGCGCCACCGACGTGATGGCGCGCGTGATTGCGCAGAAGCTCGGCGAAACCTGGGGCCAGCAGCCGCTGGTCGAGAACAAGCCGGGGGCGAGCGGCAGCATCGGTTCGGACCTGGTCGCAAAATCGGCGGCCGACGGCTATACGCTGCTCATGCAGGGCACGCAGCACGCGATCAACCTCTCCATCTACAAGCAACTGCCCTACGACACGCTGCGCGATTTCACGCCGGTGGCGTACATCGGCCTGGCGCCGTTTCTGCTGGTGCTGCACCCCTCCGTTCCGGCCACCTCGGTGACCGAACTGATCGCCTGGATCAAGACCAGACCGGGCGGCGTCAACTATGGCTCCAGCGGGGTCGGCGGCGCCGCGCACCTCGCCGGCGAGATGTTCAAGACTGCCGCCGGTGTTCAGTTCACGCACATTCCCTACAAAGGTGCGGCGCCGGCGATGGCCGACCTCCTGGGCGGCCAGGTGCCGATGGTGTTCGACCCGATACCGACCTCGCTGCCGCATGTGCGCGGCGGGCGGATCAAGGCGCTGGCGATCACCAGCGCCCAGCGCAGCCCCTTGGTGCCGGAGGTGCCCACGGTCGCCGAATCAGGGCTTCCGGGATTCGAGGTCGCCGCATGGTTCGGCCTTTACGCACCGGCGGCGACCCCGGCGGACATCGTCGGCAAGCTCAATGCCGAGGTGAACCGGGTGCTGCAGTTGCCGGAGGTGAAGGAGAAATTCGCCGCCCTGGGCGCAGACACTTCCCCCATGAACGCAGACCAGTTCGCGCTTCACCTGCGCGCCGAGGTCGCCAAGTTCGCCAAAGCGATCAAGGATTCCGGCGCGAAGGCGGAGTAGGGTACGCTGCGAAGCGGGCCGGAGGTCAGCAGCCTGCGGGAAGGATCCCGCGTTCGACGCCGATGTCCCAGATCTTCTTCGCCGCACCTGCCGCCTTGCGCATGACGGCGCCTTCGTCCATCTTGAGGAATTTTCCGTCGCGCATCACCGTCTCGCCGTGCACCATGACGAGAGCGATGTCGCCGGCGTGGCCCTTCCAGACGAGGTTCTTCAGCGGATCCCACACCGGCTGCAGGTGCGGCTTGAAGAGGTCGAACACCAGCAGGTCTGCCTTGGCGCCCGGCTGGACGCGCCCCAGGTCGGGCCGGCCCAGCGCATCCGCGCCGGCGAGAGTGGCGGCGCGCATGAGCTCCCGCGCGGTTCCGGTATGCGCCTTGTGGAAGTACTGCTTCGACAGCAGCCCGGTGACGCGCAGTTCGCCGAGCAGGTCCATGCCGTGCGAGTCGGTGCCGATGCCGGTGTTGACGCCCGCGTTGGCGAAGCGCGCGTAAGGAAAGTTCTGTCCCTCGCGCGCGAAACCGAACGCGCAGTTTACGACGTGGGTGCCGGTCTCGGCCAATACCTTCAGATCCGGGTCGGTGGCGCACCCGGCGTGCGCGAGGATCACGTTCTTGCCGAGCAGCCCGGTGTCGCGCGCATAGCCGGAGGCGCTCATGCCGTAGCGCGCTTGCAGCAGGGCGAGTTCCTGCGGCGTCTGGGCGAAATGCGTGGTGAGCAGGCAGCCCAGGTCGTCCGCCGTCTTGCGGCACTCGCGCAGCAGTTCCGGCAGGCAGGTGTCGGTGGCGTGCGGGCCGATCGCCACCTGCGCGAGGCCGTCGCGGCCCTCGTCGCGCGCCTTGAACAGCGCGATCGATCTGGCCAGCTGGGCCATGCCGTCGTTGCCGAAGTCCCATACCGGGTTGCTGTCGGCTCCCAAGCGGGAGTTGGAGGCGGACATGATGAACGGCGCGCCCACCGTGCGCAGGCCGACCTCCTTCGCGACATCGAAGAACATCTCCTGGCCGTGGTGCCACATGTCGAGCAGGGTGGTGGTCCCCCCTTTGACCAGGTCGATCATGCCGAGCGCGGTGACCGCGTGCAACTCGTCGCGCGTGAGTTTCTGCGCGGCGATCCCGGTGAGCGGCAGCAGGATCCGGTAGACGGGCGTGGGCACCCACGGGTCCATCTCGAGGTCGTCCGGGATGCCGCGGAACAAGCCGCCGCGCAGGCAATGCGCATGCAGGTTGACGAAGCCCGGCATGACCAGCCCGTGCTCGTAGCGGATGACAGCCTGGCCCGCCGCGGGTGCGTCGCGCGTCACCGCCTCTATCTTCGGTCCGTCGATGTAGACGTAGTGGTCCTGCAGCACGGCCTGTTCGCCGTCGCGCATGCCGAGCACGTACTTTCCGGCGATGACCGAAGTTGTCACAGCCCGCGCTACTCCGGGACGATGCCGGCGTCCTTGGTCAGGCGCCGCCAGACCTCGGTCTGGTCCCGGGCGAGCGCGCCCATCGCGTCCGCGGACAGTGGCTGGAGTTCCATCGCCTGGCGCTCGATCTGCTGGCGCACGTCGGGCTTCTGCAAGGTCGCGAGGAGTTCGCGCGACAGCTTGTCGACAATCTCCTTGGGCATCTTCGCCGGTCCGAACAGGCCCATGTAAGCGACGGCGGGGAACGGCGGCATGCCGGCTTCGGCCAGGGTCGGCAGGTCGGGCAGCGCCTTGCTGCGCTGGGGAAGCAGTGTCGCCAGCCCGCGCAGCTTGCCGTCGCGAACGTGCTGCGCGAGCGTGCCCGTGATCAGCATGAGCTGCAGCCGCCCGCCGATCACGTCGTTCAGGGCCGCGGTTTCGCTCTTGTAGAGGATCATCTGCAGATCGAACTTTTCGGCCTTTGCGAACATCGCGGGACCGATCGAGCCGACCGCGCTCGAGCTGCCGCCGTTCAGTTTGCCGGGATTCGCGCGCCCGTATTCCGCAAGCTCCTTCAGCGTGCGGACCGGCAGGTCCGGGTTCACGACCCAGAAGAAGCTGTTGTTGCCGATGCCGCCGATCGGCGTGTATTCCACCAGCGGATCGAAGGACAGGTTCTTCCGCAGAAACGGCAGCGCCGAAACCTGCGTCGAAGTGCCGAAGAATATGGTGTAGCCGTCGGGCGCGGCCTTGGTGACATATTCGCCGGCGACGATGCCGTCGGCGCCCGGCTTGTTCTCGATGACCACCGGCTGGCCGAGGGACTGCGACATCGACGCCGCAATGATGCGCGCGATCACGTCGGTCGCCCCGCCGGTGCCGAACGCGACCACCGCGCGTATCGGCTTGGACGGATACTGGGCCTGCACCGGGAGTGCGCAGGCGAGAAACACGGCGAGGAAAAATCGGATCATGGTCACGCCTTTGCGAATTTGTTAAGAGGTCAGGCGAGCAGTTCGTTCAGGCACCGGTTGATTTCGGCGCTGTGAAGGCGCGCCGTCCTGTTGGTCGGGGCAAGCGGCTCCTTGTAGAAGAATTCCGGCAGCTCGTCATCTTTGTCGGTGAAGCCCGCCACCCGGTTGAACTCCCACTCCATCTTCAGCGCTTCCGTCCCCAGCGTGCGCATGAAAGACGCATCGAGATGGGTGCCATGCGCGTCGTTGAGCGCCGTCGTCAGTAGCTCGGTGCTCGCTGCGGTCACGGCGCGCCCGAATATGCACAGGCCGAGCGAATCGACTGCGGCCCACGAGATCTGGATTTCCAGGCTCGCCGCCACCACTTCGGCGGTGCTCATGTTCTTGGTGTCGAGCGTCAAAAGGGCCCCCGCGGTGTGGTCCGCGCCCTGCGCCGTAGTCATCATGGTGACGCCAGTTCCTTCGACCACGCGCGGATCGTAGGCGGCCAGGCTTTGCTTTTTGATCACAGGAATGCGGGCGACCTTGTAATGCCCGCCCGCGCGCGCCGCGCCCTGCGCGAACACGCGGCCGCGTTCGTTGCCCAGGCGCATGTCTTCCAGGACCTTCAGCATGAATTCGATATCGCCGAACTTGCCGAGGCCGGCCTCCATCAACACCGCGAGCATGGCCCCGGTTTCGATGGAATCGACGCCCAGATCGTTGGCGACGGCATTGACGCGGGCCACGTCATCCGGGTCGCCGAGGCCGCAGTTGCTGCCCATCAGCCCCAGGGTTTCATACTCCAGCGGCGACACGATCTCCTTGCCGTCCTTGTCGACGTAGACATTGCTGCACTCGATCTGGCAGCCCGGCATGCAGGCGTGCGTAGGATTGCCGCCGCGGCTCATGTTCAGCTCGCGGATATAGTCGCCGCCCAGCTTGAACGGTCCCTCTGATGCTTCGACCATGCGTCCGGCGCTGAAATTGCGCACGGGCAGTCCGCCGATGCGGTTGGTGATATCGGCCACCATTGCCGTGCCCAGGCGCCTGTAATTGTCGATGCCGGGATCTTTGGTGATCCTCGCGCCGTACTCGCGGATCGCGCCGATCAGCTTCTTCCGATCATGGAAGGCCGGCATCTTGTTCAGATCGACGACGATGGCCTTGACCTTCTTGCTGCCCATGACAGCGCCCACGCCGCCCCGCGCGGCAAGCCGGGAGGGCCTCCCATCCGTGTCGGTGATGGAGATGCCCGCAGTCAGGCCCAGGTACTCGCCCACCGGACCGCAGAGGGCGATGCTGATCTTCTTGCCGTATTTCTCGAACAGCAGCGACGCGGCCTCGTTGGTGCCCTTGCCCATATAGGGGTCTGCGCTCTCATAGGTGAGCGCGCCGTCCTTGGTGATGCGGATGACGACCCATTCCCTGCTCGCGCCATAGAGCGTGAATCCCGCCATTTCCAGCTGGCCCAGAGCGAAGGCGAACGTGCCGCCCGAATTGGCTTCCTTGATGCCGCCAGTCAAGGGGCTCTTGCAACCGACGCTCAAGCGGTTGGCGTTGGAAAAATTGGTGCCCGCGAACGGCCCGGCAGAGAAGATCAGCGGATTGTCCGGAGACAGCGGATCGACTCCCGCGGCCCCGAGTTCGAGCAGGGTTTTTGCGATGAAGTGGCGGCCGGCGCGCACGATGGCCTCAGGCTGGAATTCTTCGGCCCTGACGGAGCGGTCGCCGAGATTGATGTGCAGGTATTTGCGCATGTCGATGTCCCCCTTGAAGATGAGGTGATGAATTCTTGCAACAGGAGCAATTCTACACTTCGACACCTCGCCCCATTTGGGCGGCTGCGTGTGCCGCGGAAGGGTCCCGAACATGTCGAACTGAACGGGCGTTCAGAAATGTGAGCCGGAGGAGTAAGATAACGAATTGTTCCGAAAAATTGAAGGGGAAGCGCATGCGCTTGAAGAACAAGGTAGCCGTCGTCACCGGGGCCGCATCGGGATTCGGCAAGAGCATCGCCGCGCTTTACGCGGCCGAAGGGGCGAAGGTCATTGTCGACGACATCAACGCCGAAGGCGGAAAGCTCGTGGCGGAAGAAATCCGCAAGGCGGGCGGCAGCGCACAGTTCGTCCTCGCCGACGTGGCGACCGATGCCGGCTGGACCGCCCTGGTTGCGAGCACGAAACAGCATTACGGCCGCGTCGACATCGTTGTCAATAACGCCGGCTGGACCCACCGCAACAAACCGTTCATGGACGTGACCGAAGCCGAATTCGACCATGTCTACGCCACCAACGTGAAAAGCATCTATCTTTCGGCGCGGCATGTGCTGCCCGTGTTTCGCGCGCAGGGCGGGGGCTGTTTCGTCAACATCGCCTCCACCGCCGGCGTGCGTCCGCGCCCCGGCCTCACCGTCTACAACAGCAGCAAGGGCGCGGTGATTCTGCTGTCCAAATCGATGGCGGCCGAATTCGGCCCGGACCAGGTGCGCGTGAACTGCGTCAACCCGGTGTTCTGTCCGGAAACCGGGCTCTCGACCGAATTCGCGGGCGGCCCGCTCACGCCGGAATTGGTCGGGAAGTTCCGCGCCACCGTGCCCCTGGGCCGGCTCTCGACCCCGCAGGACATCGCCAACGCAGCCCTGTTTCTCGCGTCCGAGGAGGCTGCATTCGTCAGCGGTGTGTGCCTCGAAGTGGACGGTGCGCGCTGTTGCTGAGGAACGCTACCCGAATACTGATTTCATATCGACAAACCTTGAAGAGGAGCAAGAAATGAAGGACTTTCGTTGCAATGGTTGGGCGGCCTGCGCCCGCGCTGTGGTCGGCGGCGCGTCACTGCTGCTCGCGGCTTCTGCCGTCGCCCAGACGGCGAAACCGGCTGAACTGAAGCTGGGGATTTCAACCTTCCTGTCGGGTCCCGCATCCGTTTTCGGCGTGCCGGCAAAAGCGGCCGCCGATCTCTGGATCGAGGAGTTCAACGCGGCAGGCGGCCTGAACGGCGTCAAACTGGTGCCGACGTATATAGACGAGGGCCTGGGCAGCGACAAAATGCTCTCCGAATACCGCCGCGTCGCGCAGGAGCCGGGCGCAAAAGTCATGCTCGGCTCGATCTCCAGCGGCAGCTGCAACATCGTGGTTCCGGTAGCCGAAGATCTGAAAGTCCTCAACGTGATGTGGGACTGCGGCACGGAAAAACTGCTCGAAGACCGCCGCTTCAGGTACAACGTACGCACGCAGGCCAACGCGGTCACGGAAATGGTGGCGACCGTCGTATATCTGCTGAAGACGAAGCCCGATTTCGCGACCATCGCCGTGGTCAATCAGGACTACGCCTGGGGCCGCGATTCCTGGGAGATTTTCCGTAATACGCTGCAGGCGCTGAAACCCGGCGTCAAGGTCGTCGCGGAGCTGTTTCCCAAGTTCGGCGCGCCCGACTATTCGACCGAGATCAGCCGTCTGCAGGCCTTGAAGCCGGACGTGATCCTTTCCACCTCCTGGGGCGGAGACCTCGACACCTTCGTGCGCCAGGCGGCGCAGCGCGGGCTGATGAAGACCTCGCAATTCGTCCTGCCGCTCGCCGAGAGTTCGCTCGAGCGCCTGGGTTCGGCGCTGCCCGAAGGCGTGATCGTAGGCGGGCGCGGCGACCATTACTGGCTGCATCCGGAATTCAAGGACGATCCGAAGCACAAGGCGTTCGTGCAGAAGTTCCGCGCCAAGACCAATGCCTATCCGATCTACCCCGTCTATCACATGGTGCAGGGCCTGCAGGCCACCGTCGACGGCTATAACCGGGCGATCAAGATGAACAAGGGGCAGTGGCCGAGCACCGAGCAGGTGGCCGACGCCATGCACGGCATGGAGTTCCGCGGCCTCACCCGCACCCTGCGCGTGCGCGAGGACGGCCAGAGCCTGGAAGACCAGCTCCTTGGTACGACCAAGACGCGCGCCGGCTTGCCCTTCATGGTGATGGAAAACATGATGCTCATCCCGGCCGACCTGGTGACGACGCCCGTGGGGCAGAAGTCGCCCGAGTGGGTGAAGACGCTGAAGACGGACATTCTGAAGAGCGACAAGATCAAGACCTACGCGAAGTAATCGGGGCTCGGGCGGGGCAAAGGCCGCGCGTCGGCCGCTGCCCCGCGATTTCAACATGCGGTGCGGCGGCACACCCGCCGCGATCCGCAGTTTGTACGGCGCGCCGGGTTGCAATCCGGCGCAACGCATCACCTTGACTGAATCGCGGACCATCCGAACATGACTCTGGACCTGCTGAAGCTGGCGGCCTTGGACGGCTTTTCCTACGCCGGCCTGCTGTTTCTGGTGTCCCTGGGGCTGACGCTGATCTTCGGCGTGCAGGGAATCATCAACGTGGCGCACGGCAGCCTGTACGCGTTCGGCGGCTACACGGCGGCTTCGCTGGTGATCTGGGCGCTCAAGATGCAGGCGCCGGCCTGGGTGCTGCTGCTGTTGCTGGTCGTTGCAGCCCTTGCGGTAGGCGCAATACTGGGCGGCCTGATCGAAATCGGACTGTTGCGCCGCGTGCAGGACAAGGACCCGGTGCTCCAGTTGCTAGTCACCTTCGCCGCGTTTCTCATGTTCGAAGATCTGCAGCGCCTGATCTGGGGCGCGACGCCCTACTCCTCCAGCGAAGTGGTAGCGCTGCTCGGCAACGTCAACCTTTTTGGCGTCACCTATACCCGCTACCAGCTGATGCTGATCCCCGCGGTGGCCATCATCTCCTATCTGGGGTTGCTGTTCGCCCTGAGGCGCACCCGCCTGGGCAAACAGATCGTGGCCGTTGCGCATCACCGCGAAATCGCGACGGCGCTGGGCATCAACACCAAGCGCATCGGACTGATCACCTTCGTCACCGGGGCGTTCTTCGGTGCGCTGGGCGGCGCCATTGCCGCGCCCACCACGTCGCTGGTGCCGGGGGTCGGCACCGACATGATCGTGCTTTCTTTCTCCGTCGTTGCGACCGCGGGGCTGGGGCAGATCACCGGCGCCTTGATCACCGCGCTGATGATCGGCCTGGCGCGTTCGATCGCCGTCTATACCGCGCCGGAAATGGAAGTGGCCGTGCCCTACCTGATCATGGTCGCCGTGCTGCTGGTCCGGCCCAACGGGTTGTTCACGGTCGCGCAGGCGAGGAGGATCTGATGTCCCGCCTGTTCGATCTGCGCCTCTGGACTGTCGGGGGCAGCCTGCTCTGCCTGGTGCTCGGGCTCGCCTTTCCCTGGAGCAAGACGCCCCTTATCGTCGGGCTGTGCTACGGCATCGCCGCCCTGGGCGTCGCGGCCATGGTGCGCGCAGGCCAGGTGTCGTTCGGCCATGCCATGTACGCCTGTGTCGCCGGCTACACGGTGGCGTTTCTCGCGCGCGCCTGGCCGCAGCTGGACGGCATGCTGCTGATCCTCGCCGGCGTAGCAGCCAGTCTCGTCGCCGGTGCCGTGATCGGCGTGTTCGTGGTGCGCTACCGCGGCATATTCTTCGGCATGCTGAACCTTGCCTTTTGCATGGTGCTCTATTCGGTCATCGGCAAGGTCTACGACGTCACCGGCGGCACCGACGGGCTGCGCGTCAACCGTCCGGCCTTCCTCGGCGTGGTGTTCGAGCGTGACGGATTCGAGACGACGCTGCTCGTCGGCACCCTGGGTGTGGCCGTGGTGCTGGGCGTGCTGGTGCAGCGGTACTTTCAGTCTGCCAGCGGCGAGGCGCTCGCAGGCATCAAGACCAACGAGACGCGGCTGGAGTATCTGGGGCTCTCCGCGCGAAAAATATTGTGGAACGGCTACGTGTTCTCGGCCGGCATCGTCGGCGTATCCGGCGCGATGTTCGCGCTGGTGCAGGGGCTGGTGACACCGGACATCGGTTCCTGGCTGCGCTCGGGCGAGTTCGTGTTCATCACCATCCTGGGCGGCTCGAGCCACGCCATCGGCGCATTTCTGGGCGCGGCGGTGTTCGAACTGGTGAAGCTCTTTGCTGCCGCCTATATGACCGGCATCTGGCAGCTGCTGCTGGGGGCGACGCTGATCATCGTCATTCTGGTGGCGCCGCAAGGCATCGTCGGCCTGCTTGTGCAAAAGCGGAACGCCGACACGACGGGCGGGGAGCGCTGATGGACGCGCTGGTGCGCACGGAGGGGCTGTATCTCGCGTTCGGCGGCGTGATCGCCGCCGACGGCATCGACTTCCACCTGGAAGAGGGCGAACGGCTTGCAGTGATCGGCCAGAACGGCTCGGGCAAGACCACCTTCATCAATATTTGCACCGGCTTTCTCAAGCCGACACGCGGCAAGGTGTATTTCGAGGGGCGCGATATCACACGCATGGGGCCGCGCCACATCGTGCGTCTGGGCATGGCGCGCTCGTTCCAGCTGCCGCAGTTGTTTCTGGACCATAGCGTGCGCCAGTGTCTGGAAATCTCCGCCGCGGCGCGCAGCGGACGCCTGTCGTTTTTCGCCGAACTGGGCCGATCCGTGGACAGCCGCGAAATCGACCATGCGCTGGAACTGGTGGGCCTGCGCGAGCGCGCCAATGAGCCCAGCTCGTCCCTGCCGGAGGGGCAGCGCAAGCTCCTCGACGTCGCCATGGCGCTGATGCTCAATCCCAAGCTCCTGATCATTGACGAGCCGACCAGCGGTGTCGCTTCCGAAGACAAGCACGGCCTGATGGCCACGCTGATGCGCGCGCTGGAAGAGCGCAAGGTCACAAGCTGGTTCGTCGAGCACGACGTCGACATTGTCAGCCGTTATGCGTCCCGCGTAGTGGCTTGGACAAACGGCAAAGTCGTGGCCGACGGCCCTCCGGCCGAAGTGCTGGAGAGCGAAGTGGTGCGCCGCGAAATCCTCGGGACAGCATGATGGAAATGGCATGCTGAAACTGGATAACATCAGCGTCGATCTGGCGGGCGCGCGGGTGTTGCGCGGCGTGAGCGCCACTGCGCATGTCGCCAGTACGGTTGCCGTCGTGGGGCGAAACGGCGTCGGCAAGACTACGCTCCTGCGCACCATCATGGGCCTGGTCAAACCCAAGCAGGGGCGCGTGCTGTTCGACGACGAAGACCTGCTGCACCGGCCCGCCTACCACCGCGCCGAGCTGGGGATCGGCTACGCCCCCGAAGACAGGGTCATTTTCCCAACGTTGTCGGTGGAAGAGAACCTGCGCCTGCCGTGCGAAGTGCAGAACTTCGACACCGCCGAAATAGACGACCGCCTGTCGTCGGTGCTCGTGGTGGTGCCGCAGTTGAAAGACATGCTGGGCCGCTCCGGAGCGGCTCTTTCCGGCGGTCAGGGCAAGATGGTCGCGCTCGGACGCGCGCTTATGATCGGGACCAGATTGGTATTGCTCGACGAGCCGTTCCAGGGATTGGCTCCGGCGCTGGCGCGCCAGTATGGCGAGGCGCTGCTGCGGCTGCGCTCGGTACGGCCCGATCTGTGCGTGATGATCACCGAGTCCAATGCCAGCCTGCTTATGGACATCCCGAACCAGACCCTTACGCTGGAGCGCGGCGCCATCGAGCCCAGCGCTATAGAGGCCGGCGCCACCGAAGCCGGCGCCGCGGGTCATTGAGCGCGGCCGATGGCCGCAAACGCCCGTCTGGCGCGGAGTTTCAGGCTTTACCAGTAGCGCATCGCCCCGCGGTAGAGGTTCTCCAGATCGTCCTTGCTGACCTCTCTCGGCGAATTGGTCATCAGACGCTGCTGCGCCCACGCGCCTTTGGTGAGTCCCGGCACGTCGGCTTCGCCATAGCCCACTCCGCCCACGCCGTTCGGTATGGCGGTGGCCTGCATCAGTTTGATGAGTTGCTTGGAAATCACTTCGGCTGCGTCGTCGTTGGTTGCGCCGTTGACCTCGGCGCCCAGGCAGGACGCTCCGTGAATATGGCGCTCCGGGCAGGCGCAGGCGGTAAAGCGGAACACCGAGGGCGCGTTGACAATCACGCTCATGCCGTGCGGCACGATGGGTTCGTCCTTCGGATAGCCTTCGGGCTGAAAATCGCGCACCATGCCCGCGACCGAATACGCCATGCCGTGGGGCACGTGCACGCCCGAATTGCCGAAGGCGATGCCGGCGAGCGTGGCCGCATACATCATCTGGTCGCGCGCCTCGTGATCGCTGGCGTCGTTCACCGCGCGCACCAAGTACTTGCCAAGGAGCTTCAGCGCGGTCTCGCATCCCATGTCGCTCCAGGGGTTGGCGCCTTGGGAGAGGGGGCGCAGCGACGGCTTGGCCGCGGGGGCGCGCTTGGTGTAGGGCCTCGCGGTGTAGGACTCCAGCGCATGCGACAGCACGTCGAAGCCGCTCGCCGCGACCACGTTCTTCGGCAGTGTGTAGGTGGTGGCCGGTTCGATCAGCGCAAGCGTAGGCTTCAGACGCCGGTGGGCGATGCCCGTCTTCACCTGCATGGAGAGGAGATCGAAAATTGTCATGCCGGTGCATTCCGACCCGGTGCCGCACGTGGTCGGACAGGCAATGTGCGGCTTCAGCGGTCCGGGGATGGGCTTGCCCGCACCGATCGGCGCGTTGACGTAATCGAGAAAATCCGCCGGATAAGTGGCGTACAGATTGGCCGCTTTGCAGGTGTCGATCACGGAACCGCCACCCACCGACACGTAGCCATCGAACTTGCCCTCGACGGCGAATCTTGTCGCGGCGAGAAACGACTGGTCGGTGGGTTCGACCTTCACCTCGTCGTAGATCGCGACGTCGAGCCCCGCCGCCTTCAGCGAGTCGCGCACCTGGGCGACATAGGGCAGGCTGCCGATCTTCTTGTCGGTGAAGAGCGCGACCCGGCTCATGCCCAGGCCCTTTGCGTGCTCTCCGGCTTCCTTCAGCGCGCCGTGGCCGAACACGATGCTGGAAATATCAACCGAAAACACACTTTCCTTGCCCTCGGTTTGGACGTAGTAATTGTGGCAACAGGACATGGGGCTACCTCGCTGGTTTGCTATTCGGAATGGGCGGCTTGCCGTCGCACGGTCAGATGGTTAAGTATAGTCCAAGCATGTCGGACCGGCTCTGTCTGCCGCGCAGCAATCGGCGTTTGCCGCGCTGCCGGAACCTGCTGTTCGCCAGCCCGATTTCGCTGCAGGAATATCCGGTCAGTGGATCTCCGGGTCCGGCGTCTCCGCCCCCGCTTCCAGGAAATCGAAATCGCAGCCCTCGTTCGCCTGGGTGATGTGCTGCGAGAACGCCGCGCCATAGCCGCGCTCGTAGCGCGGCGCGGGCGCTTTCCACGCCGCCTTGCGCCGCGCCAGTTCCGCGTCGCTGACTTGCAGGTTCAACCTGCGGCCGGGCACGTCGAGCTCGATCAGGTCGCCGTCCTGCACCAGTGCCAGCGGTCCGCCGATGAAGGATTCGGGCGCGATGTGCAGCACGCAGGCGCCGTAGGACGTGCCGCTCATGCGGGCATCGGAAATCCGCACCATGTCGCGCACGCCTTCCTTCAGCAGCTTCTGCGGGATCGGCAACTGGCCCCACTCGGGCATGCCCGGGCCGCCCAGGGGGCCGGCGTGCTTCAGCACGATCACCGAATCCTTGTCGACGGCCAGGTCGGGCGCGTCGATGCGCGCCGCCATGTCGTTGTAATCGGCGAACACCACGGCCTTGCCGGTGTGCCGGTGCAATTTCGCGTCGGCCGCGGGCGGCTTGATCACCGCGCCGTCGGGTGCGAGGTTGCCGCGCAGCACCGCCAGGCTGTCGGACTTGACGATTGCATTGTCGACGGAACGGATGATGTCGTCGTCGAACACTTTGGCGTCGGCGATGTTCTCGCCCATGCTCCTGCCGTTGACGGTTTTCGCATTCGCCTTGATCAGGCCGCCGAGGTTCTTCAGCACCGCGCGCAGGCCGCCGCCGTAGTAGAAGTCCTCCATCAGGTACTTGCCCGAGGGGCGGATGTTGGCGAGCAGCGGCGTCTTGCGCGCCAGTGCGTCGAACAGGTCGAGGTCGAGTCTTACCCCGGCGCGGCGCGCGAGCGCGATCAGATGCACGATGGCGTTGGTGGAGCCGCCGATGGCGAGTACGGCGGTGACGGCGTTGTGGATGGCGTCGGCGTCAAGGATGTCCCGCGGTTTGAGGTCTTCCCACACCATGTCGACCGCGCGCTTTCCGGTGAGCGTGGCCATCGCGGCGTGGCGCGAATCTGGCGCCGGAATCGACGAGGCGCCCGGCAGGGTGAAGCCCATGGCTTCGGCGGCGCTGGTCATGGTCGAGGCCGTGCCCATGGTCATGCAATGGCCGGGCGAGCGCGCGATGCCCTGCTCGATTTCCTGCCAGTCTTTTTCGGTGATGTTGCCGGCGCGCAGTTCGGCCCAGTATTTCCAGGTGTCGGAGCCCGAGCCGAGCGTGGCGCCGCCCCAGTTGCCGCGCAGCATAGGGCCGGCGGGCATGAAAATCGCCGGCAGGTTCATGCTGATCGCGCCCATCAACAGCGCCGGCGTGGTCTTGTCGCAGCCGCCCATCAGCACCGCGCCATCCGCGGGATACGAGCGCAGCAATTCCTCCGTTTCCATGGCGAGGAAGTTGCGGTACATCATGGTGGTCGGTTTCTGGAACGGCTCGGACAGCGACATCGCCGGCATTTCCACCGGGAAGCCGCCCGCCTGCCAGACGCCGCGCTTCACTTCCTCGACCCGCTGCTTGAAGTGCGTGTGGCAGGGGTTGATGTCGCTCCAGGTATTGATGATGGCGATCACCGGTTTGCCGGCGTAGTCGCTGCGGTCGTAGCCCATCTGCGCGGTGCGCGAGCGGTGGCCGAAAGAACGCATGTCCTTGGCGCCGTACCAGCGGTGGCTGCGCAGCTGTTCCGGGGTTTTCTTTTTCACTTGCGTTTCCTTTGCTATATATATGTGAGTGATGTTGCGCGGCGGCGCGGCGAAAGCTATTGTAACTCCCCCGACTGATCGCGGATGGACCGGAGAGCGCCGTTTGCCGCGTCTCCGGCGCGACGAGCGTATGCCTGACCGATGGAGGTGCTGGTGCCGAACGAGCTTGAAGTCACACTGACGGACGCGGTGATCGCACGCCTCGCGGACGGCGCTGAACCGCGTTTTCGCCGCATCGCGCAGAGCCTGATCCGGCATTTGCACGACTTCGTGCGCGACGTCGAGCCGACCGAGGAGGAGTGGTTCGAGGCGATCAAATTCCTCACCGCCACCGGACAGAAATGCGACGACAAGCGCCAGGAGTTCATTCTGCTGTCGGACGTGCTCGGGGTGTCGATGCTGGTGGATGCGGTCAATCACCGCAGTTCCGGGGCGACGACCGAAACCACGGTACTCGGGCCGTTTTTCGTGCACGGCGCACCCGAGATCGAGAACGGCGGCGACATGGCGGCGGGTTGGCCGGGCGAGCCCGCTTATGTGTCGGGGCGGGTGCTGTCGACCGAGGGCAGGCCGCTCCCGGGCGCGCTGCTGGATCTGTGGCAATCGAACAGTGAGGGCAACTACGACGTGCAGATCGCCGACACGGGCGGCAAGCAGCTGCGTGCGAAGTTGCGCACCGATGCCGACGGGTGCTTTCGCTTTCGCACCATTTTGCCGACGAGCTATCCGGTCCCCACCGACGGGCCCGTGGGCTTGATCCTGAACCGCATGGGGCGGCATCCGATGCGGCCGGCGCACCTGCACTTCATGGTATCCGCGCCCGGCTACGAAACCGTGGTGACGCATCTGTTCGTCAAAGGCGACCCCTACCTTGAATCGGACGTGGTGTTCGGCGTCAAGGATTCCCTCGTCGTCGATTTCCGGCGCAGCGAATCGCAGGCAGAGGCGCAGAAGGCCGGGCTGACGGCACCGTTCTATAGCGCCAGCTACGATTTCGTGCTGCGTCCGGCCGGGGCAGCCAAACAGCAAGCGGCGCGCGCGGCGAGCGACGCGGTCCAGTCTTCGGTTCGACGTCAGAGCGAGAAGGAGTGATCATGCCTGCATACGCCTACAGCATTGCGGATCAGATCTTTCGGTGTTTCCCCGGCTACGTGCGCGGGGTGGTGATCGCGCACGACCTTTCGAACGGCCCGTCGCCGCCGGCGCTGATTGAGCTCTTGCGCGAGGCCGAGGCGTCGGTGCGCGCGCGCGTCAAGCCCGAAGCCGTGGCGGAGGAGCCGCGCATCAAGTCCTGGCGCGATGCCTATCGCACGTTCGGCGCCAAACCGGCGGAGCACCGCTCTTCAGTCGAAGCGATGGCGCGGCGCGCGCTGAAAGGCGACCATCTGCCCGCGATCAACGCCCTGGTCGATATCGGCAACCTGATATCGCTGCGGCACCTGCTGCCGGCCGGCGCGCATGCGATTGACCTGCTCGCCGGCGACATCGCGTTGCGGCCGGCTACGGGCGCCGAACAGTTCGTCGCCTTCGGTTCCACCGAGACCGAACATCCGATGCCGGGGGAGATCATCTTTACCGAGGGCGACACGGTGCTGACGCGGCGCTGGACCTGGCGCCAGGGGCAGCACACGCTGACGCTGCCGGAATCGCGCGCGGTGGAATTCAACATCGACGGGCTGCCGCCGGTGACGCCGGCCGAAGTGGAGCAGGCCGGGATGGAGATCATGGAACTGGTGCAGCGTTTCTGCGGCGGTCGCTCGCGCTTCGCCCTGCTCGACAACGAGCATCCTTCGGTTTCCCTGGTGCCTTGAGCGCCGGGCTTCGCGACCGCGGCGGAAACTAGGCGTGCCTATGAACACGGTGCGTTGTATTGCCGGCTTTCTGGCTGTTTGCGCGAGCCTGTCTCTCGTGTCTGAAACTCAGGCGCAGTCGCCGCAAGCGGCTGCGCCGCGGACGACGGTTGAGCTGGACCGCAAGGTACAGAGCTTTCTCGACGCCGAACGCGGCAAATGGGATTACCTCAACGTGCCCTACCAGGACGGCAAGGTGCTGCACGATCTGATACTCGGGGGCGGGCACAAGGCGATCCTGGAGATCGGCACCGCCACCGGCCATTCCACCGTATGGCTCGCCTGGGCGGCGGCCAAGACCGGCGGCCGCGTGGTCACGATCGAGATCGATCGCGCGCGGCATGAGCGCGCACTGGCGAACTTGAGGCGCGCCGGTGTCGCCGACTACGTCGACGCGCGGCTCGGAGACGCGCACGAGCTGGTCAAGTCCCTGCCCGGACCCTGGGACTTCGTGTTCCAGGACGCGGACAAGGAATGGTACCTGCAGTATTTTCGCGAGCTGGAATCGAAGATGGCGCCCGGCGGCTGTTATACCGCGCACAACGTGGCGCGGCCTTACGCGCGGCAGGTGGTCGAATTTCTGGATTACGCCAGAGAACGCCCGGGCTTCAGCTTCCGCTTCGCCGAAGGGGCGTCGGGCGAGGGCATTTCCGTCAGCTGCAGGGCGCGCTAGCGCCGGACCGCGGCAGCCTATCCGCTCCAGCCGATGGAGCGTGAAATCTTTTCCGCCGTTTCCTTCACCAGCTGGGACCAGTTCGATTTCATGCGTTCCGCCGGTGCCGATACCGACAGGCCGGCGACCAGCGCATTTTCGTCGTCGCGTATGCCGGCGCCGATGCAGCGCACGCCCAGTTCGGCTTCTTCGTGGTCCACCGCGTAGCCCTGCCGGCGCACCTTGTCCAGTTCTTTCTCCAGGGCGGCCAGCGTCGTGAAACTGTTGCGCGTGTTGCCCGGCAGCTTGGTGCGCCTGGCGTATTCGCGCAGGCCCGCGGCGCCGTCTTCGAGCAGGAACAGCTTGCCGACGGCGGTGATGTGCAGCGGCGCGCGGCCGCCGATCACGTTGACCACGCGCATCATGGCGCGGCCGCTGGAGGAGCGTTCGATGTACACGATCTCGTCTTCGCGCCGCACCGACAGGTTCACCGCTTCGCCGGTGACGCCGTGCAGTTCGCGCATGTAGGGAAGCGCGTGTTCGCGCACGCTCACGCGCGACTTGGCCAGGTTGCCGAGTTCGATCAGGCGCATGCCCAGGCGATAGCTGCCCTGCTCGACGCGCTCGACCATGCGGTCGTTGACCATGGCGGTCAGGATGCGATGCGCGGTGGACGGATGCAGTCCTGCGGACTGGGCCAGAAACTTCAGCGCCGCGGGTGCGGGGGAAGCCGCCAGGGCGTCCAGCAGGCGCGTCATGCGCTCTATGACCTGGATGGAATTCTTGGATTCGGGCTCGGACACGGGGCAGGGGCGATTATCGAATTGCAGGATTCTATACCACTATGCGAAATATGCTGCCGCAGTCAGTCATGCTGTCGGTCCCGATCGTGGCATACTTGCAAACTACGGAACCGGATGCAACGAACGTGATTTGCCGACTGCCGCATGTGGCTGAGGCAGCAACTTAAGGAGAGCAGCGATGAGTGCCCGAGATCTGAAGTTATCCGTCAACGACGAACGCAAACAGTCGAGCGTCAAGAGGCTGAAGTTTTGCGTCAACAACGAGTGGCTCGAGTCGAAGACCGGCAAATACATGCCAGTCATGAACCCCAGCACCGGCGGGCAGATCGCCGAAGCGCCCTGTTGCACGCTGGAAGAAGTCAATGCCGCCGTCAACGCTGCCGCTGCCGCTTATCCGGCGTGGCGCAATACGCCGATTCCCGAGCGTATCCAGTTGATGTTCCGCTTCAAACAACTGCTCGACCGGAATCTGGACGAACTGACCACGCTGGTGGCCACCGAAATGGGCAAGTGCATGGCGGAAGCCCGGGGCGACGTGCTGAAGGCGATCGAGGTCGTCGAGTGTTCCTGTTCGACCCATTACCTGATGCAGGGCGACACCTGCATGAACGTGGCCACCGGCTATGACACCGTGTCCTACCGCGAGCCGCTCGGCGTGTTCGCCGGGATCGTTCCCTTCAATTTCCCGGCCATGATCCCCATGGGCTGGATGATCCCGTTCGCCATCACCACTGGCAACACCTTCGTGCTGAAGGCCGCGTCGATGGTGCCGCAGACCGCCATGCGCATGCTCGAATTGCTGATCGAGGCCGGCATGCCCAAGGGTGTGGTCAATCTGGTCACCTGCAGCCGCGTCGAAGCCGACAGCCTGCTGGTGAATCCGCACATCAAAGGCATCTCCTTCGTCGGCTCGACCCCGGTCGGCATGCATATCTACAAGACCGCGTCCGGCGCCGGCAAGCGCGTCCAGGCCCTCACCGAGGCGAAGAACCATGCGCTGGTGATGGAGGATTGCGTGCTGGAGCGCTCGGTCAAGGGCATCATCAATTCGACCTATGGCTGCGCCGGCCAGCGCTGCATGGCCCTGCCCGCGATATGCGTGCAGGAATCGATCGCCGACGAATTCGTCGCCCTGCTGAAGAAGTTCGCCATGGAGCTGAAGATCGGTCCGGCTTATCTGCCCGAATCGCAGCTCGGCCCGATGGTGTCTCTGGGCCAGAAGGAGTCGGTGGAGAAGAGCATTGCCCGCGGCGTCGAGGAAGGCGCCAAGCTGATACTCGACGGCCGCGGCGTCAAGGTGCCAGGCTACGAGAACGGTTACTATGTCGGCCCGACGATCTTCGATCATGTGAAGCCCGGTCACTACGTCGGCGACGAAGAAATCTTCGGACCGGTCACCAGCATCAAGCGCGTCAAGGATTTCGAAGAAGGCATGGCCATCATGAATGCCAACCGCTTCGCCAACGGCTCGTGCATCTACACCAGCTCGGGCCGACACGCCCGCGAGTTCGCACAGCGCACCGACGCCGGCATGGTCGGCATCAACGTAGGCATACCCGTGCCATTTTCGATTTTTCCCTTCAGCGGCCACAAGGAATCCTTCTTCGGCGACCTGCACGCGATGGGCAAGGACGGCGTGGCCTTCTACACCGAGACCAAGTCGGTTACCTCGGTGTGGTTTACCGAGGAAGACTCCAAGAAAACCGTCAGCACCTGGGACGGCACGCTGACGCGCAAGTAGCAGGCGGACGGCATACCGGTGCAGGAACGGGCGTATGCCCGGTTTCTGCTCGGCCAGGCGCAGTCCCTAAAGCACAGCCCGGCCCTTTAAGCGCAGTATTCGGAGACCAAACCGTGAACGCCGCGAAGCAGCCCGCGGCATGTGCGTGCGCCCGATCGGCGACAACATCGCCTTCTGCCCGCCGCTGAACGTGGAGAAGAAGCACCTGGACGAAGTGTTCGGCATCCTGGCCGAAGTGGTGCGCGAACTGAAACAGAGGCATTACAAGACGAGGACACGGGCATGAATGCGGATTTCAGAATCAACGGCGAGCGGCTGTGGGGCTCGCTCATGGACATGGCGAAAATC
>JAPLRD010000005.1:25678-65500 GCA_026399375.1 Pseudomonadota bacterium
ACATGGCGAAAATCGGCGCAACGCCCAAGGGCGGGGTGAAGCGGCTGACGCTGACGGATCTCGACCGGCAGGGGCGCGATCTGTTCGTGTCCTGGTGCAAGGCGGCCGGCCTGGCGGTCACGGTGGACGGCCTGGGCAATATATTCGCGCGACGTGCGGGACGCACCGCGGCGCGGGCGCCGGTAGTATCGGGCAGCCACCTCGATACCCAGCCCTCGGGCGGGCGTTTCGACGGTTGCTATGGCGTGATGGCGGCGCTGGAAGTTGCGCGCACCCTGAACGACCACGGTGTCGAGACCGATGCGCCCTTCGAAGTCGCGGTATGGACCAATGAGGAAGGCACGCGCTTTCTGCCGGTGATGGGCGCTTCGGGTGCGTTTGCCGGCGTACACACGGTGGGGGAAATCCGCGCCGCCCGCGATGCCGACGGGATTTCCTTCGGCGACGCGCTGGATTCGATCGGCTACGCCGGCCCGGCACCGGTCGGCGGGCGCAAACTCGGCGCCTATTTCGAGGCGCACATCGAGCAGGGCCCGATACTGGAAAACACCGGCAAGACCGTCGGCGTGGTGACGGGCGCGCTCGGTCAGCGCTGGTTCGACGTGACTGTCACCGGCATGGATTCGCACGCAGGCCCCACCCCCATGAACCTGCGGCGCGATGCGCTGCTGGGCGCGAGCTATCTGATACAGGAGGTCAACCGGCTGGCCAAGGCGAACGAGCATTCGCGCGGCACGGTGGGCATGATCATGAACCGGCCCAATTCGCGCAACGTGGTGCCGGGCGAAACCGTGTTTTCAGTGGATTTACGCGACACGGACATCACCGGCCTCGACCGCATGGAGCTGGGATTGCGCGAGGCTGCGGCACGGGTCGCAAAAGAGCAGGGCCTGGAGATAGGCATCGTTCAGACCGTATTCTTCGCGCCCTGCCATTTCGAGCAGAGTTGCGTCTCCGCGGTGCGCGCCGGGGCGGAGCGGCTGGGCTACGGCCACATGGACATCGTCAGCGGCGCCGGCCACGACGCGGTGTATATCGCCCGAGTGGCGCCCACGGCGATGATATTCGTGCCCTGCGAGGGCGGCATCAGCCACAACGAAATCGAGAATGCGACGCCCGGCGATCTCGCCGCCGGCTGCAACGTGCTGCTGCAGGCGGTATTGGCGAAAGCCGGTTAGCGCAGAGCGGCGCGGCCCGGTCCTTGTTCTAGAATTCCGTCCACTCTTCGCCGCTACCGGAGGCCTTGGGGGGCTTGCCCTTGGCCGGCGAGGGCTTGTGCGAAGTACGCTGAACCGCGACCAGCGGCTTCCTGTGGGCGGAACTGTCCCCGAGCACAGCCGGCATCGCCGCCTTTTGCGCTGCCGATCGTCCGGCCTGTGCGCCAAACTTGAAGATCGCCACCGCACCGGCCAGATTCCCCGCCTGCTCTTCCATGCTCTCGGCCGCCGCCGCCGCTTCTTCGACCAGCGCGGCGTTCTGCTGCGTCACCTCGTCCATCTGCGTGATCGCCGTGTTCACCTGCTCGATGCCCGAGCTCTGTTCGTGGCTCGCCGCCGCGATCTCGGCCATGATGTCGGTCACCCGCTTCACCGACTCCACGATCTCCTGCATCGTCTTTCCGGCTTCGTCCACGAGCCGGCTGCCCGTCCCCACCTTCTCCACCGAGTCGTTGATCAAGCCCTTGATTTCCTTCGCCGCCGCCGCGCTTCTTTGCGCAAGGTTGCGCACTTCGGTCGCCACCACGGCAAAGCCCCGGCCCTGCTCCCCGGCGCGCGCCGCTTCCACCGCCGCGTTCAAGGCGAGGATGTTGGTCTGGAAGGCGATGCCGTCGATCACGCTGATGATGTCCACGATCTTCTTCGAGCTGTCGTTGATCGAGTTCATCGTCGTCACCACCTGCCCGACCACGACGCCGCCCTTCACCGCCACCTCCGATGCGCCCGCAGCGAGCTGGTTCGCCTGCCGCGCGTTGTCCGCGTTCTGCTTCACCGTGCCGGTCAGTTCCTCCATGCTCGAGGCCGTTTCCTCGAGACTCGAGGCCTGCTCCTCGGTGCGGCTCGATAGGTCCGTATTCCCAGAGGCGATCTCTTTCGCGGCCACATTGATCGACTCGGTCGACTCCTTGATCTGGGTGACGATCTCGGTCAGCTTGTCCACCGTCGTGTTCGAGTCGTCCTTGAGGCGGCCGAAGGTGCCCTTGTAATCGTTGGTTATTTTCTCGGTCAGGTCGCCCTTGGCCAGCGCACCGAGGACGCGCACCACCTCGTTCAGGCCGACCGAGCTCGTTTCCATCAAACCATTGATGCCCTCGGCCAGCACCTTCAGAAAGCCTTCCTTGCCCTCCACCGTGATCCGCCGGCTGAAATCGCCCTCGTTGGCCGCTTGCACCAGGCCGGCCACCTCGCCTTCGGCAGCCACCTCCGCCGTGCGATCCACCCACTCCACCGCCGTGCCAAGGCGCTGGCCCTTCTCGTCGATCACCGGCACCGCGGTCAGGTTGTAGCTGCGCCCGCCCACCACGATCGACGCCTTGTGGGTCCCCGCCAGTCCGGAGAGCAAGCCTCTTTGCATCGCCGGATTCTTGTGAAACACGTCCACGTTGGAACCGGTCACCGTCGCCGCATTGAAATTGGGCAGCTGCTTGCGTATATCGGCCTCGCCGTTGCGCAGCATCTGGTTCACCGCTTCGTTCATGTAGACGACCTTGCCGCTCACGTCTGTAATCATCACGCACGAAGTGACGCGGTCCAGCGCGTTCTTCACCCGCAGGTTCTCCGCCGCAATCTTCGCGTCGGCCTCAATGCGCTGCAGCAGATTGTTCTGCATTGTCTTCAGCGAAACCAGCAGCATCCCGGTTTCGTCGCGCGCCCTGGTCTGAATGTCGTTGTCCAGCCTGCCGGCGGCGATCGCATCGGCCACCGCCACCGCCTGCGCCAGCGGCCGGGTGATTGAGCGCACCGACCACCAGCCGATCACCAGGGCGAGCAAGACGGCCAGCGCGGCCGTTGCAAACAACAGGCTGCGCGCGTCTTTGTACGTCTGCGCAGCATTCTTCACTTCCTGTTGGACGCCGCTGTTCTGCCACGCGATCATGGCGTCGGCATTGGCCTTCAATGCGTAGCGTGCGTCGCGCACCTTGGTGACCATCAAATTGAACGACTCCTTGTTCTTGCCGTCGGCCTGCATTTTGATCGCTTCACTGACCGCGGCCGCAAAGGCGCCCTCCGCTGACTTCATCGCCTGATAGATCTCCTTGCCCTTGGGCGACTTGACCGTTTGCCCCAACTTGGCGGTGTGTTCCGCAATCCGCTTCTGCGCTTCGGCGATTTCTGTTTTTTGCTTCTCCGCAAACGCCGCGTCCGGCGCCAGGAGCAGCCCATAGCTGGACTTCCCGATCTCGTTGATGGCATCGTTGATCGCCAGCGCCCAGAGCAGTTTGGGCACCTTGTCCGTGGTGATCGCCTCTGTCCTGTCGTTCATGTCGGCAAGGCGCGTCACGCCAACGACCGCAGAACCGAGCAGCACCAGCACCAGGACCGCAAAGCCCATCCCGAGACGGACGCCGATCTTCAAGTTCGAAATGTTCATGATTCCCTGTCCATTAAGTAAGACGGCACCATTGCAATCGGCACGTCAAAACAGAAACAGGCCTGCCGCAAGCCTATGCCGGAAGCCCGAAAAGCCGGGGCAGAGGCAATCGCACCTCCACCGTAGGCAATTGTGCATTCCTATGCAGTCTTGGCGATGGCGGGAACAAACGGACTTTTCGACCCCATTTCCAGTTTTCCGTTTGCCGGCGGCGCCGGCAGCGGGTGCGCACCGGGGTCGTGGCCCCGTCCCGCGGTGGGGCGCGGGTTCAACCGCGTGCCTGCGCTAGGGGCAGCGCGCGACACATGCGGTGAATGTCAACAGACCCTAGAGCCAGCCCGCCTTGCGCAGTCGGTAAAACAGCACGCCGTCCAGGACTGCCATGATGGAGAGCGCGAGCGGATAGCCGAATTCCCACGAAAGCTCGGGCATGTTCTTGAAGTTCATGCCGTAGACGCCGGCGATCATGGTCGGCACCGCCACCAGCGCGGCATAGGCCGCGATGCGCCTGGTGGTCTCGTTTTCCTGCAAGGTGATCAGCGACAGATTGACCGAGATCGCAGTGGTCACCATGTCGCGAAGGCTGTCGATGGACTGGTTGATGCGGATCAGGTGGTCGTAGACGTCGCGATAGTAATCCTGCGTCCCGGCGCAGACCTGCGGCACCCTGCCGCCGTGCAGCTTGCCCGAGGCTTCGAGCAGCGGTCCGGCCGCGTGCTTGAGCGTCATCAGTTTCTGCTTCAACTGGTACAGCGACTCGATGTTGGAGCGCGCGGAGTTGCCCGAAAAGATCAGCGCCTCCACCGCTTCCAGCTTTTCCTCCAACGCGTCCAGCACCGGAAAGTAGCGGTCGACGATGGCGTCCATCAGCGCGTAGAAGACGAAGCCGGAGCCCTGCCGCAGCAGGTGCGGCTCGCGCTCGCAGCGCGCGCGCACGTTGGCGAAACCATGCTCGGTGCGGCTGCGCACCGAAAGCAGGTAATTCGGGCCGACGAAGACGTCGACTTCCCCTATCTCCATGTCGCCGCCCTCGGCGTCGACCGTGTGCAGCACGGCGAACAGCGAGTCACCGTATTCCTCGATCTTGGGGCGCTGATGGCCGTGGCGCGCATCCTCGACGGCCAGTTCGTGCAGGCCGAATTCCTGCTGCATTTGCGACAGTTCCGCCGGATCGGGATTGAAGAGCGCCACCCAGACAAAGCAGTCGGGCCGGCCGACGTAGTCGCTGATTTCCTCAGGCTTGATGTCGGCGAGCTTACGGCCGTCCTGGTATGCGGCGCAGTTGATGAGCATCCGGTTCCCCGAGTTTCATGGACGCGTGATTTTAGAGCGGCAGGGTGCCGGCTGCATAGGCTAGAATGCCTTTTTTTCCAATAGTGACAGCGCATCATGCCCAAGATCAGCCGCCGCACCTCCGACCTCGGCACCGAGAATGCCTTTGTCGTGCTCGCCGAGGTGAACGAACTCATCCGCCAGGGACGAGACGTCATTTCGTTCTGCATCGGCCAGCCCGACTTTCACACGCCGCTCAACATCCAGGACGCGGCGGTCAAGGCGATACGCGAAGGCCGCCACGGCTATACGCCATCGGCCGGCATCCCGGAACTGCGCGCCGCCGCAGCGAAGGACATGGGGGGGCTGCGCGGCCTTTCCATCGACCCTGAGCATGTGGTGGTCGGCGCCGGGGCGAAGCCGTTCATCGCCTACACCATCCTGTGCACCACCGATTACGGCGTCGGCGACGAGGTGATCTACCCTAATCCCGGTTTCCCGATCTATGAATCGCAGATTCTCGCCTGCGGCGCGGTGCCGGTGCCGCTGTATCTGCGCGAGGCGCGCGATTTCGCTTTCGACCCGGCGGATCTCGAGGCCAGGATCACGCCGAAGACGAAACTCCTGATACTCAATTCCCCGCAGAATCCGACCGGCGGCATCCTGACGAAGAAAGACCTGGAGGAGATCGCGGCGGTGCTGCGCCGGCACCCGGACATCTGGATCTACGCCGACGAGATCTACTCGCGCCTGCTTTATCAGGGCGAGTTCGCATCCATCGCCTCGCTCCCGGGGATGTACGAGCGCACCATCATTTCGGACGGCGCATCCAAGACTTGGGCCATGACCGGATGGCGCATCGGTTACGCCTCCAGCCCCGTTCTCGCGCCGCAGTTCGTGCGCTGGGTGACCAACACCGATTCCTGCGCCTCGCACATCAGCCAGTGGGCTGCGGTCGAGGCACTCAACGGCTCGCAGGAAGAGCCGCGCAAAATGCGCGCGAGCTTTCTCGCGCGGCGCGACCTCATCGTGGGGCTTTTGAACCGGGTGCCGGGCGTGACCTGCAAGCTGCCCGGCGGCGCGTTCTACGCCTGGCCCAATGTCACCGAGGCCTGCCGCATGACAGGCGCGAAGGACTCGGAAGAATTGCGCAAGCGCCTGCTGAACGAAGCCGGCGTGGCGGTGCTGGCCGACATCCACTTCGGCGCGCGCGTGCCGGACGAAGGGCAGCACATCCGCTTTTCCTATGCCGCGTCCAACAAGGCGATCGAGGACGGCGTCGCGCGCATGGCGGATTTCATCCGCAAGAACACGCGCTGAAGCACCATGCTCGCCCGACCCAGGGTCACGGTGGCCGCGGTGATAGAGCGCGGCGGGCAGTTCCTGCTGGTGGAGGAAGAGGACGAAGGCCGGATCTTGTTCAACCAGCCGGCCGGGCATCTGGAGGCGCGCGAGTCGCTGGTGCAAGGCTGCGCGCGCGAGGTGCTGGAAGAGTCGGCGTGGCATTTCCGGCCGGCGGCGCTGGTCGGGATTTACCGCTGGAGCAAACCGAAGCGGCCGGCAGGGCCCGAAGTGAGCTACCTGCGGTTCGCGTTCTGCGGCGAACTCGGGGCGCACGAGCCCGTACGTGAGCTCGATGCGGGCATTCTGCGCGCGGTATGGATGGACGCGGAAGAAATCCGTGCGACGAGCGAGCGTCATCGCACCCCGCTGGTGCTGCGCTGCATGGAGGACTACCTTGCCGGCCGGCGCCACGCGCTGGAACTGCTGACCGACTATGCATAGGGGGGGCGTCCTTTCATCTGTCGTGATGGCCTTGTGCGCCTGGGTAGTTCCCGCCGCGCGCGCGGACGAAGTCACGATCTGCTACAACTACGGTTGTTACGTCAAGGCGAAAGTCAATTTCAGCGAAGCTCAACTTGCCCCGTTGCAGAAGCTTCTTGCCGACGCCGCCGACGCCGCGGCAGAGCGCAAGGCGATTTCCGTGGTGATGGGCCGCATGTACGCGATCGCGGGCGAGCAGACGCCCGTATGGCGCGACAAGGGCGGAAATTTTGGAGACAGCGGCGAGGACGGGCAGATGGATTGCATCGACCACTCGGCGAACACCCATACCTTCCTCAACCTGCTCGACGTGCACGGCTGGCTCAAGTATCACGAGGTGCTGGAGCCGGTCAGGCGCGTTCGTTTCCTGGTGGCGGTGCACTGGGCCGCGCGCATCGGCGACAAGCAGGCCAAGCGCGTCTACGCCGTCGACAGCTGGTACGTCGACAACGGCCGGCCGGCGATCGTGGTGCCGATAGAGGCGTGGCATTACGGCAGGATTTCCGATGGCGTCTGAGAAAATCACCCGGCAAAAGGTCGTCGTCGGCATGTCCGGCGGGGTGGATTCCTCGGTGGTGGCATTGTTGCTCAAGCGCGCGGGCTTCGAGGTCGTCGGCCTGTTCATGAAGAACTGGGAAGACGACGACGATGACGAATACTGCTCCACCCGCCAGGATTTGATCGACTGCGCCGCGGTCGCCGACGTGATCGGTGTCGAACTCGAGGCGGTGAATTTCGCCGCCGAGTACAAGGAACGCGTGTTCAGCGCGTTTCTCGCCGAATATCGGGCCGGGCGCACACCCAATCCCGACGTGCTGTGCAACGCGGAAATCAAGTTCAAGGCGTTTCTCGATCATGCCATCGCGCTCGGCGCGGAGCGCATCGCCACCGGTCACTATGCCGGCGTGCGCCAAGTCCGGGAGGGAGACAGCGCGGGGCGCTTCGAACTGCTCAAGGCGGCGGACACGGGCAAGGACCAGAGCTACTTTCTGCACCGTCTGACGCAGGCGCAGCTGGCGCGCACCTGGTTTCCGCTGGCTCAAATGAAGAAGGCGGAGGTGCGCAGGATCGCGAAGGACGCGGGCCTGCCGGTGCACGCGAAGAAGGATTCGACCGGCATCTGCTTCATCGGCGAGCGCCCGTTCCGCGAATTTCTCAACCGTTACCTGCCGCACGAACCTGGTGAGATACGCACCCCCGATGGCAAGGTGATCGGCAGGCACGTCGGGCTCGCGTTCTACACCATCGGGCAGAGAAAAGGGGTGGGCATAGGCGGCGTCAAAGGCGCGGGCGCCGAAGGCGAGGCCTGGTACGTGGCAGGCAAGGACCTGGCGCGAAACGAACTCGTCGTGGTCAGTGGGCACGAGCATCCGCTGTTGCAGAAGGACAGGCTGCTCGCGGCAGACTTGTCATGGGTCGGCGGCAGCGCGCCCGCTATCGGGGGCGATTACGCCGCCAAGACGCGCTATCGCCAGGCAGACTCGCCCTGCCGCATCGACCGCTTGGAGAACGACGCCCTCGAATTGGTATTCGAGCAGCCGCAATGGGCGGTGACGCCCGGCCAGTCGGCGGTGCTGTATCAGGGGGAGGTGTGTCTCGGGGGCGGCGTGATTCAATGAGCATGCAACGCTCGCTCGGCATAAGACGGTTTTATGAAGAATCGTTTGTAACGGCTAGAATGGAATGGTCCTGGCAGAATTTAGCTCGAAGAATCTGGAGAAAAATACATGAACAACCCATTCAATAGTGATGCATTCGGAAAGCTGGTGCTGCGCCTGACGCTCGGGGTGCTGATGGCGTTTCACGGAATTTCAAAGCTGATGAATCCGGCGCGGACATTGGAGACGATGAGCGGCCTCCTTGCGGCTGCGGGCTTGCCGACTTATCTCGCCTACGGTGTATTCATCGGCGAAGTGCTCGCTCCGATCCTGATCATTCTCGGCATCTATTCGCGCATAGGCGGATTGATCGTCGTGATCAACATGGTATTCGCAGTGCTCCTGGCTCACCCGGCACAGTTGCTTGCCCTGACCAAGACCGGCGGTTGGGCACTGGAACTGCAAGGCTTTTACCTGCTGACGGGGCTGGCGCTGCTGTTCCTGGGCAGCGGCAGAATAGCCGTGAAGCCCGACTAGGCGGTCGGCAGCGGAGCGCTGCGATTGCCCGCTATTTTTTCGGTTTGGCGTCGGCCGCCGGCGCTTCGTGCGGCACCGTATCGGCGAACGAGGGGCGTTCCGCCAGCTTCGCGGCGAGTTTCGCCAGATTTGCATGCAGGACGCGCCAGTCATAGGAGCCGTGGCGGAAGTCCAGATAGCCGAGCGCAACGCCGAAAGCGATGTCGGCGAGAGTGAACGAGTTGCCGGTGCACCAGGGCTTGTCGCCGAGGTCCCTGGACATCACGGCCAGAGCACGCTCGATCTTTTCCAGCTGGCGCTTGATTGTCGGTTCGCTGCGCTGCTTGGACGGGCGGCGGCGTTCCAGTACCACCGCCACGGCGGCGTCGAGCACGCCGTCGGCGAGCGCTTCCCAGCGTTTGACTTCGATCTTCTCGCGGTTATCGGTGGGGATCAGCTTGTTGAGCGGGGACAACCTGTCCAGGAATTCGACGATCACGCGCGAATCGAACAGGGTACTGTCGTCTTCGAGCACCAGTACCGGCACCTTTCCCAGCGGATTTGCGTCGGGCACCCTGGACTTTGCGTCCCAGGGATTCTCCAGTTCGAAGGTGTATTCGATCTTCTTTTCGGCCAGCACAATGCGTGCCTTGCGCACAAAGGGGCTGGTCAGGGAACCTATTAATTTCATCGGGGGGAGTTGCCGCGAGTAATCGTGATCTCGTCAGATTATAGCACCGACGCCGCATCGCACTCTAGAAGTGCATGATAAAATGAACCTCAATTTGCAACTGTCAAAGACTGCAAAATGCCTACTCCACTCAGCGCACTCTCCCCCCTCGACGGGCGCTATCACAAGCAACTTGCTCCGCTCGCGGAGTATTGCAGCGAAGCGGCGCTGATCCGCTACCGAGTGCGGGTCGAAATCGAATGGCTGATCGCGCTGGCGCAAGAGCCTGCCGTGGCCGAAGTGCGGCCGTTCTCCGCGGCGGCGGTGGCCGGGTTACGGCAGCCGGTGGCGGATTTCACCGAAGCCGATGCGGCGCGCGTCAAGGAAATCGAGTCGCGCACCAACCATGACGTCAAGGCGATCGAATACTGGCTGAAGGAGCGCTTCGCCGGGCAGGCAGAGGTGGCGGCCGCATCCGAATTCATTCACTTCGCCTGCACTTCCGAGGACATCAACAACCTTTCACATGCGCTGATGGTCACCGAGGCGCGCGACAAGGTTCTGCTGCCGGCGATCGATGGCATCATCGCCAAGTTGCGCGGCATGGCGCACGAGTTCGCCGATGTCCCCATGCTCGCGCGCACGCATGGGCAGCCGGCGACGCCCACCACGCTGGGCAAAGAGATGGCCAATGTGGTGCATCGGTTGGAGCGCGCGCGCGCGCGCATCGCCGCGGTGCGCCTGAAGGGCAAGATCAACGGCGCGGTCGGCAATTACAACGCGCACCTTGCCGCTTATCCCGCCGTCGATTGGGAAGGATTCGCGCGCAAGTTCGTCGAGGCGCTGGGGCTGGAATTCAATCCCTACACCACCCAGATCGAACCGCACGACGCGCTTGCCGATGTGTTCGACGCCTGCGCGCGCGCCAATACCATCCTGATCGACCTGGACCGCGACATCTGGGGCTACGTCTCGCTCGGCTATTTCAAGCAGAGAGTGATCGCGGGGGAAGTCGGCTCCTCGACCATGCCGCACAAGGTGAACCCGATCGATTTCGAGAACTCGGAGGGCAACCTGGGCCTGGCCAACGCGGTGCTGCGCCATCTTTCGGACAAGCTGCCGCTGTCGCGCTGGCAGCGCGACCTGACCGATTCGACCGTGCTGCGCAACGTGGGTGTCGCGCTCGGTTACAGCCTGCTCGGTTACGTTTCCTGCCTCAAGGGTTTGAACAAACTGGAAGCCAACCCGGCCGCTTTGCGCGCCGACCTGGAGGTGACCTGGGAAGTGCTGGCCGAGGCGGTGCAGACGGTCATGCGCCGCTACGGACTGCCCGAACCCTACGAGCAGTTGAAGGCGCTCACGCGGGGCAAGGGAATCACACGCGAATCGCTGCAGCAATTCATAGTGCAGCTCGCCATCCCCGAGGCGGAGCGCCAGCGACTGCTCGAACTCGCGCCCTGGACCTACACCGGCAAGGCGGCGGAGCTGGCCAGGCGCATCTAGCGCGCCCCGGATCGGCGCGTTCGCAGATTTCTTGCGGATGCCTGGAATAAGCCGGGCGCGTGGGCTGTTTGCCGCTGCAAGCTTGGCCTGGAATCGGTTGGATCCGCCTCTATGCCAGGCCAGCCCAAGTCGGGTACACTCCGACCGCTTGAAAAATGGCCATTCCGGCCTTCAAGACAACTTACAGAAGGAGATTTCATGCATTCACTGTTGAAGATGTTCCTCGGTTTGGCTCTCATGGCGGGTTTCGCCGGCGCCGCGCAGGCACAGGCCCCTTTCGGCAAGGTTGAGGACGCGGTCAAATACCGCAAGAATGCACTGTTCGTCATGTCCCAGCATTTCGGCCGCCTCGGCCCTGTGGTCAAGGGCGAGCGTCCGTACGACAAGGACGAAGTCGCCAAAAACGTCGCCATTGCCGAGCAGATGTCGAAGCTGCCCTGGGCCGGTTTCGTGGCCGGATCGGACAAAGGCGACACGCGCGCCAAACCCGAGATCTGGAGCGATGCGGCGAAATTCAAAGCGGCGGGGGAGAAAATGGAGCAGGAAATGAGCAAACTCTCCCAGGCCGCAAAAGGCGGGGACCTGAACGCGGTCAAGGCGCAGTTCGGCGAGGTCGGCAAGGCATGCAAGGGCTGCCACGACGCCTATCGGAAAGAATAGGAACCGATTTCACCTGCAAAAAGCCGGGGCCAGCCCCGGTTTTTTTATGCCGCCGGAATCTTGAGCAGCAGATAGACGCAACAGGCGCAAATCGCCAGCAACACCGCCGCCAGCCAGACCTTCCCCTGTTTCTGCATGCCTTCCCCGAGGCCGCCCGCCGCCTCCTTGAAGCCGGTGATCATCGGCTTCACCAGATTTTCGCGCTTGTGCACGAGGTAGAAGACTATAGCCGACAGGTGCAGGCCGATCAGGGCAAGCAGCAACTTCACGTTCAGATGGTGCACGCCGGTGATGCGGTCGCTCAAGGCTTTGCTCACCAGTTTCGCCAGCGGGCCTTCGGTGGAGATGTCGTCATTCGCGAAGAGGCCCGTGGCGGCCTGCAGCAGCAGCGCCGCCAGCATGAAGATCACCGACCAGGCGCCCGCGGGATTGTGACCGAGGTGCCGTTCCGCGCCGTGCCCGCGCAGGTAAGCGATGACCGAAGCGGGTCCGCGAACGAAGGAAGCGAAGCGCGCGTGGGTGCCGCCGAGGAAGCCCCAAAGGATGCGGAACAGCAGCAATGCGAGCACGGTGTAACCGCTCAGCATGTGGAGCTGCATGGCGTTGCCGCCGATCTTGGCGCTGACGAAGGAGGTGACCACCAGCAGCACCAGCAGCCAGTGGAACAGCCGCAGCGGCAGGTCCCACACGAGTATTCTGTTCATCCTTGGCCTCCTGCGGATGCGGGGCGGTCGGCGTCAGCCGGTCAAGCCGATCAGACGACCGCTTCCTCCTTGTCCTTCTTCGGCGGGCGGATGAACTGCTCGCGCGACACGCCCAGCCATTTCACGATCGGCGCCATGACCAGCACCGAGGAATAGATGCCGAACAGAATGCCGATGGTCAACGCCAGCGCGAAGTAATACAGCGCGGCACCGCCGAACAGCAGCATCGACAGCACCATCGCCTGGGTGCAGCCGTGGGTGATGATGGTGCGGGAGATGGTGCTGGTGATCGCGTTGTCGATGATCTGGGTGACCGAGGCCTTGCGCATCTTGCGGAAATTCTCGCGCACCCGGTCGGCGATGACCACCGACTCGTTCACCGAGTAGCCGAGCACGGCCAGCACCGCCGCCAGCACCGGCAGCGAAAACTCCCACTGGAACAGGGCGAAGCAGCCGAGAATGATGATGACGTCATGCAGGTTGGCGACGATCGCGGCCACGGCGAAGCGCCATTCGAAGCGCAGCGCCAGATAGGCCATGATGCCGAGGCAGACGATCACGAGGGCGAGGGCGCCGTTCTCCGCCAGTTCCTTGCCCACCTGAGGGCCGACGAATTCCACCCGCCGCAGCTGCACCGTCTTGTCTTCGGCCGAAAGGGTGTCCATGACCTTCTTCGACAGTTCGGCGCTCGACTGGCCCTGCTTCAGCGGCATGCGTATCAGCACGTCGCGCGAGGAGCCGAAGTTCTGCACCGAGGTGTCGACGTAGCCCGCCTGGTCCAGCGCACCGCGGATTTTCTGGATCTCCGCCGCATGGTCGTACGCGACTTCGATCACCGTGCCGCCGGTAAATTCGACCGAATAGTGCAGGCCCTTGGTCGCGAGGAAGAACACCGCCAGCAGGAAGGTGAACAACGAAATGAGGTTGAACACCAGCGCATGGCGCATGAACGGGATGTCTTTGCGGATCTTGAAGAATTCCATTATTAATAGTCCGCCTTGTCTATTTCCACGACGTATTGCCGATTGCCAGCTTGTCCAGCCTGCGGCGCGAGCCGTAGGTCAGATTGACCACCGCACGCGAAATCACCACCGAGCTGAATATCGAAGTCAGGATGCCCAGGCAGTGCACCACGGCGAAGCCGCGGATCGGTCCGGAACCGAAGATCAACAGCGCGAGGCCCGCGATCAGCGTGGTCACGTTGGAATCGAGAATGGTGCCGAAGGCGCGCTCGTAGCCGGCGTGTATCGCCGCCTGCGGCGTGGCGCCGTTGCGCATTTCTTCGCGGATGCGCTCGTTGATCAGCACGTTGGCGTCGATCGCCATGCCAAGGGTGAGCGCGATCGCCGCGATGCCGGGCAGGGTCAGGGTCGCCTGCAGCAGCGACAGGATCGCCACCAGCAAGAGCAGGTTGGAGGAGAGCGCGAGCACGGAAATGAACCCGAACGCCGCGTAGTAGATGCTCATGAATATGGCGATCGCGGTGAAGCCCCAGAGCGTGGAATGAAAGCCCTTGCTGATGTTGTCTGCGCCCAGGCTCGGGCCCACGGTGCGCTCTTCGATGATCTCCATCGGCGCGGCCAGCGACCCGGCGCGCAGCAGCAGCGCCACATCCGCCGCTTCCCTGGAACTCATGCGCCCGCTGATCTGCACGCGTCCGCCGCCGATTTCGCTGCGGATGACCGGTGCGGTGATGACTTCGCCCTTGCCTTTTTCGATCAGCAGAATGGCCATGCGCTTGCCGACGCTCTCGCGCGTCACATCCTTGAAGATGCGCGCGCCCGGGGCGTCGAGCGTCAGGTGCACCGCAGGCTCGTGGGTCTGGCCGTCAAACCCGGGCTGGGCGTCGGTCAGGCGGTCGCCGGTCAGCACGACCTGCTTTTTCACCAGCAGTGGCGAACCGCCGCGCTCGGTGTAGAGTTCGGTGCCGAACGGCACCTGGCCCTGCTGCGCGGCCACCAGCGTCGCCGGGTTGCTGTTCTCCTCGTCGACCATGCGGATTTCCAGGGTCGCGGTGCGGCCGAGGATTTCCTTCGCCTTGGCCGTGTCCTGCACGCCCGGCAGTTGCACCACCACGCGGTCGGCGCCCTGCTGCTGGATGATGGGTTCGGACACGCCCAGTTCGTTGATGCGGTTGCCCAGGGTAGTGATGTTCTGCTTCAGCGCCGATTCCTGCGTGCGCTTCACCGCCTCGGGCTTGATCGAAGCCGTCAGACGGAATTCGTCGCCCGCCATGTCCTGATCGGTGAACATGAGGTCCTGCTGATTGTCCTCGAGCAGTTTGCGCGCTTTGGTGCGCGTCTCTGCATCCTTGAATTTGACCAGGATATTGCTGCCTTCGCGGCTGATGCCGGAGTGGCGGATGCTTTTGTCGCGCAACTGGGTGCGGATGTCCCCGGTCAGGTTTTCCAGCCGCTTGGTCAGCGCCGCTTTCATGTCCACCTGCAGCATGAAGTGCACGCCGCCGCGCAGGTCCAGGCCAAGGTACATGGGCAGGGCGTGGATGGAGGTGAGCCAGGTGGGCGAAGAAGAAAGCAGGTTGAGCGCGACGATGTAGGAGGGATTGTCGCGGTCGGGGTTCAGGCTCTGGCTCAGAATGTCTTTCGCCTTCAGCTGCGTATCCGTGTCGGCAAGGCGGACCTTGACGCTGTTGGGGTCGATGAAGGTGCCCTGGCTGACGATGCTGGCCCCCTTGAGCGCAGCTTCGACGCGCGCGAGCAACTCGGTGTCGACTTTGACCGTGGCCTTGACGCTGGACACCTGGACCGCCGGTGCCTCGCCGAAAAAATTCGGCAGGGTGTAGGTCAGCCCGATCAGCAACGCGCAGGCAATGAGGACGTAGGTCCAGAGGGGATAGCGGTTCATAGGAGTTCGGTCAGGAGGTTCGGCGCAACCGGCATTAGGGAGAAATCCGGGTGCGCATGTCCGGCGCCCGGTGAGAGTTTCTTCAAGACATCGCCTTGATCGAGCCCTTGGGCAAGAGCGTCTGCACTGCGGCCTTTTGCATCTGGATCTCGGTGCCGGAGGCTATTTCCAGGCTGATATAGGTTTCGCCGACCTTGGTGATTCTTCCCACCATGCCTGCGGCCGTAATCACCTCGTCGCCTTTCTGCAGTGCGTCCGTCATCGCCTTGAGTTCCTTGGCGCGCTTCATCTGCGGGCGGATCATGAGAAAGTACAGCAGCGCGAACATCATGATGATGGGCAGAAGGCCCATCAACCCTTCGCCGGACATGACACCGGCGAGGCCTGAAGCCGTCTGGGCGTGCGCGGAAGAAATCAGCACTGGTAACTCCATTTTTCGATCGGAACAGCCGAAAATTATACCAGTATTGGGGTGTCCGGAGCCTGGTTCTTTCCCCTTTCCGGCCAGGGGATTGCCCTCACTCCTCCGAGGAAGGGAGGGTGGCCCGGGGCGCAGGGGTGATCGCGCCGCTTCTGCGCTGTGCGTGAAAACGGGCGGTAAAGTCGCCGAGTTCGCCGGCTTCGATCGCGGCGCGCAGTTCGCGCATCAGCGTCAGATAATAGAAGAGGTTGTGTACCGTATTGAGGCGCGCCCCCAGGATCTCGTTCACGCGGTGCAGGTGGTGCAGGTAGGCGCGGCTGAAATGGGTGCAGCAGTAGCAGCCACAAGTCATATCCAGCGGCCGGGTATCGTTTCGATGGACCGCGTTCTTGATCTTGATGTCGCCGAAGCGGGTGAACAGCCAGCCGTTGCGCGCGTTGCGCGTCGGCAGCACGCAGTCGAACATGTCGATGCCGGCCGTGACCGCTTCGACCAGGTCCTCCGGCGTGCCCACGCCCATGAGATAGCGCGGCTTGTCCGCCGGCAGTTGCGGCGCGGTATGGGCGAGTATGCGGCGCATGTCTTCCTTGGGCTCGCCCACCGACAGCCCGCCGATGGCGTAGCCGTTGAAACCGATGCGCCGCAATTCTGCCAGCGATTCGTCGCGCAGATGCTCGTGCATGCCGCCCTGGACAATGCCGAACAAGGCATTGGAATTGCCTTCGTGGGCTTTTTTGCTGCGCTCCGCCCAGCGCAGCGACAGGCGCATCGACTCGCCCGCCTCGCGTTCGTCGGCGGGGTAGGGCGTGCATTCGTCGAAGATCATGGCGATGTCGGCATCGAGCACGCGCTGGATGCGCATCGATTCTTCCGGCGTCAGCATCAGCCGGTCGCCGTTGACGGGCGAGGCGAACTTCACGCCCTCCTCGGAAATCTTGCGCAGGGCGCCCAGGCTGAACACCTGGAAGCCGCCGGAGTCGGTGAGGATGGGGCTGTCCCAGCCCATGAATCGGTGCAGCCCGCCGTGCGCTGCTATCACCTCCAGACCCGGGCGCAGCCACAGATGGAAGGTATTGCCGAGCACGATTTCCGCGCCTATACCGTGCAGTTCCTCCGGACTCATCGCCTTCACGGTGCCGTAGGTGCCCACAGGCATGAAGGCGGGCGTCTCGAGTCGTCCGTGGACTAGCTCGGGCGTGCCGCGGCGGGCGCCGCCGTCGCGGCAATGCAGGGTGAATTTCATCGGGGCATTCTATCAATCAGCATGGCGTCGCCGTAGGAAAAGAAACGGTAGCGTGCGGCGATGGCGTGGTGATAAGCGGCGCGCATCGCGTCCATCCCGGCGAACGCTGAGACCAGCATCAGCAAAGTCGACTTGGGCAGGTGAAAATTGGTGATCAGACGGTCGACCACCTGGAAAGCGTAACCGGGGGTGATGAACAGATCGGTTTCCCCCGCTCCCGCAGCGAGTCCGCCATCTGCTGCAGCCTCGCCCGCGCGCGCGGCGGATTCCAGCGCGCGCAGGCTGGTGGTGCCGACCGCGATCACGGTGCGACCAGCGGCGCGCGCGGCGGCGATCGCCTGCACCGTGGCCCGCGGAATGTCGTAAAGCTCGCTGTGCATTCTGTGTTCGGCCAGGTTGTTCGCGCGCACCGGCTGAAAGGTGCCCGCGCCTACGTGCAGCGTGAGCCAGGCAAGCTGCACGCCCATGTCGCGCAGCCGCGCCAGCATGGGCTCATCGAAATGCAGCCCCGCCGTCGGTGCCGCGACCGCGCCGGGATGCTGCGCGTATACCGTCTGATAGCGCGCTGCGTCCTCGTCGCTCCCGCTGTGGGTGATGTAAGGCGGCAGCGGCAGGCGGCCGTGCCGGTCGAGCAGCTCCAATATTCCTGCATTGCCCTCAAAGCGCAGCAGGTACAAATCGCCGCGCCGCTCCAGCACTGCGGCGTCTATCGAATTTTCGAAGCACAGGCGCGTGCCTGGTTTGGGTGCGTGGCTGGCGCGCATCTGCACCAGCGCCTCGTGCGTCCCGGTGATGCGCTCCACCAGTGCCTCTATTCTGCCGCCGCTCGCCTTGGTGCCGTAGAGCCGGGCCTTGATCACGCGCGTGTCGTTGAAAATCAGGAGGTCGCCCGGGCTCAGGAATCGCGGCAGTTCGGCGAAGCGCCTGTCGTCCGCCAAACCGTCGGCGTATCGCAGCAGGCGGCTCGCGGCGCGCTCCGTCGCGGGAAACTGGGCGATCAGTTCCTGCGGCAGGGCGTAGTCGAAATCTTCCAGGGTGAGCGGCATTACGGGGCCGGCTCCATTGAGAGGAAGCGCGAATTAGAGCATAATTCGCCTCCCTCGCGCTCGATTGCGGGCGCCTGGCCGGGATGGCGGAATTGGTAGACGCACGGGACTCAAAATCCCGCGACTTTACGGTCATGGGGGTTCGATTCCCCCTCCCGGCACCAGCCTTACGCAGGAGATGAAGAATATCCCAAGGGTGTATAGTTTCTGCAGCAGTCGTCGATAATCCAAAAATTCCGAAGGAGGGGAGCCGATGAAGACCGTCGCGCAAATGTTGGCGCAAAAGCCTGGCAGCGTAATCTCGATCAAACCGGACGTACCGGTGCTCGATGCCCTCAAACTTCTAGCGGAAAAGGACATCGGCGCCGTGCTGGTCATGGAGGGCACCGCACTGGTGGGGATATTTTCGGAGCGCGACTATGCGAGAAAAGTCGCCCTGAAGGGCAAGTCATCGGGCGACACGCTGGTGAGCGACATCATGACGCGGCAGGTCCTCTGCGTTACACCGGCGCAGACCAACGAGGAATGCATGGCGCTGATGACGCAAAAGCACATCCGCCATCTGCCGGTCATCGACAAGGACCGTGTGCTGGGCGTGCTCTCCATCGGCGATCTGGTGAAGGACGTGATTTCCGAACAGCAATTCATCATCAGCCAACTCGAGCATTACATCCACCGCTGACTCCACCGCTAAGGCGACGCGGCGGCAGCGCCCGCCGCAGAGTCGGGGACGACACGCCGGTTTGACCAGAGACGGCGGCTGCCGCATGTTCCCCGGCATGTTCATGTCATGCGACCCCAATCGAGAGACCATCAATGAAAATTGACATCATCGGCGGCGGACCTGCCGGGCTCTATTTTTCGGTGCTGGCGAAGAAAAGTTTCCCCCTGGCAGAAGTGACGGTCACCGAGCGCAACCGCGCCGAGGATACGTTCGGGTTCGGCATCGTGCTGTCGGACGAGACGCTGGCCAAGCTGCGGCTGGCCGACGAGCCTTCCTACCGCGACATCGCCGCGAGCTTCGCCTACTGGGACGACATCTATACGCATTACCGCGGCAGCGTGCTGAAATCCTCGGGGCACGGATTCTCCGGCATAAAACGCCTCGCCTTGCTGCAGATCCTGCAGCGCCGCGCGGCGGCGCTGGGCGCGACCGTCCACTACGAAACCGAGGACCCGGGCCTGGACGCGCACCGCGACGCCGACCTGATCGTCGCCGCGGACGGCATCAACAGCCGCGTGCGCGAAGGGTTGCGGCAGCATTTCCGGCCCGAGGTCGACCTGCGCACCAACAAGTTCGTCTGGCTCGGCGCCAGGATGCAGCTGCCGGGATTCACCTACAGTTTTCGCGAAGACGCGTGCGGCATCTGGAACCTGCACGCCTATATGTACGCCGGCGGCGAGTGCACCCTGGTGGTCGAAACCACCGACGAAGCGTTCCGCAAGTCGGGCCTCGGAATCGAGGACGAGCGCGCGACGGCGGCGTACGTGGAGCGCTTGTTCACAGAGGAGCTGCGGGGCGGCAAGGTGCTCACCAACCGCTCGCACTGGCGCAACTTCCCCACCATCGCCTGCGCCAGCTGGCATCACGACAACATCGTATTGCTGGGCGACGCCGCGCACACCGCGCATTTCACCATCGGCTCCGGCACCAAGCTGGCGATGGAGGACGCGATCGCGCTGCACGCGGCGCTGCTGCAGCACGCCGACGATCCGAAGGCGGCGCTGCCGGCGTACGAGGCGGCGCGGCGCGAGGAGGCGGAGCGCATCCAGCATTCGGCCAACGTCAGCCTGGTGTTCTTCGAGAACGTGCGCCGCTTCTGGCACATGCACCCGGTGCAGTTCAATTTCGCGCTGATGAGCCGCTCGAAGCAGATCACCTACGAGAACCTGCGCCTGCGCGACCCCGGTTTCATCGCGGAGGTCGATAACTGGTGGGCGGGCGGGGTGGCGAAGACCGAGCGCATAGAGCTGAAGCCGGGTTTCACCGCGCCGCCGATGTTCGCGCCGTTCACGCTTCGCGGCATGCGCCTCGTCAACCGCCGTGGACGGCACGCCCAACGACTGGCACCTGGTGCATTACGGCGCGCGCGCGCTGGGCGGCGCCGGTCTGGTGTACACCGAGATGACCTGCGTTTCGCCCGAGGCGCGCATCACCCCGGGCTGCGCCGGCATGTATGCGCCGGAGCACGCCGAATGGTGGACGCGCATCGTCGATTTCGCCCACCGCAACAGCTTGGCGAAGGTCTGCTTGCAGCTGGGCCATGCCGGACGCAAGGGCTCGACGCAGCTCATGTGGGACGACATGGATCACCCCCTGCCGCGGGACAACTGGCCCGTCGTCGCCGCCTCGCCCATCGCCTATCTGCCCGACAGCCAGTGCCCGCGCGAAATGGGCCGCGCCGACATGGAGCGCGTGCGCGACCAGTTCGTGGCGGCGGCGGGCATGGGCATCGCCTGCGGCTTCGACATGCTCGAACTGCATATGGCGCACGGTTATCTTCTGGCGGGTTTCATCTCCCCGGTCACCAACCGGCGCACGGACGAATACGGCGGGTCGCTCGCGAACCGGCTGCGTTTTCCGCTGGAGGTGTTCGATGCGGTGCGCGCCGCGTGGCCCGAGGAGCGGCCGATGGCCGTGCGCATCTCCGCCACCGACTGGATCGAAGGAGGGTTGAGCGGGCAGGACGCGGTCGAGATCGCGCGGGTGTTCAAGGCGCACGGCTGCGACCTGATCGACGTGTCCACCGGGCAGACCGATCCGGCGTCGAAGCCGGTCTACGGCCGCATGTACCAGACCGTGTTCTCGGAGCAGATCCGCAACGAAGCCGGGATCGCCACCATCGCCGTGGGCGCGATCACCAGCGCCGACCAGGTGAACACCATCGTCGCTTCCGGTCGCGCCGACCTGTGCGCCCTCGCACGGCCGCATCTGGCCGATCCGAATTTCACGCTGCGCGCGGCGGCCGAATACGCGGCCATGGGTTACGCCATCGAAGGCGCGTCCTGGCCGAAGCAATACCTTCCGGGCAGGCAGCAACTGGAGGTGCTGGCGCGCCGGGCGCGCACGGAAGCAGCGCAAAGGCAGGCCGAACTGCGCCGGACCAATGATCAATCGACCGACCTACGGAGAACACATGGCTGACGCATACCTTATTCACGCCGAACCGCTGGGCGCGGCCATACGCGAGCTGGTGCGGGGATTCGGCTCCGAGCAGCGCGAGGTCGAACTGGTGACCGACAACCTGATTCAGGCGAACTTGACCGGGCACGATTCGCACGGCATCGGCATGCTGCCGCGCTATTCCGAAGCATGGGCCGAGGGCGGCCTGAAGGCGAACGCGCACATCAAGACGCTGATGGACGGCGGCGCCTTGCTGCGCGTCGACGGACAGGCCGGATTCGGGCAGGTGGTGGGGCACGAGGCGATGACGCTTGCGATCGAGCGCGCGAAGAAATTCGGCAGCTGCATCATGGCGCTCGGCAATTCACACCACTTGTGCCGCATCGGCGCCTGGGCGGAAATGGCGGTGGCCGAAGGCTTCGTGTCCATCCATTTCGTCAACGTCATTTCGCGTCCCATCGTCGCGCCGTTCGGCGGCCGCGACGCGCGTTTCGGCACCAACCCGTTCACCGTCGGCATTCCGGTGGCGGGCCGCGATCCCATCCTGCTTGACTTCGCCACCAGCGTGATCGCGCAGGGCAAGGCGCGCGTTGCGCACAACAAGCGCGAAAAGCTGCCGCCCGGACGCATCATCGACAACGAGGGCCGGGACAGCGACGATCCGGCCTACGCCGTGGTCGACCCGCTTGGCGCTATCCTCGCGTTCGGCGAGCACAAGGGCTACGGCATGGCCGTCGCATGCGAGTTGCTCGGCGGCGCGCTCTCGGCCGGGCTCGTGGGCGGACCTGCCACGGGCGAGCGGCGCGTGCTGAACGGCATGCTCACCATCGTTCTCGATCCGAAGGCGATCGCCGATGCGGCCAGTTTCGAGCGCGAGACCCGCGCATTTCTCGACTGGGTTACCGCGTCGCCGCCGCGCGCCGGCTTCGACAAGGTGCGTCTCGCGGGGGAGCCTGAGCGCGAATGGCGCGCGAAGCGCCTCGCCGAGGGTATTCCGGTGGACGCGAACACTTGGAACGAGCTCCTCGAAGCAGCGGTGCGCTTGAAGGTGGATCCGGCGAAGATCAGCCGGCTGGCCGGAGTGAAATCCTGAGTGCCGGCCGGCATCGCGGAAGTTTCGCGCCGCGCGCCGCGGCTGCGCCGGCGTGAAGATCTGCATCGTCGGCGCCGGGGCGATCGGCGGATTTCTCGGCGCGCGCCTGGCGCAATCCGGGCAGGAGGTGAGCTTTGTCGCGCGCGGGGCGCACCTCGCGGCCATGCGTTCGGACGGGCTCAGGCTGCGCTCGAAAAACGAATCGGTGACGCTGCGGGTCAATGCGTCCGATAGCGTCGACGGCCTCGGGCCGCAGGACGTCGTATTCATCGCGCTCAAAGCCTACAGCATCGCCGACATGCTGCCGCGGCTCGCGCCGCTCCTCGATGCGCAGACGGTGGTGATCCCGGCGATCAACGGCATCCCGTGGTGGTATTTCTACAAGGAGGGCGGGCCGTTCGATGGCGAACCGGTCGCCAGCATCGATCCGGACGGCGCGATGCTGCGCGGTTTCGATTGCGCGCGCGTCCTCGGCTGTGTGGTGCAGGTTTCCGCGGAGGTGGTGGAGCCCGGCGTGATTGCACACACGGGCGGGCGCCGCTTCGTCCTGGGCGAGCCGGACGGCGGCTTGTCGGAGCGGGCGATGCGCGTGGCCGCGGCGATGGAGCAGGCGGGGCTGGAGGCGCCGCTGGTTGAGCGCATACGCGAAAGCGTCTGGGCCAAACTGGTCGGCAATCTCGCCTTCAATCCGATCTGCTCCCTGACCGCCGCGCGCATGGATCAGGCGCTGAACAACCCAGCCACCCTCGCACTGACGCGAACCGTGATGGCAGAAGGCATGTGCGTGGGCGAGGCCTACGGCATCAGCTTCGGCGTGAGCATAGACGAGCGCTTGGAGATGGCGAAGCGCAACGGCAGCGCCAAGGTTTCCATGCTGCAGGATCTGGAGCGCGGGCGGCCGATCGAAACCGACGCCATCGTCGGCGCAGTATGCGAGTTCGGACGGCGCGTCGGCATCGCCACGCCGACCACGGATCTCATCCACACGCTGATCCGTCAGCGCGGCCTGTCCGCGAGCGGATAGATCGCACCGGCCGCGACGCTGCGCGTTGCTGGCTCACGCATGCCGAATGAGGTAATCTGGCTGCCACGGCGGGAAAGTATTGTCATGCACGCAAACGATTCTCATTAGGCGATAGAGTGGGCGCTCACAGGGATTCCTTCGGCACCATCGATTTTGTGCGCAATCTGCCGTTGTTCCGGGATCTCGACGAGTGCGAACTCGCGGTGATCGGTGCCGCCACCGTCGAACAGCGGGTGCCCGCCGGTGGGGTACTGTATCGTCGTGACGATCCTTGCGACGGATTTCATGTCATCGTGATCGGCCGGGTGAAGCTTGCCCTGCTCGCGCCGGCCGGCGCGGAAAAAGTGATCGAAATCCTGGGCCCGGGCCAGAGCTTCGGCGAGGCCGCGATGTTCCTGGGCAAGCGCCATACCCTTTACGCCGAGGCGCTTGCCGATTCACTGCTGCTGTTCATTCGCAGCGATGCAATGCTGGAGGCGATAGCGCGCAATTCCGAGCTCGCGCGCCGCATGCTGGATGAAATGTCGCAGCGGCTCTACAGCCTGGTTGTCGACATCGAAGCCTATACGATGAAAAGCGCGACGGAGCGCGTCACCGGCTATTTGCTCGCCGCGCTGCCCGATGACGCCGCAAAGGACATGCCTGCGGATATTCAGCTTTCGGCGAGCAAGAGCGTGCTCGCTTCGCGTCTCAACATCACGCGCGAACACTTTTCGCGCATCCTGCACGAACTGTCGCAATCCGGCTTGATACGCGTCAGCGGCCGCAACATCCGCGTCCTCGACCGGGCAAGGTTGGCCGATCACAAGATCTGACTCGGTCCGGCGCGAGGCCCGAGCTCATTTCAATGCGAGGGGATATGTCCCGCGCCTACGCTATGGCGTGAGCGTCGTTCCGGTCGGCGTGTGCCGACAGTCCGCCTATGGTGTGCAGTTGCGCGCGCACCGCGATATCGTCGTTGAAGATGCGCACGGTGCGCGCCCCGTCCACCAGGCGGCGGCCCAGCGTCCCCTGGGCCTGGAAGCCTGTTATCAGAACGGCGCACTCCCGGCGCGGCAGGTTCCAGCGAAGATGATGTTTGATGCGTCCCGCATCACACATGCCGCTGGCGGAGATGATGACGGCGCCGCTTCTGATCTGGTTGAGCGCCATCGAGTCTGCCACGTCATGGGTGTAGCGCAGCTGCAGTTCAGCGGGATTGCGCCGCATCCACGCGTCGAGGTCGCGCATCGGCGGTGAGAGCAGCTCCAGGTGCGCGCGCGTGATCAGCGTGGCTTTCTCGGCCATGGGCGAATCGATGAATACGCGCAGCGGCGGCAGGCGGCCCGTGCGCGCCAAATCGGCCAGGGCGTAGAGCACTGCCTGGGTGCGGCCGACGGCGAAAGAAGGTATCACGACGTTTCCACGGGCCAGCGTGCCGCCGATGGCTTGCACCAACTCGTGCTGCGTTTCCTCCGACGCCTTGTGCAGTCTGTCGCCGTAGGTCGATTCGACCAGCAGCGCGTCGGCACTGCCGATCCGGGTCGGCGCCGGCAGCATCCCGCCCGCGCCCTGGCCCAGGTCGCCGGAAAAAACCAGTCGCCGTGTGCCAGAGGGTGTGCGCACGCGCATATCCATGATGGCCGATCCCAGGATATGGCCCGCGTCGTGAAAGGTGCAGCTGACGCCGGGGTGCGGATGAAACTCGGTTTCGTATGCCGCGGGGTGCAACTGCGCGAGGCAGGCACGCGCCTGGGGCACCGTGTAGAGCGGCGTCATCGGATGCTGGCGCCTCGCGTCGCGGTGGCGTGAACGCCACTCGGCCTCCTTTTCCTGCAAATGCGCGCTGTCGAGCAGCATTACTTCCAGCAGTTCGGCCGTAGTCTTGGTCGCGTGGATAGGCCCGCCGTAGCCCAGTGCCGCCAGCCGCGGCAGCAGACCCGAGTGGTCGATATGCGCATGCGTGAGCAGGACGAAATCCAGCCGCCGAAGGTCGAAATCCAGCGCCGACAGGTTTTTCGCCCAGGCCTCGTGCCCCCCCTGGAACATGCCGCAGTCGACGAGGAAGCGGGCATCGCCGGTCTCGACCAGGGTGCATGACCCTGTGACTTCGCCCGCGCCGCCGAGAAAGCTAAGCCTCATATTGAGCGGGTCTGGAAAGCACCGTTGCCATTGGATTAGTCTGACCGTAGAAATCACCGGGTGATTGATCAAGGTCAATCAAGTCAAGCAAAATCGGTCGGAACCGGCGTAGCCGGAATAACATTCCACCCGGTCCGGGGCAGGCGGGAGTGAGCATCCGGCGGGGCTTGCGCAACGGTGGCTAAATTGAGTTAAAGTTATGTTTGGAACCTTGCTTCAGACAGGGTTTAAGGCGTGCTTTGAATGGGGTCGACCACCCCGTCGTATTTGGAGGGTGTTCATGTTCGCAATCGTCTACAAGTCCGACGGCTTTCCGATTTGCGTCCAGGTGGCTGGTGTGGCGCCCGACCCGGTCGTCGTCTGGACTTCCGAAAGCGATGCCAAGTCCTTCATTGAAAGCAAGGGCGGTGCGGCGGACTTCGAGCCGGTCGCGGTCGATGACGGCAGCCTCGATGCCATCGCCAAGGCGATGGGTTGCCCCGTCGACCAGATCACGCTGGAGCCCTACCCCAGCTAAGCACTTTCCCGGCGCCATGGGATCCCCTCGCGCCGACCCAGGCAGTCTCCTCCGCCCGCATTATCGCGAGGCGTTCCCATTTGTCGCCCCAGAGTCACGGCAGGGGCGGCGACGCCGTTTTGATGCAAGTCACACAATGCAAAAAATCCCGCCCCAAGGGCTTTGAGGCGGTTGCGGACCACTATAGGTTGGGCTAATTTACGTCCTCGCCACAGTATCTAGTGGCGCTGGTGGCGAAGGGGCCTGTCTTTGCACGCGGCGTGTCCGGCGCCGGGCTCCGGGAACGATAATAAGAAAAGGACAAAAGCATGGCCAAGATTCCGCTGGATTCCCCCCTCTTCAGAATGGCCGGACTGCCGCAGAGCATCCGCAAGCGCGATGGCAAACTGGTCGAATTCAACGCGGCCAAGATTGTGAACGCGATGCAGCGCGCGCGCGCCGCCACCGGCGAATTCGAGCGAGCGGAGCTTGAACCGGTCGCCGAGCGCGTGCTCGCCGACCTCGCCACGCTTTGCGCGGACAGCGTGCCAGACATTGAGCGCATCCAGGACAGCGTGGAGCTTGCTCTGCTTGCCGCGGGCTACTTCCGCACCGCCCGCGCCTACATCGCCTACCGCGAGCAGCACCGGCGCCTGCGCGAAGACAGCCGCACCGCAGTCGACGTGGAGAGCTCGATCAACGAATACCTGGAGCGGCGCGACTGGCGCGTCAACGCCAACGCCAACCAGGGCTATTCACTGGGAGGGCTGATACTCAACGTTTCGGGCAAGGTGATCGCCAACTACTGGCTCAACCACGTGTATGCGCCAGGGGCCGGGCGCGCGCATCGCGAGGGCGACATCCACATCCACGATCTGGACATGCTCGCCGGCTACTGCGCCGGCTGGTCGCTGCGCACGCTGCTGCACGAGGGCCTGAACGGGGTGCCGGGCAAGGTCGAGGCAGCGCCGCCCAGGCACATGTCGAGCGCGGTCGGGCAGATCGTCAATTTCCTCGGCACGCTGCAGAACGAGTGGGCCGGCGCGCAGGCGTTCTCCTCCTTTGATACCTACATGGCGCCCTACATCCGCAAGGACGGCATGTCCTACGACGCGGTGAAGCAGTGCCTCCAGGAACTGATCTACAACCTCAACGTGCCCTCGCGCTGGGGCACGCAGACGCCGTTCACCAATCTCACCTTCGACTGGGTCTGTCCCGAGGACTTGCGCGAGCAGGTCCCCGTCATCGGCGGCAGCGAGATGCCCTTCGCCTACGGCGAACTGCAGCGCGAAATGGACATGATCAACCGCGCCTACATTGAAGTCATGACCGCCGGCGACCACCTGGGCCGGGTGTTCACCTTTCCCATCCCGACCTACAACGTCACCCAGGATTTCGACTGGGAATCAGAAAACGCAAACCTGCTGTTCGCGATGACGGCCAAATACGGCCTGCCGTATTTTCAGAACTTCCTCAACTCCGAGTTGAAGCCCAACATGATCCGCTCCATGTGTTGCCGGCTGCAACTCGACCTGAGGGAACTCCTGAAGCGCGGCAACGGCCTCTTCGGTTCGGCCGAGCAGACGGGCTCGGTGGGCGTGGTGACGCTCAACTGCGCGCGATTGGGCCACCTGTATCGCGGCGACGAGGCGGCGCTGCTCTCGCGCGTCGATGAACTCATGGATATCGCCAAGGACTGCCTCGAGCTCAAGCGCAAGGTGATACAGCGCTACATGGACGCGGGCCTCTTTCCGTACACCAAACGCTATCTCGGCACGCTGCGCAACCACTTTTCCACCATCGGCGTGAACGGCATCAACGAGATGATCCGCAATTTCACCGGCGATGAACACGACATCACCAGCCAGTGGGGCCACGGTTTCGCCTGCACGCTGCTCGATCACATCCGCGCGCGCATCGTGGCGTTTCAGGAAGAGACCGGCCACATGTACAACCTGGAGGCGACTCCGGCCGAGGGCACGACCTACCGTTTCGCGCGCGAGGACAGGAAGCGTTTTCCCGGCATCCTGCAGGCGGGTACGTCTGAGATGCCCTTCTACACCAATTCTTCGCAGTTGCCGGTGGGCTTCACCGACGACCCGTTCGAGGCGCTGGAGCGCCAGGATGAACTGCAGCGCAAGTACACCGGGGGAACGGTGCTGCACCTGTACATGAGCGAGCGCGTCACTTCGGCGGAAGCGTGCAAGAAACTGGTGCGCCGCTCGCTTGAACGCTTCGGCCTGCCCTACATCACCGTGACGCCGACGTTTTCCATCTGTCCCAAGCACGGTTACCTCGCAGGCGAGCACGAATTCTGTCCGCGTTGCGACGAGGACCTGCTGCAGAAGAAGCGACGCGAGGCCGAAGCCGCCTAGGGGACCGAACCGGAACAAACAGACCAGGAGGAAATGCCATGAATGCACCAACCGAAGCCCAGTCCCTCACGCAGATCGACCTGCACGACGACGAGCGCCAGCGCTGCGAAGTGTGGACCCGCGTGATGGGCTACCACCGGCCGGTGGCGTCCTTCAACATCGGAAAAAAAGGCGAACATCACGAACGCAAGTTCTTCACCGAGTGCCGCGCCGGTTTGCGCTGAAGCCGCGCCGCCGCCGCTGCGCATCGGCGGCCTGACTCCGCTCTCCGCGACCGATTTCTCCGGGGAGCTGGCTGCGGTGGTGTATTGCCAGGGTTGTCCCTGGCGCTGCAGCTATTGCCACAATACGCACCTGCAGCCGGGCCGCATCGACGGCGACATCGTCTGGAGCGAGGTGCTGCAGTTCCTGCGCCGCCGCCGCGGGCTGTTGGACGCGGTGGTGTTCAGCGGCGGCGAGCCGACCGCGCAGGCGGGGCTGGCGCAGGCGATGCGCGATGCCAGGGCCTTCGGCTACCGCATCGGCTTGCACAGCGCCGGCATTTACCCGCGTCGCTTCGCCGAAGTCCTGCACCTGGTCGACTGGGTCGGCTTCGACGCCAAGGCGCCGTTCGACGCCGCCTATGAGCGCATCACCGGCGTGCGCGCAAGCGGCGAGGCGGCGCTGGCGAGTGCGCGCGCCTTGCTTGCCAGTGGCGTGGACTGCGAGTTTCGAACCACATGGCACGCGGACTACCTGTCCGCTGCGGAGCTCGAACGCCTCGCCGGAACGCTCGCCGGTCTGGGGGTGCGGCGCTACGTGCTGCAGGAGTTTCGAGCGAGCGGGGGTGTCGGTTTTCAGCCAGAGGCGAAATCGGCTGCCGCAGACCTGGGCGCGCTCGCGCGGCGCTTTCCGCAGTTCAGCCTGCGGCCGGCGTAGGGCTCTGCTCAGAGCGATAATTCGATGTTGTCTATCAGGCGCGTCTTGCCGAGATAGGCGGCGGCGAGCACCACCAGTTCGATGTCCCCGATCGACGGGGTCTGCAGGTCCGCGCGGCGGCGCACCGCGATGTACTGCGGCACCCAGCCGTTTTGCGCCAGCAGCGCCATGGCTTCGAGCTCGATGCGCTGGAAATTGCGCTCACCCTTGGCGATTCTTTCGCGCGCCTCCTTCAGCAAGGCGTACAGCCGCGGCGCTTCCGCGCGTTCGGCCGCGGCGAGATAGCCGTTGCGCGAGGACAGCGCCAGGCCGTCGGCGGCGCGCACCGTTTCGGCCGGGATGATTTCGACCGGCAGCGCGAGCTGGCGCACCATGTCGCGCAGCACGAGGTACTGCTGGTAGTCCTTCTTGCCGAAGATCGCGGCGTGCGGCATGACCATGTTGAAGAGTTTCAGCACCACCGTGGCGACGCCGCGGAAATGCCCGGGGCGGAATGAGCCGTCGAGAATGTGCTGCAGGTCGGAGGGTTCGATGGCGAAGGTCTGCGGCTCGGGATAGATCTCCTGTTCGTCCGGCGCGAACACAACGTCCACGCCCGCGCCACGCAGCTTGTCGCAGTCGGACTGGAAGGTGCGCGGATAGCGTTCGAAATCCTCTTTCGGCCCGAACTGCAGCCGGTTGACGAAAATGCTCACCACGGTGCACGCCGCCTTGGGTTTGGCGATGCGTATCAGGTCGATATGTCCCTCGTGCAGGTTGCCCATGGTGGGCACGAACACGTTGTTGGGCTCGCGTTGCAGGCGCTCGCGCAGCGCGGTGACTGAGGTGACGATGTCCATGGTTGGTTGCTCTTATTCGCCCAGGTTGAAGAATTCGCGCTGCCCGCGCATGCCCTTGATGCGTTCGAGCAGCAAGCCGAAATCGGCGGGCCGGTCGACGAAATTGAGCCGCTCCGAGTTCACAATCAGCACAGGCGTGCCGGTGTAGTGGTAGAAGAAGCGGTTGTAGCTGTCCGCCACCAGCGCGAGATACGCTTCCGAGATCGGCCGCTCGAACTCGGCGCCGCGGCGCCTGACGCGCTCGATCAGCGTCTCCGTTTGCGCCTGCAGGTAAATCACGAGGTCGGGTCGCGGCGCCTGCGGCGAGAGCGTGTCGTAAATTTGCCGGTACAGATGCATTTCGTCGTTATTGAGCGTGAGGCGCGCGAACAGCGGATCCTTGTCCAGCAGGAAATCGGCGACCGTAACCTGCCTGAACAAGTCGATCTGGGCGAGGTTGCGCAGCTGGTTGAAGCGCTGGAACAGGAAAAACAGCTGCGTCGGCAGCGCGTGGCGCTCCATGTCCTGGTAGAAGCGCGCGAGGAACGGATTCTGCTCCGGGTGTTCGAGCAGCAGCTCGGATTTCATGTGCTCGGCCAGGCGCCGCGCAAGGCTGGTCTTGCCCACGCCTATCGGCCCTTCGACGACGATGTAGCGGTACTTGTCCAAACTATGTGCGGAAGATGAAATACACGGCGCCCATGATACACACCGAAGGCAGCAGAAAGTCGGGCTTCGGCGGTCTAGGCATGTTCAGGGCGCGCCGATTCGGCCGAGCGCCTGCCCCGCGCAGCGCGCCAGCCACTCGCTGGCGGGCCCTTTGCCGGGAATGACGCAGGCGGGGGCCAGTTCCAGCAGCGGCGCCAGAACGAAGGCGCGCTCGTGCATGCGCGGGTGCGGCACCACCAGGCCGGGGGCGTCGATGGTGTCGGCGTCGTAGAGCAGCAAGTCCAGATCCAGGGTGCGCGGCGCATTGCGGAACGAGCGCTCGCGGCCGTGGTCTTTCTCGATCGAGAGCAGGGCGGCGAGCAGTGACGGCGGCGAGAGCCCGGTCGCCACTTCCGCCACGGCGTTGACGTAATCAGGCTGCCCGGTGGCGTCGATGGGTGCGCTGCGGTAGAGCGAAGACGCTGCAGTCAACTCGATCAAGGGCAATCCGGCGAGCGCCGCAATGCCATGGCGCACCGTGCTCTCGGAATCCCCAAGATTACTGCCCAGGCCGATGAATGCGATGTGCATCAGCATCGCTCAATTGCCGCCGCTTCTTCTAGTTGTCCGGGTCATGCTGGGTTGGCGTCGGCTCCGGTGCGTCGGAGGTCATCGCTTTGCGCCGGCGCCGGGGACGCTTTTTCGCGGCGCTTTCCGGAATCAGCATGGCGTTGCGCTCTTCTGTTTCCGCGTCCTGAAAACGGGTCCACCAGTTGGCCAGTTCCGCCGGCACTTCGCCGCTCTCGGAGCGCAGCAGCATGAAGTCGTAGCCGGCGCGAAAGCGCGGGTGCGTGAGCAGCACCAGGGCGCGCTTGCCCGAGCGCTGCTCCAGGCGCGGCTGCAGCGCCCAGATCTCCTTCATGGTCGTGGTCAGGCGCCGCGGAATCGACAGTTTGTCAGTCTGCGCGTCCAGCACCTGATCCATGGCCAGGAACAAGGCGGGGATGCTGCGCATGTCCTTGCCTTCGTTCGCTTTCCACGCGGCCAGCACTTCGTGCCACAGCAGGGCGGCAAAAAGGAAAGCCGGCGACACCGATTTTCCGGTCTGGATGCGGCTGTCGGTCTGCTCCAGTGCGAGCCGAAGAAAGCGCTCGCCCACGGGTTGCTCCACGATCACGTCGAGCAGGGGCAGCAGTCCGTGGTGCAGGCCCTCCTTGCGCAGTTGCGCCAGGCAGGCGGCCGAGTGGCCCGACAGCAGCAGTTTCAGCATTTCCTCGAACAGGCGCGCCGAAGGCACGTTTTCAAGCAGGTCCGCCAGTTCGCGGATCGGCGCCCGGGTCTTCTGGTCTATGGTGAATCCGAGTTTGGCGGCGAAACGGACCGCGCGCAGCATGCGCACCGGATCCTCGCGAAAACGCAGGCCGGGGTCGCCGATGATGCGCATGGTCTTCTTGCGCACGTCGGCGAAACCGCCGTGATAGTCGAGCACGGTCTCGTCGTGGGGGTCGTAATACAGGGCGTTGGCGGTAAAATCGCGCCGCGCCGCATCCTGCACGCGCGTGCCGTAGACGTTGTCGCGCAAAAGTCGACCGGTGGCATCGGCTTCCCCGCCTTCGCCGGCGCGGAAGGTGGACACTTCCACCGTCTCCTGGCCGAACAGCACGTGCACCAGCTTGAACCGCCGGCCGATCAGGTGCGAGCGCCGGAACAGCCGGTGAATCTCCTCCGGATGGGCGTCCGTCGCGACGTCATAGTCTTTCGGCGGGACTCCGAGGAGCAGGTCGCGCACGGCGCCGCCGACGATATAGGCGGAGTAATCGTGCGCGCGCAGGATTTCGCACACCTTGAGCGCGCCGTGGCTGATGGAACTGCGCGCGATGCCGTGCTTGTCGCGCCCGTATGTCTTGGGCTTCAGATCGGCGCCCATGTTGAACATGCGGCGGATGAATTTTTTGATCAAAGTGCGGGAATGAACAGTTTAGTGTGCCGCCGGCCGGCGAAATCGGGTTTGCAGGGTAAAAATGCCCTTGGAACGTTGCTTCCGGCCTCGCCGGGCCCCGAGGGAGCTGCGGGCCGCATCATACCGCAAATCCGCACGGCCAAAGTCTAGTCAAGCGCAATGACCTCCCAGCCGCGCGCGAGTGCAGTCTGCCTGAGCGAAGGATCGGGCCGGACGGCGATCGGGTGCGTGACGCGCTCCAGCAAAGGCAGGTCGTTGTGGGAATCGCTGTAAAACCGGCTCTTCGGGAAATCCTTCCAGCTTCTCCCCTGCGCCGAAAGCCACTGTTCGACCCGGGTGATTTTCCCTTCGCGAAAGCAGGGGAGGCCGGTCACCTTGCCGGTAAATTTGCCCTGGATTTCCTCGGGTTCCGTGGCGACCAGGTGCTTCACGCCGAACTCTCGCGCGATCGGCGCGGTGACGAAGGAGTTGGTGGCGGTGACGATGGCGCACAAATGCCCGTCGCGCAGGCTTTCGGAAACCAGCCTGCGCGATGCCTCCTTGATCATGGGCCGGATTTTCTCCGCCATGAAACCGGCGTGCCATGCGTCCAGCTGCGTGCGCGGATACTGCGCCAGCGGCGCGAGCTGGAAGTCGAGAAAGGCGTAGATGTCCAGCGTTCCGGCCTTGTACTGGTCGAAAAAATCCTGGTTGCGCTGCTCGTAGCTGGCGCGCTCGAGCACGCCCTGCTCGATCAGGAATTGCGCCCATTCGTAGTCGCTGTCGCCGTCCAGCAGGGTGTTGTCGAGGTCGAATAGAACCAGTTCCAAAGCGATTCCCCTATGTTCAGGCAGATCTGTCTTTCAGCGATTCCAGGGCATCCCTGACCAGGGGCAGGGTAATCGGGCGTTTGAGCTGCAGCGAGTAGCGGTCGAGCGCGTCGAGGATTCCGATCAGGCTCGCCATGTCGCGCTGCGCACGCCGCAGCAGGTAGGCGATGACGTCCTCGCCCAGGTCGAGAGAGCGCGCGCGCGCCTGCCCGCGCAGCGCTTCGGTTTTTTCTTCATCGGACAGGGGATGCAGCTGGAACGCCAGGCCCCAGGCGAGCCGGCTGCGCAGGTCTTCGCGCAGCGCGAGCTGCGCCGGCGCGGCATCGCCGCTGGCGACCAGCGCCCCCCGCCCCGCGCGCATGCGGTTATAGAGGTCGAACAGGACGACCTGATCCCCCGCCGGAAGGTTCTGCACGTTGTCCACGGCGAGCATCCGGGTCGCTTCAGTGCCGCCCTCCAGCGCGCCGCAGGCATATACCGCGGCGGGGCCTGGCGCCGCATGCGCGAGCCCCTGCAGCAGATGCGTGCGTCCGCTGCCCGGTTCACCCCAGAGGTAGACAAAGCGTTCGGATCCTTCGCCACGCGCGATATCGCGCAGCGCTTTCAGGGCGGCGCCGTTGCGCCCGGGGACGTAGTTGTCCAGCGTGGGCGCGGGCGGCGGCGCCAGTTGCAGGAGCAGTTGCCGCATCACTTGTAGAGATTGCTCTCGAGATACTCGCTGCCCAGATGGCGCAGGGCCACCAGCAGCGCCGCGCTCGCCGGCAGCGCCAGCAAGACGCCGAAGAAACCGAAGATCTGGCCGAACGCGAGCAGGGCGAAAATTACCGCGAGCGGATGCAGTCCGATGCGCTGCCCTACGAGCATGGGCGTCACCAGCATCCCTTCCAGGGCCTGGCCGATGCCGAACACGATCCATACCGGGATCACGCCGCTCGCGTCTGGAAATTGCATCAATGCGACCAGCGTTGCGAGTACCAAACCGGTCAGCATGCCGACATAGGGCACGAACACCAGCATGCCGGTAATGATGCCTATGGGAAGGGCGAACTCCAGGCCCACCAGCCACATTCCGACCACGTAGAGCACGCTCATCAGCAGCATCACCGCGATCTGCCCGCGCAAGAACTCGGCCAGCACCTTGTCGATCTCTTTCGCGATGCCGGTCAATTTCGGGTGCCAGCGCCGCGGCAGCGTGCGATCGATCTTGCCCAGCATCAGATTCCAGTCGCACAGCAGGTAGAACAGCACCACCGGCACCAGCAGCAGATTGACGAGAAAGCCGACCAGGGCGAGGCCGCCGATCTTTAGTGACGTCAGCAGCTTGATGCCCAGGCCGTCCGCGCCTTGCAGATTTTCGCTTGCCAGTTTCTTCAGTCCTGCGAGGTCCAGCTGCAGTTCCGCCCCGAATCTGTCCCTGACCCATGGCACCAGGTTGTCGTTGAGCTGCATCAAGTAGCTCGGCAGTCGTTCCGACAGCAGGCGCACTTCCTTGACGAACAGGGGCAGCAGTATGAGCAGCAGCAGCACGAAAAACCCGAGCAGGAGCAGCATCACCAGCACCGTGCCCAGGGTGCGCGGCACACGATGCCGCTCGAGCCAGCCCACCAGCGGGTTGGTCATATAGGCGAGAATGGCGGCGAACAGAAACGGCGCGAGTATCGGGCTCAGGAAATAGAGCAGCAGGGCCAGCGCAATGACGGGGGCAAACCACCACAGATTGTTGAGCTCGGCCGGGATTTTGGGGTTCATTTCGAGTAAACTTGGTATTGCAAAGCACAAAACTGTAGCCGTAACTCGCCAAACATACAAATCTTGAATATTCCTCCCAAAGAATCCCTGTCGTACCGCGCCGCCGGCGTCGACATCGAAGCCGGCGATGCACTGGTCGAGGCGATCAAGCCTTTCGCCAAACGCACCATGCGGCCCGAGGTGCTGGCCGGCATCGGCGGCTTCGGCGCGCTGGTCGAAATTTCCAAGAAGTACCGCGAGCCGGTGCTGGTCGCAGGCACCGACGGCGTCGGCACCAAGCTGAAACTGGCCTTCCATCTGAACCGCCATGACACGGTGGGCATAGACCTCGTCGCGATGAGCGTCAACGACGTGCTGGTGCAGGGGGCGGAGCCGCTGTTCTTCCTCGATTATTTCGCCTGCGGCAAGCTCGATGTCGCCAACGCCACCGACGTGATCAAGGGCATCGCGCGCGGTTGTGAGCTGGCCGGCTGTGCGCTGATCGGCGGCGAAACCGCGGAAATGCCCAGCATGTATCCCGCGGGCGAGTACGACCTCGCCGGTTTCGCCGTGGGCGTGGTGGAAAAAAGCGCCATCATCGACGGCACCTCGATCGCCGCCGGAGACGCGGTCCTGGGGCTGGCCTCAAGCGGCGCACACTCCAACGGCTATTCTCTGATCCGCGCCATCATCGAGCGCGCGCAGCCTGACCTGCAGGCTGATTTTCACGGCAGGCCGCTGGGAGACGTGCTGCTCGAGCCGACGCGCATTTACGTCAAGCCGCTGCTCGCGTTGATGCGGCAGATAAGGGTGAAAGGGCTGGCGCATATCACCGGCGGCGGTCTGGTCGAGAACATCCCGCGTGCACTGCCTGACGGGGTCGGGGCGGTGCTGCAGAAATCCGCCTGGCCCATGCCGCCGCTGTTCGACTGGCTGCAGCAACACGGCGGTGTCGCCGATGCGGAAATGCACCGCGTGTTCAATTGCGGCATCAGCATGACCCTGATCGTGGCCGAGGCGGATGCCGCCACCGCCATGCGCTCGCTGGCCGAAGCCGGCGAGCATGTCTACCGTATCGGTCACATTGAGCCGCGGGCACCAGGGCAGGCACAGACCGTAGTCGTATAGGATTGGTTGGCGCCTACAGCGGCGGGTCGCCAGCGGCCGGAATCGGCAGTGAGCGTAATAATAATCTGCTCCGCCGCGGACTAGCTGCCGCGTTTGGCCAGATAGATTCCGGCCAGCACCACGAACCCGCCCAGCATTTGCTCCGTCCCCAGGATTTCACCCAGCAGCGCCCAGGCGTAAATCGCCGCGAGCACAGGCTGCAGCAGCAGGCTGACCGACGAAAACGCCGCCGGCAGATGGGTGAAACCGTAGGCGATCAGGCTCTGGCCGGCGACGTGCGGGATGAGCGCGAGCCCGATCAGGACCAGCCAGCCGCCGGCCGACTGCGGCAGAAACACCGCCGCGGTGGCGAGGCTGTATGGAAGGAGGGCGATTGCGGCAAAACTGGTGCTGACGGCCATGATGGCTGCAGTGGATGCGCGCCCGGAGGCCGCCTTGATCGCCAGCATGTACCCGGCGTAAAAGATCGCAGTCAGCACGCCCAGCGCATCGCCCAGCAGGGCGCGACCGCCGAGCGCGAAGTTCGGGCCGATGAGCAGGGCGGCGCCGCCCAGAGTGACCGCCAATGCGATCAGGAACAGTCGCGACACGTGCTGGCGGAACATCAGCCACGCTCCCAGCGTCACGAAGATGGGGGCGAAATTCGCCTCCAGCGTCGAATTCGCGACCGAAGTGTAAAGGATGGAAATGTGCCAGGCGGCGAGATCGCCGGCAAAGCACAGGCCGGCGGCGAGGAGCGGTCTCCAGGGCAGGCTGCGCGTTTGCGCGGGGCGCGGCGACATGCCGACCCAAAGCCATAAGGGCAGGCTCGCCAGCGCCACGCGCCAGAAGGCGCTCGCGCCGGGGGAGGTGTCCGAGAGGCGCACGAATATCGGCGCAAAGGCAATGGCCACGGCACCGAGGAGCAGGGCGGCAAATGCGAGCGATTTGCGCGACGGTGCGGCCTGATTCATGTCGGAGGCTGCGGCCCGGTTCCGTCCACCGTGCTGCCCCTCGGGCGCAGGCTGGGGCCGAGCGCGCCGCGCTCGTCGAATACAAAACACTCGCCTCGGAAATGTTCGCCGCCGCACTGCTCGAAGTAGTTGAGTATGCCCCCGTCCAGTTGGTACACGTCGCGAAATCCCTGGCTTATCAGCCAGGGTGCCGCTTTCTCGCAGCGTATGCCGCCGGTGCAGAAGGTGACGATGGTTTTGCCGCGCGCCCGATCGGCCAGTGCCGGCGTCGCATGCGGAAAATCGGCGAACGATTTCAGCCCGAGCGAAAGTGTGTTCTTGAACGAGCCCGCTTCCACTTCGAACTGGTTGCGGGTGTCGAGCAGCAGCACGTCCCGGCCCTCGTCCAGCCAGCGCTTGAGCTCCCGCGGCGCCAGTCTCGGCGCGGGCGCTCGGGCCGGATCGATCTCGGGGCGCCGCATGGTCACGATTTCGCGCTTGATTTTCACCAGCAGACGCTTGAAAGGCTGTGCGGCCGACCAGCTGCGCTTCACTTCCATCGAAGCGAAGCGCGCATCGCAGCGCAGTGCGGACTGAAACGCCTCTACACTCTCCGCGGCTCCGGCGAGAAACAGATTGATGCCTTCACCGGCGACGAGCACCGTGCCCTTGAGTCCGAGTTCCTGGCATCGCGCCTTGATGTCTTCGCGCAGCCGAGGTAAATGGTCCAGCGCAACGAATTGGTAGGCTGCGATATTGAGTATGTTCAAGGGAAATTCGTGTCCGAAGCTCGTGTCCGAAGCAACCGGGAATGGGGCCCGTGATTATACAAGCTCGCGCCGCCGGGGCTGCAGCGCGAGGGAGCGATCGCTCGCAGGCTCTTGATTTATTTCGAACGTCATTCGGGCTGATTTGCAGGTGGTAAAATTTCGGTGAACCATTCCCACCCTATCCATGACCCCCGCTTTCGTCCACTTACGCATGCACAGCGAGTTTACCGTCACCGACGGTATTGTGCGCCTGGACGAGGCCGTGGCAAGCGCCGCCGCGGACGGCATGCCTGCCATGGGCATCAGCGATCTCTCGAACCTGTTCGGCATGGTGAAGTTTTTCAAGGCGGCGCGCGCCAAAGGCGTGAAGCCCGTCATCGGTTGCGATGTATGGATCACCAACGAGGCCGAGCGCGACAAGCCGTCGCGCCTGCTGCTGCTGTGCCGCAACCACAGCGGTTTTCACCAGCTGTGCGAGTTGCTCAGCCGCGCCTGGCTGGAAAACCAGACGCGCGGCCGGGCCGAAATTCGCAAGGACTGGCTGGCGGGCGCCGCCGCCGACGGCTTGCTTGCGCTCTCGGGCGCGCAGGCCGGTGACGTGGGCGCCGCTCTCGTCCAGGACAACGCCGCCCAGGCCGGCCGCCTTGCCAAAGAGTGGGCCAAACTGTTTCCGCGCCGCTACTACATCGAGTTGCAGCGGGCCGGAGGCGCGTCGACGGAAATCTATATCCAGCGCGCCCTCGCACTCGCCAGCCGGCTCGAATTGCCGGTGGTCGCCACGCATCCGGTGCAGTTCCTCAAGCCGGATGAATTCCTCGCCCACGAAGCGCGCGTCTGCATCGCCGAGGGTTATGTGCTCGCCGATCAGCGCCGGCCGCGCGTGTTCACGCCGCAGAGCTATTTCATGACGCAGGCGGAAATGGCGAAGCTGTTCGAGGATATCCCCGAAGCGCTGGCCAACAGCGTGGAGATTGCGCGCCGCTGCAGCCTCGAACTGGAACTGGGCAAGAGCAAGCTGCCGCAGTTCCCGACGCCGCCCGGGGTGAGCCTGGACGACTACCTGGCGCAACAGGCCGCGCAGGGCCTTGTGGCGCGGCTCGCCAGGCTCTTCCCCGACGAGGCGGAGCGAGCAACGCGCGAAGCGGCGTATCGCGCGCGCCTGGAGTTCGAGATCAAGACCATTGTCCAGATGGGCTTCCCCGGCTACTTCCTGATCGTCGCCGATTTCATCAACTGGGCCAAGTCGAACGCTGTGCCCGTGGGGCCGGGGCGAGGCTCGGGGGCGGGCTCCCTGGTCGCCTATTCGCTCGGCATCACCGATCTCGATCCCCTGCGCTACGATCTGCTGTTCGAGCGCTTCCTCAACCCCGAGCGGGTGTCCATGCCCGATTTCGACATCGACTTCTGCCAGGATGGCCGCGACCGCGTCATCGAGTATGTGAAGAACAAATACGGCGCGCAGGCGGTGGCGCAGATCGCCACGTTCGGCACCATGGCGGCCAAGGCGGTGGTGCGCGACGTCGGGCGCGTAATGGAATGGAATTACGGTCGCACCGACGAACTGGCCAAGCTGATCCCGTTCGCGCCGGGAAAACTGATCACGCTCGCCATGGCGCGGGAGATGGAGCCGCGCCTGAAAGAGCGCGAAGAGAGCGACGAGGAGACGCGCGAACTGCTGGCCCTCGCGGGGCAGTTGGAAGGGTTGACGCGCAGTGTCGGCACGCACGCGGGAGGGGTGCTGATCGCCCCGGGCAAGCTCACCGATTTTTGCCCCTTGTACACGGCGCAGGGCGCGGAGAGCGTGGTATCCCAGTTCGACATGAAAGATGTCGAAGCCGTGGGCCTGGTGAAGTTCGACTTCCTGGGACTGACCACGCTCACCATACTCGACTGGACCATACGCCACATCCGCAGCCGCAAGTACGGCGAGCCGCAGCCGGAGTTTTCGCTGGAGGCGATCCGGCTGGA
>JAPLRD010000317.1 GCA_026399375.1 Pseudomonadota bacterium
CATCCAGGCTTTAACACCCAAACACCTCAGCAGACTAAATGCGCTCGCGCACATCCAACCCACTCAGATACCTTCACTCCACACCCAGCACCCACACCTATCGGCTGTAAATTTTTAAAGAGCAAACTCGGAGGCCTGAAGGCCGTCGAGCAAAGAGGCGGGATTATACAGCGCCGACGAACTAGGTCAAGCACTTTGCCTGAATATTTTCGAAATAGTTGCGCGCTCTGCTGTTTGCGCAACGCATAACCCATGACAAACTTCACTCTGTCACGGCTGAATTTTGTGAGGACGGGGCGATGTGTCCCCTCGTTTTGTTGCAGCCCCAAAAAGACTGCGTTCAGACGACGGTGATGCGCGCGAATTTTCGCTTTCCAACCTGCGCCACCGCGACACTGCCTTTCGCGAGTTTCAGAGCGCGGTCGCTGACGCGCTCGCCGTCGAGTTTGACGCCGCCCTGCTCTATCATGCGTATCGCTTCCGAGGTGCTCGCCGTCAACTGCGCCTGCTTCAGCGCCTGCACCAGCGGCAGACCGCCGTCTTCGGCGACGACACTGACCTCGGGCATGTCCTCCGGCAAAGCGCCCTGGCGAAAGCGCGCTTCAAAATCGGCCAGCGCGCGCTCCGACGCCGCCTTGTCGTGAAAGCGCGCCACGATTTCCTGCGCGAACGCGACTTTGATGTCGCGCGGATTGCGCCCGCCGGCGACTTCCTGTTTCCATTTATTCATCGTCTCTATCGACTCGAACGACAGCAGCTCGATGTAGCGCCACATCAGTTCGTCCGAGACCGACATCAGCTTGCCGAAAATGTCCTCCGGCTTCTCGTTGATGCCGACGTAATTGCCGAGCGACTTCGACATCTTGTTGACCCCGTCCAGGCCTTCCAGCAGCGGCATGGTGAGAATGCACTGCGGCTCCTGGCCGTAGTGCTTTTGCAGCTCGCGCCCGACCAGCAGATTGAACTTCTGGTCCGTGCCGCCGAGTTCGATGTCCGCGCGCATCGCAACCGAATCGTAGCCCTGCATCAGCGGATAGAGAAATTCATGGATGGCGATCGGCTGGTTCGCCTTGTAGCGCTTGCCGAAATCATCGCGCTCCAACATGCGCGCCACGGTCGACGTCGCCGCCAGCTTGATCATGCCGGCCGCGCCCAGGGCGTCACCCCATTTCGAGTTGAAGCAAACTTCAGTCTTCTCTGCGTCGAGGATCTTGAATACCTGCGCCTTGTAGGTGACGGCGTTGGCCTCGATCTCTTCCCGCGTCAGGGGCGGACGGGTCACGTTCTTGCCCGTGGGATCGCCGATCAATCCGGTGAAATCGCCGATGAGGAACATGACGTGATGCCCCAGTTCCTGGAACTGGCGCATCTTGTTGATCAGCACTGTGTGACCGAGATGCAGGTCCGGCGCGGTCGGATCGAAGCCGGTTTTGACCCGAAGCGGGGTCCCTTTGCGCAGCTTCCCGGCCAATTCCTCTTCCACCAGCAGTTCGCCGCAACCCCGCTTGATGACCTGCAGGGCGGCTTCAATTGCGTTGCTCTTCATTGCGCTCCGTATCTGGCACGCCGAAATGCGGCTGTGCTACACTTGCGGCGGACCAAAAAAGCCCAACCGGATGAATAATCAAGAAAAACCGATTTTAGCGCAGTTCAGCGGCCGGAGAGAATCAAAACTCCGGTTGCGCTGGATCGTGACCCTGTGCAGCCTGCCTTTCTTCGGTATGGTTACCGCCTTCGGCACCGCTCCGGACACCGCATTTTCATTTGTCTCCACGCGCGCGGTAGTGGAAAGCCTCAACCTCGCCCAGCACCTGCAACCGGCAGACGCAGGCGAGGTATTCTGGCGCGAAGAGCGCTTCGGCCGCGGCGACACCGTGTCCGACCTGCTCGCCCGGCTGGGCGTGAACGACGAGGAAGCGCGCGCTTTCCTGCTGCGCGCCAAGTCCGGACGCTCGCTGCAGATGCTGCGCCCCGGCTCCACCGTGCAGGCGCGCACCGCCGACGACGGCACGCTGCTGGCGCTGCGCTATATCACCGACAAGGGCCGCCTGATCGGCTTCGACAAGCAAGGCGGGGAATTCAAGGCGGTCGAGCAGCAGCTTTCGCTGTTGCCGCAGCAGCAGATGAAGTCCGGCGAAATCCGCAGTTCGCTTTTCGCCGCCACCGATGCCGCCGGCCTCTCCGACAATGTCGCCACCCAGCTTGCCGACATTTTCGCCGGCGACATCGATTTTCACCGCGACCTGCGCCGCGGCGACAAATTCACCGTGATTTACGAGATGTCCTATCACGAGGGCCGCGCCATCAAGTCCGGGCGCCTGCTCGCGGCCGAATTCGTCAATCAGGGCAAGAGCTATCGCGCCGTCTGGTTCCAGGACGCCGAGGGCAAAGGCGGCTACTACACCCCGGATGGCAAGAACCTGCGCAAAGCGTTCCTGCGCTCACCGCTGGAGTTCTCCAGAATCAGTTCCGGCTTTGCCATGCGCTTTCACCCGGTACTGCAGCAGTGGCGCGCGCACAAAGGCGTGGATTACGCCGCGCCGGCGGGCACCAACGTCAGGGCGACCTCCGACGGCGTGGTCGAGGCCATCGGCAGGCAGGGCGGCTACGGCAACCTGGTCACGATCAAGCACCAGGGCGGGTTCAGCACCTCCTACGGCCACCTGCGCAGTTTCGCGCGCGGCCTGCGCAAGGGCGCGCGGGTGCAGCAGGGCGAAGTGGTCGGCCACGTCGGTCAGACCGGCCTGGCGACAGGACCGCATCTGCATTACGAATTCCGCGTCAACGATCAGGTGCGCAATCCGCTCACCGTGGCGCTGCCCGCGGCCCTGCCCGTCCCGGCGCAGCAACTCGCGGCTTTCAACAGCGTATCGGCCCCCCTTGCGGCAGGGCTGAGCCTGCTCAGGAACACCAATCTCGCCTTGCTAGAGTAGGCAGACGCGATTCGCACCAGTTCGCGGCCGGGGCCTTAACCTGGACCCGAGAGCCGCAAAAAAACGGGAGCCGAAGCTCCCGTTTTGCATTGCAGAAGCGCGCGTCAGCCGGAGAACGACGAGCCGCAGCCGCAGGTGCTGGTCGCGTTCGGATTCTTGATCACGAACTGCGAGCCCTCGAGGCCTTCCTGGTAATCGATTTCCGCACCCACCAGATACTGGTAGCTCATCGCGTCGATCAGCAGGGTGACGCCGTTCTTCTCCATCGCGGTGTCGTCCTCGTTCTTGACTTCGTCGAAGGTGAAGCCGTACTGGAAGCCGGAACAGCCGCCACCGCTGACGAACACGCGCAGCTTGAGCTCGTTGTTGCCTTCTTCCTCGATCAACTCCCTCACCTTGTTCGCCGCATTGTCGGTGAAGAGCAACGGGGCGGGCATCTCAGCAACTGCGTTCATGTCCTTACTCCTAAGAATGATCTAAGAGCCAATTTACAATATGAGGGGATATCTCCCCTCATGCTCCCCTACAATTGAGGTTATTTCGGCAATTCTGAAATAGCCTCAATTTACGAACGCCCGCTCTCAATTGCGCGAGGCGATTTTCAACTCGACCGTCTTGCCGCTTTCGGCGGCGCTGGAAATGTGCACCAAGCGGCCTTCCACCACGGCGCCCAAGTGCATCTCCAGCGTATTGTAATGCACATCCCCTTTGACGCGCGAATGCGACTGAAGTTCTAAAAATTCAGCGGCGTGCACAGGACCGTTGACGGCCCCGTTCACCACCAGGTGGGAAACGTGGATTTCGCCGTCTATGCGCGCCTGCTCGCTCAGCACCAGAGTGCTCGGCTGGCCGCCCGCAGCCACCACGTTGCCCTTGATCTCGCCGTCGACCCGCAGCCCGCCCGCAAAGGTGACATTGCCTTCGATCTTGGTACCGACGCCGATCAGGCTGTCTATGCGGTTCTGCGGCTTGTTCGCTTTCTTGCGAAACATGATTGCACCCCCGAAACTATGAAAGATTGAAACTTTGCGTTGCCCGCACCTGGGCGGACCCGTTTTCGAATACCCGCACTTCCACCTTCTTGACGCGGGCGTTGGGCGCTACCCGGAAAGTGCCCTCCACTCTCTGGAAGTACTTGAAACTGATCTTATAAGACTGTGCCGCCCCTTCCTCAGGGAGGGCGATAATAGCATCTTTGCCATCCTGCTGCAGCGTCACCAGGAGCTGCAGATTGCCCTGAAACGGTTTCTCGCGGCGCCCTCCCTGCAACAGCAGCAGGCGGTAACGGAATTCACCCGGCAGCGCCCCCGCTTCGGCCCGGAAGCGGTTGATCAGCAGCGAGTTGTCCCGGTTCTCGCCCGGGATCAGGTTCTCGAAAAAAGCCAGATCCTCCTTCAAGCGGGCGTTTTCATCCTCCAGGGTCTTCACCTGGCGCCCCAGCTGGGTCTGCGCCGAGCGCTCGATCTGCATGGTGCTTTCGCTGGCGTTGACCTTGGCCCGCAGCGCGGCGGTCTCCTCGGCCATCTTGCCGGCGCTTTCGCGCAGCTGTGACAACTCCTGCTCCGCCTCGCTGCGGTCGAAGCCGGCAAAGCGCCGGCCCGCATCGTAGATCCAGGCCGCCAGCGCGAAAGAGCAGGACAGCACCGCGATCAGGCCCAGCATGCGCCAGTACCAGGCGACATGCGTCTTCACCGTCATGCGCGGCGCGGAGATGCCGAAGCGCTGGCGAAATTTTTTCAGCAGGTTCGGCGGCATCGCGGCGTTACGGCAAGACCGGCACGTGAGTAAGGCCCAGGGATTCCTCCAGTCCGAACATCAGGTTCATGTTCTGTACCGCCTGGCCCGAGGCGCCCTTGACCAGGTTGTCGATGACCGAGAGCACCACCAGTGTGTCCCCGCCCTGGGGGCGGTGGATGGCGATGCGGCAGGTATTGGCCGCGCGCACCGAACGCGTGTCCGGATGGCTGCCCGGCGGCAGCACATCGACGAAGGGCTCGCCGGCGTAACGCTCCTCGTACAGCTTCTGGTAATCGAGTTCGCGCGTAATGCGCGCGTACAGGGTCGCATGGATGCCCCGTATCATCGGCGTCAGATGCGGCACGAAGGTCAGGCCGATTTCGCTGCCGACGATGCGCGCCAGGCACTCCACGATCTCCACGCCGTGCCGGTGCCCCGGTACGCCGTAGGCCTTGAAGTTGTCGGACGCCTCCGAGAACAGGGTATGTATCTCCGCCTTGCGGCCCGCGCCGCTCACGCCGGACTTCGCGTCGGCGATCAGGTGTCCGGCGTCGACCGCGCGCGCTTCGAGCAGGGGCAGCAAGCCGAGCTGGACCGCCGTCGGATAGCAGCCCGGGTTGGCGACGATGCGCGCCTTGCGCACCGCGTTCCGGTTCACCTCGGGCAGGCCGTAGACCGCCTCCGGTATCAGTTCGGGACAGGCGTGCTTGACCTTGTACCACTTCTCCCATTCCGCCACGTTCTGGATGCGGAAATCGGCGGAAATGTCGACGATGCGCACCCCCGCGTCGACCAGGCGCCGCGCGTCGTTCATGGCCACCGCATGCGGCGTGGCGAAAAACACCACATCGCACTGGTCCAGCGCGGAACTGGCGGGATCGGAAAACGCGAGATCGACATGGCCGCGCAGGCTGGGGAAGAGTTCGCTGACCGGCATGCCCGCTTCCTTGCGCGAGGTGATGGCGCGCAATTCGGCCTGCGGATGCTGCGCCAGAATGCGCAACAGTTCGACGCCCGTGTACCCGGTGCCCCCGACCACGCCTATCTTTACCATTTCCCTCTCCGTCTCCATGAGTGATTGCAAGTCTACCAGCCCGCGCGCGGCCCTGAAAAAACAAAAGCCGCCTCGAAAGGCGGCTTTGTCGTGTTTCCGAGGTCGTTATTACCGCTTGGAGAACTGCTTTGCACGCCGCGCTTTGTGCAGACCCACTTTCTTGCGCTCCACCTCGCGCGCGTCGCGCGTCACCAGGCCCGCCTTGGACAGCGTGGGCTTGAGCGCGGGATCGTACTCGATCAGGGCGCGGGTGAGACCGTGGCGCACGGCTCCGGCCTGGCCGGACTCGCCGCCGCCGTCGACGTTCACCTTGATGTCGAAGGTATTCAGATGCTCGGTCAGCACCAGCGGCTGGCGCACCACCATGCGGCCGGTTTCGCGGGCGAAATAATCGTCCAGCGTCTTGTCGTTGACGGTGAACTTGCCCTTGCCGGGCTTGATGAACACGCGCGCGACCGAAGTCTTGCGGCGGCCCGTGCCATAGTTGTAGTTGGTCTCAGCCATGATTTAGAACTCCAGCGCTTTGGGTTGCTGCGCGACGTGCGGATGCTCGCCATCGGCATATACTTTCAGTTTCTTGAACATCGCGTAGCCCAGCGGTCCCTTGGGCAGCATGCCCTTGACCGCCTTTTCCAGCGCACGGCCGGGGAAGCGCGCCTGCATCTTGCCGAAACTGGTTTCCGAAATGCCGCCCGGGTAACCGCTGTGGCGGTAATAGGTCTTGTCCGCGGCCTTGTCGCCGGTGACCCGCAGCTTCGCCGCGTTGACGACCACGATGAAATCGCCGGTGTCGACGTGCGGCGTATAGATGGCCTTGTGCTTGCCGCGCAGGCGCCGGGCGACTTCGACCGCGACGCGGCCCAGAACTTTTTCGGAGGCGTCGATCAGGAACCAGTCGCGCTTCACTTCATGCGGCTTGGCGGAGAAAGTTTTCATGGGGTGACAGCTTTGCGGAAAAGGGCGTGATTGTATGTGAAAGGTGCGGCTGTGTCAAACTGGGCGATGCCCTATTTCAAGGCGGCGAGCCTCATTTTCAGCGCCGAAACAGCTGGGCTACAATAGCGCCCCGACTCGCAGATTCTCGAGAATTCAGCCATGGAATGCACGGTAAAGTGGATCGACGGCGTCAGCTTCGTTGCCGAGACCGGCAGCGGGCACGCGCTGGTGATGGACGGCGCGGCCGAAGGCGGCGGGCGCAACCTCGGCCCGCGGCCGATGGAAATGGTGCTGCTCGGCACCGGCGGCTGCAGCGCCTACGACGTGGTGGTGATCCTGAAAAAGAGCGGGCAGGAAATCGGCGGCTGCAGTGTCAAATTGAAGGCCGAGCGCGCCGAAACCGACCCGAAAATCTTCACCAGCATCCATATGCGCTACGTGCTGCGCGGAAAGAATCTGAAGAAATCGATGGTCGAATCCGCGATCAAACTGTCGCACCAGAAATATTGCTCGGCCTCCATCATGCTCGGCAAGACGGCCGAGATCACGCACGATTACGAGATTGTGGCGGAGTGATTGCGGGCTGGTCGGCGCAAGCCCTTTGTCATTCCGAGCGCAGCGGGGAATCTGCTTTTCAAGACAATGGAAAAGCAAATTTCCCGGCCTACGGCCTCGGAATGACAAGGCCGGGGGTCTTTCTCAAACCCAGTAGGACGCACCCGTCATGAGCTTCGCCGAAACGCGCATCGCGCGCTTCACCGGTTCGGGCAATTCGGCCCCACCCAGATTGTAGGCGGTGTGGGCGTGGACGCTTTCGTCGCGCTTCATTTGTTCGACGATGGCGCGGGTCTTGGCGTCCTGCGGCGCCAGGCGCTCCAGATGCCCTTCCAGATGCGCCTCCACCTGGCGTTCGGTTTCCGCGAGAAACCCCAGGTTCCAGCGCGTGCCGAATTTGCCCGCCGCATAGCCCAGCGCCAGCGATCCGGCGTACCAGAGCGGGTTGAGCAGGCTCAGGCGCCCGCCCAGTTCGCGCACACGCTGCTCGGTCCAGGCGAGGTGCTCCGTCTCCTCGCGCGCCGCCTGCGCCAGCGCCTGCGTCACCGCCGGCTCATCGCAGGCGAGCGCCTGCCCCTGGTACAGGGCCTGGGCGCAGACCTCGCCGCAGTGATTCACGCGCATCAGCGATGCCGTGTGGCGCTTCTCGGCGTCGGTGAGTTCCGCCTCGGGCAGCGCGCCGCCCGGGAACGGGCGCGCCGATTTCGGCGTGGCCGCGAGCGTGCTCAGGGCCTTGTCGAATTCGATGATGATTTTGTCGATGGTGTTGAACATGTGTTGCCTACGGAAAGCAAAGGCGGGATCAGGCGGTGATTGTAACGGATTGGCGATCCGGAATCGCGACGGTCAGGCCAATGCAGGCAATAGCGGAAGCCCGCGCGTCGAACGCACGAAAAAAAACGCCCGGTGTTGCCACCGGGCGTTTCTAATTTCCGACTTGCTTTTAATCTGCGCCTGAAGCGCGCCGATTAGAAGTTGTGGCGGATGGTCGCGCCAACCAGGTTCACCTTCTCGCCAGCCAGCGTACTGGTATTGGCGCTGCCGAACGCGGTCGGCGAGTTGTAGAAGAAGTTGTAATTGGCGTTCGCGCTGTTCGAGATTTGCGACCAGGTCAGGCCGACACCGGTGCGCTTCGACAGGTTGTACTGATAGCTCAGCGTGAACATCTTCGCGCCGGTATCCGCGCCGGACATCGGGGTGATGGTGGCGGTGGCGATGGTGGTGCCCGCGCCTACGCTGACATCTTTCGAGTCGTTAGCTTTCACGTACACGAAACCGAAGTGGTGCGGGCCGCTCGTGTAGCTGACCGGCAAAGACCAGGCAGAACGGTCGCCCGAAACCAGGCCGGACAGCGGGCTGGTGGTCTTCGAACGGTTCCATGCCACGCCGAAGGTCCAGCTGTTCCAGCTCACGCCGCCCGCCAGCACGTCGCTGCGCTGATCGTCGACAAGCAGAGCCTGACCCGCCGTAACCGCACTTGCGGCGCAACCGGTGGCGCCGATGGTGTTGCCTTGCACCGCTTGGTTGTTGCAAGTGACGGACGAGTTGTTCACGCCGGCGCTGTTGATGTCAGACTTCGCGTTCCAGTAGCTATACTCGACGTTCCAGTTGGACGCGGTGTAGCGCGGGTTGATGTTCCAGCCCTGGCCCCTGCGGGTAATGATTTGGCCGGCATTGCTGCCCGTGCCCCATGCGCCTGCGCCGAGGTCGCCGCCGGTGCTGGCCTGGCCGCTACCGCCGGTCAGAGGATTGGCCGACCAGGCGATCGTGCCGTCGAAACCGTTCCAGTTCGGCGCTTCCCAACGGATGACGCCGTTGGTGCGGCTCTGGTTGGCCAACGTGACGTTGGACGTGCTCTTGGCGTTGGTTGCGGTGGCGGCTACAGTAGGCCGGGCGATCTGGTCGAACAGTGCCGAGCCCCAGGACTGCAGGGACAGGGCGCCGGCCGCGTTCCAGCTGTCGCCGCTCTTGCCGTAGTGCAGGTCATGACGACCGAAGGTCATTTTGCCCCAGGTTGTGCTCTGCAGGCCCACCCAGGTGTTGCCGCTGCCCGTAATGACGGCGAAAGATGCACCGGTCGGCTGCGCTTGCGTGGCGGGGTTGAAACGCTGGTCGAGTTGCGCAACTGCGGCAAGACCGTTGCCCAGATCTTCACGCACGTTGAAGATGATGCGCGAAGAGTTGTCGCTGACGCGGGTTTCGCTAGAGTTGCCTGCGCGCTGAACCGGACCGGCGGCGCCTGCGGCGACGGTGCTCTGGCTGGCGCGGCTGTAGCTCACTTGGTCGGCGGTGACCGAAAACTTGCCGCTGATGGTCACGGACGATTGCGCGAACGCGACTGCAGGGGCGGCCAGGGCGGCTGCTACTGCGACTACCAAAAGTTTCTTGTTCATTAATTCATTCTCCTTGGATAAATAAACTTGGCTCAAAGAACATCAGATCTGTAGTGCCCCTCGTGCCAACCTTTACTTCACTGTTGTCAGGAAGTTGTTGCGATTCTGCCAAAGCGCTGGTGGCATAACAAGAAAAAACTGGCTTTGAGGGGAATAAAACACGGATTTTGTTGCTTTTCCGCAACAAGGTGCCGAAGACATATTTTAGTTGTTATAAATCAACTAGATTGAAACATGCGTTCAAGTTCCACTCCAGGTTCTGTCGCGCGCATGAATGCCTCCCCGACCAGGAACGCGTGGACCCCGTTGCCGCGCATCAAATCCACGTCCGCAGGCACGCGAATTCCGCTCTCGGTCACGACGATGCGCCCCGGCGGAATGTGCGGCAACAACTCCAGCGTAGTCGAGAGGCGTGTCTCGAAACTGCGCAGATTGCGATTATTCACGCCGATGAGCGGCGTGCGCAGTGAGAGGGCAAGGTCCAGTTCCGCGGCGTCGTGTACTTCGACCAGCACCGCCATGCCCAGGTCCTGCGCCACTGCTTCCAGCTCCTGCATGCGCTCCAGAGCCAGCGCCGCGACGATAAGCAGGATGCAGTCGGCGCCGAGCGCGCGCGCCTCGACCACCTGATACGCGTCGAGCATGAAATCCTTGCGCAGCACCGGCAGGGCGCAGGCGTTTCTCGTCGCGGCCAGATACTCCGGCGCGCCCTGAAAGAAATCGCGGTCGGTCAGCACCGACAGGCAGGCCGCTCCGTGTGCGGCATAGCTCGCCGCGATGGCGGCCGGATCGAAATGTTCGCGCAGCAGTCCCTTGCTCGGGCTCGCTTTCTTGATTTCCGCGATCACCGCCGCTTGCCCTGCGGCAATCTTCGCGCGCAAGGCGCCGGTGAAATCGCGCGGCGGCGGCGCCGCGCGCGCCGCTTCGCGCAGGCGTGCCAGCGGCCGCTCGCGTTTCGCTTCGGCGATTTCTTCCGCCTTGCGCGCGAGGATCTTGTCGAGAATATCGGACACGGTTCGTCGGATCCCGTGCGCTAGCCCGGGCTCTTGGCGCCAAGCTTTTGCGTCAACTGCGCGAGTTTGTCGAGCTTCGCACGCGCAGCGCCGCTTGCGATCACTTCGAACGCCCGTTCCACCCCCTCTTCCATGCTCGCTGCCTGGTCGGCGACGTAGATGGCTGCTCCGGCATTGAGCGCGACGATGTCGCGCGCCGCGCCTGGCTTGTTGTCCAGCACGTCGATCACCGTGGCACGCGACGCTTCCACGGTTTCGACGCAGAGCGCGCGCGGGTCGTGCAGCGGCAGGCCGAAGCGTTCCGGATGCACGGTATATTCCTCTATCCTGCCGTCCTTCAGCTCGCCTATCATGGTCTTGCCGCTGATCGAAATCTCGTCCAGCCCTTCGAGCCCGTACACGGTCATGGCGTGGCGCGCGCCCAGGCGCTGCAGCACGCGGATCTGTATGCCCACCAGATCGGGGTGGAACACGCCCATCAGCTGGGTCGGCGCACCGGCCGGGTTGGTGAGCGGGCCCAGAATGTTGAATATCGTGCGCACGCCCAGCTCGCGCCGCACCGGCCCTGCGTGTTTCATCGCCGAGTGGTGATTGGGCGCGAACATGAAGCCGACCCCGACCTCGTCTATGCACTGCGCCACCTGCTCCGGCTTGAGGTTGATGTTGACCCCCAGCGCCTCGAGCGCGTCGGCGCTGCCCGACTGCGATGACACGGCGCGCCCGCCGTGCTTGGCCACGCGGGCGCCTGCGGCGGCGGCGACGAAAATCGCCGCGGTGGAGATGTTGAACGTGCGCGCGCCGTCGCCGCCGGTGCCGACGACGTCGACGAGGTTGTGCGCATCCTTCACCTCGACCCGGGTCGCCAGCTCGCGCATCACCTGCGCCGCGGCGGTGATTTCGCCTATGGTCTCCTTTTTCACGCGCAGCGCGATGGTGATCGCCGCGATCATCACCGGCGATATCTGCCCGCTCATGATCTGGCGCATCAGGTCGAGCATCTCATCGTGGAAAATCTCGCGGTGCTCGATCACGCGTTGCAGCGCTTCCTGCGGGGTCATGGACATTATGTTCGTTCCTGTTTCAAGAAATTTTTCAGCAGCGCGTGGCCGTGTTCGCTCAATATCGACTCCGGATGAAACTGCACGCCTTCGACCTCGAACTGCCTGTGCCTCACACCCATGATCTCGCCATCCTCGCTCTCGGCGGTGATTTCCAGGCAGGCTGGCAGGCTCGCGCGCTCGATCGCCAGCGAGTGATAGCGGGTGGCGAGAAACGGCGAAGGCAGACCGGCAAACACGCCCTTGCCCGCGTGGCTGACGCTGGAGGTCTTGCCGTGCATCACGCGGCCCGCGTGCACAATGCGCCCGCCGAAGGCCTGGCCTATGGCCTGGTGCCCGAGGCAGACTCCGAGTATGGGCAGTTTTCCCGCGAACTGGCGTATCAGCGGCACCGAAACGCCTGCCTCAGCGGGCGTGCACGGACCCGGTGAAATGACGATGCGCGCCGGCGCGAGCGCGGCGATTCCGGCAAGGTCGATGCCGTCGTTGCGCACCACCTGCACATCTTCCCCCAGCTCGCCGAAATACTGCACCAGGTTGTAGGTGAAGGAATCGTAATTGTCGATCATCAGCAGCACTTCGCGGCCATCCTTTTTTCCTGACAGGCAATGGCCTGCATAGCCGGCGAATGATAGCCACAGCCGCGATTGATCACAAGCGGCATATCCCACTGCTACACTACTATTTAGCTGCGCCTGTTGCGCCTCCCCTGAGAGTAAGAAGGCATCGGCGCGCGTACAGTTGAAACTTTTGATGGTCACGAACGAGGTATTTGGTGCAAAATCCAGCGCGGCGATAGCACTGCGCAGGCCCGTCAAACGGAGCAAGCATGAGCACACACGAACGATTCCAGCCGCTGCATACGGTAAAAACGTCCTCCGATCGCGCCTTCGGGTTGGTGTTCGCGGGCGTGTTTTCGATCGCCGGCGCGATCTCGATGCTCGGCGAACGCGGCCGGGCGACGCTCTGGTTTCTTCTCGCCGGCGCGCTGTTCCTGCTCGCGGCGCTGCTCGCGCCGGCGGTCCTCGCTCCCTTGAACAGGATCTGGACGCGCTTCGGATTGCTGCTGCATGCGATCGTCAGCCCCATTGTCCTGGGCTCGATCTTCTTCCTGGTGGTCATGCCCATCGGCCTGACGATGCGCCTGTTCGGAAAGAATCCGCTGCCCCTGCGCTTCGATCACGGGGCGAAAAGTTACTGGATCAAGCGCGAACCGCACGGGCCGGACAGCGGCGGCTTTCGCGATCAATTTTGACGAGGGTTTGATGTCTACGCTACGCGAGTTGTGGAAATTCATGCGCGCGCGCAAGAAGTACTGGCTGATGCCGATCGTCCTCATCCTGCTGCTGATCGGCGGTTTGCTGGTGCTGGCGCAGGGCTCGGCCGTCGCACCCTTCATCTATACCCTGTTCTAGCCCGCAGCCGGGCGTCAGATTCGCATGCGGATCATCGGCATCTCCGCCTATTACCACGACAGCGCGGCCGCGCTCGTGTGCGACGGCGAGGTGCTGGCGGCCGCACAGGAAGAGCGCTTCAGCCGGAAAAAGCACGACGCCGGTTTCCCGCGCGACGCGCTCGCCTACTGCCTGCAGGAGGGCGGATGCGCGCTGGAGGACATCGACCACGTCGTCTTCTACGACAAGCCCTTCCTCAAGTTCGAGCGGCTGCTCGAAACCTACCTCGCATTCGCGCCCAGCGGGTTCCAGTCATTTCGCATGGCGATGCCGATCTGGCTGCGGGAAAAGCTGTTCCTCAAGGACCTGCTGCGCGGCGAACTGAAACGCTTTTCCAAGAATTACCCGTCGGAGGAGCGGCTGCTCTTCTCCGACCACCATCTGAGCCACGCGGCGAGCGCCTTCTTCCCCTCGCCCTTCGACGAGGCGGCGGTGCTGACGGCGGACGGCGTGGGCGAATGGGCGACGACCTCGGCCGCGCTCGGCCGCGGCAACCGCCTGGACGTGCTCAAGGAAATCCACTTTCCGCATTCGCTCGGCCTGCTGTATTCGGCCTTCACCTACTACACCGGCTTCAAGGTCAATTCCGGCGAATACAAGGTGATGGGCCTCGCGCCCTACGGCGAGCCGAAGTTCGCCGATCTCATCTACAAGCACCTGATCGATATCAAGGAGGACGGATCGTTCAGGCTGGACCTGTCGTATTTCGACTATTGCACCGGCCTCACCATGACCAACGCCAGGTTTCATGCGCTGTTCGGCGGGCCGCCGCGAACACCCGAAGACCCGCTGACGCAGCGGGAAATGGACCTCGCGGCGTCGGTCCAGAGCGTGACCGAACAGGTCATGCTCAAGCTCGCGCGGTCGGTCGTGGCGGAAACCGGCGTGCGCAATCTCTGCCTGGCCGGCGGCGTCGCGCTCAATTGCGTCGCCAACGGCAAGATCCTGCGCCAGGGCATCGCCGACCGGATCTGGGTCCAGCCGGCGGCGGGCGACGCCGGGGGCGCCGTCGGCGCCGCGCTGGGCGCGTATCACCTGTTTCTTGACGCGCCGCGCACGCTGCGCCCGGACGGCGCCGACGGCATGAAGGGTTCCTACCTCGGCCCGCGCTTCGGGCAACAGGACGTGGAACGGCGGCTGCAGGCCGCGGGCGCCAGGTTCGAAGTGCTGAGCGACGGCGAGCTGCTGGACCGCTGCGTCGCCGACCTGGCCGAAGGCAAAGCGCTGGGCTGGTTCCAGGGCCGGATGGAATTCGGGCCGCGCGCACTCGGGGGACGCTCGGTCCTGGGCGACGCGCGTTCGCCGAAAATGCAGTCGGTGCTGAACCTGAAGGTGAAGTACCGCGAGTCGTTCCGGCCGTTCGCGCCCTCGGTGCTGCGCGAGGACGTGGCCGACTGGTTCGAACTGGACCAGGACAGCCCCTACATGCTGCTGGTCGCCGACGTCGTGCAGCACCGCCGCCGCGCGATGACGGACGCGGAGAACGCGCTGTTCGGGATCGAAAAACTCAATGTCCCGCGTTCCGAAATCCCTGCGGTGACCCACGTCGACGGCTCGGCGCGGGTGCAGACGGTGCACGCCGACACCAACCCGCGCTACCACGCGCTGCTTACCCGCTTCAAGCAGAAGACCGGCTGCCCGGTGCTGGTGAACACCAGCTTCAACGTGCGCGGCGAACCCATCGTGGGAACGCCGGAGGACGCATTCCGCTGCTTCATGGGCACCGAAATCGAAACGCTCGCGGTGGAGAACTGTTTCCTCAGAAAGGAAGCACAGGACCCGGGGCTGAAACAAGACTATGCCGGCCGCTTCGAAGCAGACTGACTACATCTTGCGGATTGACCATGCCAGAAATTGTCATTCCGAGCAGAGCGAGGAATCTGCTTTTGCATCGGGAAGAAAGCAGATTCCTCAGCCTTCGCCCCGAAAGAAGTCCCCTTGGGGGACGGCTTCGGCATGACAAACAATTCTGAAATGGACTCCAAGCTCAGCGAGCGCTCGATTGCGCGGGCGCTGACGCTGCTGGCGGCGCTGCTCCTCGCCGTGCTCGGCCTCGCGCCGAAGGCATGGGAGCACGAATGGGCCTGGGTGGCGCGGTTTGCGCTATTTGGCGCGCTGGGATTGTGGATGGCGAATTCGCGCTTCGAGATCCTGCGCCAGTTGGGCGTGACGCTCGTGTTGCTGTTCATCGCCAACCAGGCGCTGTCGCCGTTGCTGATGGCGCACCTGCAGGACAAGGAGTTCGTCACGCTGGGCGCGAACATCGACCGGCACATCCGGCTGCTGGGCGACGTCATGCCGGGAATCGAAGGCGTGCAGCATGTCACCACCGACGCCAAGGGCTTCCGCACCACGCTGCCGGTCGACTACCGGCAGAAGCCGGCCGGCACGCTGCGCGTGTTCGCCGTCGGCGGCAGCACCACGGAGCAGATTTATCTCGACGATCGCAAGACCTGGACGCACCTGCTGCAGGAAGAGATGGCCGCCGCCGGCAAGACGCGGGTCGAGGTGGTGAATACCGGGGTCAGCGGACTGCGCACCCCGCACCACCTTGCGACCCTGAATCACATCGCGCCCTACCAGCCCGACCTGGTCGTGATCCTGATGGGCGTGAACGACTGGATCCATCAGATCCTCGAAGCCACCGACGAAAGCCGGCGCGGCCCCGGCCGCTGGTGGCGGAACATGAGTTACCCGAACACTGCATTGGTGTTTCTTTCGCGCCAGGTGCGCTCGGCGATGCGCCGCGCCGACTCGCAGGCGGCAAGCGGCCCGGCGAAAGCCAAGGTGGAGGACTTCGACGGTTCCTACTATTCGAAGCAGAACGACAGCCTCAGCCGGCCGCAGCGGACATTTCCCGGAGAAATACGCGTGAGCCCGGATTACGTCGCAGCGACGCAGCAGCTCATCGCCGCCTGCAAGACGCTCAAAATGCGCTGTGTTTTCGTGACGCAGCCGACGGCCTACGACCCCGGGATAGACCCGGCATTGAAGCGGCGGCTGTGGATGACGCCGCCGGGCGTGAATTACACCCTGCCGCTGGCCGAAATGGCGCAGTTCGCGCGCGCCTACAACCGCAGCCTGGTCGATACCGTCCGCTCGCACGGCGGGGAAGTCTGCGACGTCGTACCGGCGCTGCCGCCCACGACCGGTTACTTCTACGACGACTGCCACTTCAACGAGAACGGCGCGCGCGTGATGGCCAGGGCCGTTCAAGCCTGCATCGCCGCCGCACCCAAGGCCGCAAATTAATACCTAAGAGCGTATTTCAGAATTACAGCACCAAGCATTGTCATTCCGAGCGCAGCGAGGAATCTGCTGTTGAATCAAACAAAAAGCAGATTCCTCGGCCTTTGGCCTCGGAATGACAGCCAATTTCAAAATGGCCGCTAAGTTCTGGTCAATCCTCCGGCCTGCTGTCGAGGCCGGCGGCGGCCATCTCCGCCGCGCGCAGCACGGCGCGCGCCTTGTTCAGCGTTTCCTGCCACTCCGAGGACGGGTCGGAATCGGCGACGATGCCCGCGCCCGCCTGCATGTGCAGCACGCCATCCTTGATCAACGCCGTGCGCAGCGCAATCGCGAGGTCCATGTCGCCGTGAAAACCGAGATAGCCGACCGCTCCGGAATAGATGCCGCGCTTCACCGGCTCGAGCTCGTCGATGATTTCCATGGCGCGCACCTTGGGCGCGCCCGACACCGTGCCCGCCGGAAAGCTCGCGCGCAGCACCGCCATGGCGTCCAGCCCTTCGCGCAAGACTCCTTCTACGTTGGAGACGATGTGCATCACGTGCGAATAGCGCTCGATCACCATGTTTTCGGTCACGCGCACCGTGCCGGTGGCGGCGACGCGGCCGACGTCGTTGCGCCCCAGATCCATCAGCATCACGTGCTCGGCGCGCTCTTTCGGATCGGCCAGCAGTTCGGCCGCGAGCGCCTCGTCCTCGTCTGCCGACTCGCCGCGCGGACGCGTTCCTGCGATAGGCCGCAGCGTGACCTTGCCTCCCTCCAGCCGCACCAGGATCTCGGGCGAGGCCCCGACGACGTAGAAGTCCTCGAAGTTGAAGTAGAACATGTAGGGCGACGGATTGAGCGTGCGCAACGCCCGGTACAGGGCCAGCGGCTCGGCCGCAAACGGCAGTGACAGGCGCTGCGACAGCACCACCTGCATGATGTCGCCGTCGTGGATGTATCCCTTGGCGCGCTCCACCGCCGCTTTGTAGCCGGCCTCGCCGAAAGCCGACCGCGGCGCTGCGGCCGGACGCGGCGTCTCCGCCGGAATATCGGCCGGCGAGCGCAGCGCCTCCAGCAACTCGCGCAGGCGCGCGCGCGCCTTCTGGTACGCGCCCGGCACCTCCGGCTCGGCGTAGACCACCAGCGTCAGCTTGCCCGAAAGGTTGTCGACGATGGCGACTTCTTCCGACAGCAGCAGCAGGATGTCGGGCGTATCCAGCGCGTCCGGCGGCGTCGACGCGGCGAGGCGCGGTTCGATGTAGCGCACAGTGTCGTAGCCGAAACATCCGACCAGGCCGCCGCAAAAGCGCGGCAGCCCGGACACCGCGGCCACTTTGAAGCGCTTCAGATAGGCGTTGATGAACTCCAGCGGGTCGCCCGAGTCCGAGCGTTCGGCGACGCGGTTTCCCGACAGCACCAGTACCGTCCGGCCGCTCACGTTGATGCGCGTGTTTGATGCGAGGCCGATGAAGGAGTAGCGGCCGAAACGCTCGCCGCCCTGCACCGATTCGAGCAGGTACGAATACGGCTTGTTGGCCAGCTTCAGATAGATCGACAACGGCGTGTCGAGATCGGCGAAAGTCTCTAGCATCAGCGGGATGCGGTTGAAACCCTGCGCGGCGAGGCGCTTGAATTCTGCTTCAGTCATGACTGCTCCAAAATGATCCGGGAAAACAAATTGCAGCTGCGGGGCTGGCGCGATCACGCAGGCGGCCCATGCGCGAATCTAGGATCGCCAGCAGCGCCGGCGTTCCCGGGCGCAATGCGCCCATATCCCGGATTTTTCCAATTTCATCAGCGTCACGACGATTTTCTTTGCAATAGGTTTGCGGCTTCAGGCAGGGAATCCACTATAGCATCGCAGTCCAGATCGCGCACGTCCGCGCCCTCGTTGTAGCCATAGGAAACGCATGCCACCGGACACCCCGCGGCGCGCGCCGCCAGCGCGTCGTTGACCGAATCGCCGATCAACAGCACCTTGCTTGGCGCAAGCGCGAACTCGGCGCAAATGTGCGCGAGCTGCATCGGGTCGGGCTTCTTGCGCGCGAGCGTGTCCCCGCTCACCACCAGTTCGAACCAGGGCGCCAGGCCTTTTTGCTCGAGCAGCGGCAGGGTGAAGCGCGCCGCCTTGTTGGTGACGCAGGCGAGGCGCAGGTCCATGGCGCGCAACTGCGCCAGGCCTTCGAGCACGCCGGGATAAACGCTCGACCGCCGCCCCGACTCCTCGAAATAGAAGTCCTGGTAAAGGCTGAGCGCCTTTGCTTGCAGCCCTTGCGCGCGCCCGGCGCCCGCGCTCGCCTGCAGACAGCGCGCGACCAGGTTGGGAATGCCCTTGCCGACGAAACTGCGGATCTGCTCCTGCGTGCAGGCGGGCAAGGCCAGCGCGGCCAGCATGCGCTCGGCGGCGGCAGCGAGATCGGGGACGGTGTCGAGCAGCGTGCCGTCGAGGTCCAGCATCACGGCGGCGATGCCCCGCGCTAGCGGCATCGCCTTCTACGCCGACTGGATCGCCGCGCGCATCGCGGCGATGGTCGCCTTGTAGTCTTTGGCGCCGAAGATGGCGGAGCCCGCGACGAAGGTGTCGGCGCCGGCGCGCGCGATCTCGGCGATGTTGTCCGCCTTCACGCCGCCGTCGATTTCGAGCATGATCTCGCGCCCGCAAAGATCGATGCGGCGGCGCGCTTCCGCGAGTTTCGCCAGCGCCTGCGGAATGAACGCCTGTCCGCCGAAACCGGGATTGACCGACATGATCAGCACCATGTCGAGCCGGTGCAGCACGTGATCGAGATAGGAGAGCGGCGTGCCCGGATTGAACACGAGGCCGGCTTTGCATCCATGTTCTTGAATCAATCCCAAGGTGCGGTCGATGTGCTCGCTCGCCTCGGGATGGAAGCTGATGATGTTGGCACCGGCACGCGCGAAGTCGGGCACGATGCGGTCCACCGGCTTCACCATCAGGTGCACGTCGATCGCAGCCTTGGTCAGCGGCCGGATCGCCTCGCACACCATCGGCCCCATGGTCAGGTTGGGCACGTAGTGGTTGTCCATCACATCGAAATGGATCATGTCGGCACCGGCCGCGATCACGGCCTTCACTTCCTCGCCGAGGCGGGCGAAGTCGGCGGAAAGTATGCTCGGCGCGATGCGGTAAGTAGGCATGAACTCGGTTTCCTGTCCGGCGTTGCGTGGGCGCATTTTACCCATTCGATTGCACTATGGCCAAAAACGTTTCGCCGCAGCGGCCGCGGGACGCCCGCGCGGTGTAAAATCCGCGAATGGAATCAGCCAAGAAATACGAGGTCAGCGTCTCCACCGAGACCCGATACATCGCCGACCAGTCGGACGAGGCGAAGGATCGTTTCGTGTTTTCCTATACCGTCACCATCCGCAACAGCGGAACCATCCCGGCGCAATTGATCAGCCGCCACTGGATCATCACCGATTCGCGCAACGAGGTGCAGGAAGTGCGCGGCCTGGGCGTGGTCGGGGCCCAACCCCTGCTGAAGCCGGGCGAGGACTTCGAGTACTCCAGCGGCACCGCGCTGGCGACACCGGTAGGCACCATGCGCGGCAGCTATCAGATGGTGGCCGAGGACGGCACGCAGTTCGATGCCGCCATTCCGGAATTCACGCTGTCGGTGCCGCGGGTGCTGCATTAGGTGCCAGTGGGAGCGAGCTTGCTCGCGAATTTAATCGTTCGCGAGCAAGCTCGCTCCTACTTGCGTTCGTTGTCGTCCTTCTTGTCCGAACGCGGCCAGGTCCACCAGACGATGAACAGCAGCAGCCCCAGGGCCACGCACGCTTCGAGCACAAAAATCCACATGACGCGTTTTTTCTCCGCTCGCGGTTTCCCGCACTCCGGTCTCGCACACACGATGGTTCGCATCATAAACCCGTGGCGCGCATTGGTCGTGGCGATGAGCGCGACGCTCCTCGCCGCCTGCGCCGTTCAACCTCCGGCGGCAAGCGTGATTGCCCCCATCGCCCAAAGCTGTCCTGCGCCTGCGCCCTGCCCAGCATGCCGCTCCTGCCCCGCAGCGACGCCGGAGGCGCCCAAGGCAAAAACGCTGGAAGCAGTGAGTTGGGCCGAAGTGTCCGGCTGGACCGACGACGATCCCCGCGCCGCATGGGATGCGTTTCTGCGCAGTTGCGGCCGTCTCAAGGCGCAGGCGTCGTGGCGCGAGAGCTGCGCCTTGGCCGGGGCGCTTCCTGCGGCAGGCTCGGTACGCGAGTTTTTCGAAAAGCACTTCCTGCCTTATCGCGTGGCCAACGCGGACGGCAGCGTGCAGGGCATCGCCACGGGCTACTACGAACCGCTGCTCGCCGGCAGCCGCCGCAAAGAGGGGCCCTACCGCTTTCCGCTTTATGCCGCGCCCGACGATCTGCTGATCGTCGAGCTGGGCGAGATCAACCCGGAACTGAAGCACATGCGTCTGCGCGGACGGCTGGACGGACGGCGCGTGGTGCCGTATTACCCGCGCGCCGAAATCGAACGCGGCCTGCCCGCCCTCACCGGCAAGGAATTGCTCTGGGTGGACGACGCGGTCGACCTGTTCTTCCTGCAGATCCAGGGCTCCGGCCGGGTGCGCCTGCCGACGGGGGAACTGGTGCGCGTGGCCTACGCGGACCAGAACGGCCAGCCTTACAAGTCGATCGGCCGCTACCTCGTGGAACAAGGGGAACTGAAACTGGAACAGGCGTCCATGCAGGGCATCAAGGCCTGGGGCGCGGCCAATCCGGAAAAGCTGGAGGCCTTGCTCAACCGCAATCCGAGCTATGTTTTCTTCCGCGAAACACAGGGCGCCGACGCCGGCAAGGACGGCACCAGCGGTCCTGCCGGTGCGCTCGGCGTGGCGCTCACGCCGGAACGCTCGATCGCGGTCGATCCGCGCCACATCCCCCTGGGCGCTCCGGTATTCATCGCCACCACCTGGCCCGACAGCATGCTGCCGCTGACGCGGCTGGTGCTGGCGCAGGACACCGGCGGCGCCATTCGCGGCGCCGTGCGCGCCGATTATTTCTGGGGTTTCGGGGAAGCCGCCGGCGCGCAGGCGGGGCGCATGCGCCAGAGCGCGAAAATGTGGGTGCTGCTGCCGCGGAATTTTCCGGCTCCGGATTGAGAGCTGCAACGACGTGAAGGACATCCCCGGGGGGAGTTTCCTTCGGAGCGCTGCCCCTCGCCCCCTTTGTCGGCCGCAATAGTACGGCACTTACCGCCGATTTCTACTTGCTGTTTTCGGCGAGCAGCTTCTCGACCTGCTCCGCCGGAACGGCACCGGGAACGCGTTCGCCGTTGGTGAAAAAGAGCGTCGGCGTGCCGGTCACGCGGTACTTGCGCCCGAGTTCCAGCGTCCTCTCAATCGGCGTGTCGCAGCGCGCCGTCGCCGGAACCGTTCCATTGAGCATCAGATCATTCCAGGCCTTGGACTTGTCGGCCGAGCACCACACGCCCTTGGTCTTGTCGAGAGAATCCTGCGACAGGATGGGATACAGAAACGTGTAGATGGTGATGTTGTCGACCTTGGCCAGGTCCTTTTCGAAGCGCTTGCAGTAAGGGCAGTTGGGGTCGGAAAACACGGCCACCATGCGCTTGCCGGTGCCGCGCACGGTCTTCACCGCGGTATCGAGCGGAAGATCGCCCCACTTGATGCTGGACAGGTCACGCAGCCGTTTCTCCGTCAGGTTCTGCATGTTCTTGCCGTCGATGATGTTGCCGCTGAAAATGTAGTTCATCTTCTCGTCGGTGTAGATGATCTCGCTTTCCATGCGCACTTCGTACAGACCGAGATAGGGCGTTTTCGCGACCGCATCGACCTTGACCCCCCCGAACCGGCCTTCGAGGGTGCGCTTGATGATGGCCTCGGTGGTGAGCTTGCCTGCGGGATCGGGGGCCTGCGCCAGCGCCGGCAACGGGGCGGACAGCATGAGCAGGGCGAGGACAACGAGGCGTTTCAACATTATTTTCCTTTATCGGGGGTCAACCCAGGGCACGGCGGACGAGCAGGTTCTTTAGGACCGGCAGGGCGTTGGTTAAGTTCAATCCGGTATTGCGCAATTTCCCCACTGCACCGCCATGTGCGGCAAACAGCTTGTGCAGCCCGTCGGTCACCCAGGCAAGGGCGAGTATATCTTCGGCGCGTGCGCGCTCATAGCGGCGCAGCAGGCGAATTTCACCCGGATCGCGGAATAGTTCACGCTGCAGCAGCACGCGGGCCAGCACCGCCGCGTCGCCGAAGCCCAGGTTGACTCCCTGCCCGGCCAGCGGATGCAGCACATGGCCGGCATCGCCGATCAGGGCGATGCGCGGCGCGACCAGGCGCGCGGCATGCTGCCGGGTAAGGGGGAACTGCGCCGCGGGCGTGAGCAATTCGAGCTTGCCCAGCGTGCCCTTGCCCGCCTCTTCCACCCGCGCGCAGAACTCATCCGGGGACAGCTCCAGAAGCGCGGCGGCGTGTTCGTCCGGCGTCGACCAGACGATGGACATGCGCCTCCCCGGCAACGGCAGGTAGGCGAGCACGCCGTCGTCGCGAAACCACTGGTAAGCCGTGTCGTGATGCTCTTTGGCGCAGGTGAAATTCGCCACCACGCCCATCTGGCCGTAAGGCTTGTCCTGCGCGGCGATGCCCGCGGCCTGCCGCACCCAGGAATGCCTGCCGTCGGCTGCGACCAGCAGTTTTGCGCGCAACGCTCTGCCACCGGCCAGCGTGACTTCGGCCGCGTCATCGCCCAACACCACCGATTCACATCGATCCGGACAAAGGAGTTCGAGGTTGTGCTGATGCTCGAGGGCCAGCCAAAGCACGGATTGCAGACGGCGGCTCTCCACCGTCCACGCCAGTTCGGACACGCCCGACTCGTAGGCCGAAAGCTGCAACTGTGCGCCGGCGCTATCGCCATACACCTGCATCTCATGCACCGGATTCAGACGCGCGCGATCCAGGCGCGTCCACGCCCCCAAACCGTCCAGAAACGCGACGCTGGCCGGGCTGATCGCATAGACGCGGCTGTCCCAGCCGTGGTCCACCGGAGCGGGCGAATGCGCCTCTACCAGGGCGAGCTTCAGCCCTGCGCCGCGCAAGGCCATGGCGAAGCTCGCGCCCACCAAGCCTGCGCCGACAATGACGATATCGAAGTCCATTGGGGGAATTCTAATCGCAAAGCCGGGGCCGAAGCGCACGCGACTCCCGGAGGCCGCGGGCACTGGGTCGTTCGGCCAGCCTCTGGCGCCCAGCTCTGGAATACGTCCTCCGGACGATTTCTTCCTGAATTCAGTCGCATAGAGCGCAGGCTCGCGCACGTTCGCTTGACAGCAGCGGCAGCACGCGAGGATAATCCGCGCCTTCGCTTGGCGAATTAGCTCAGCCGGTTAGAGCGACGGAATCATAATCCGCAGGTCCCCCGTTCGAATCGGGGATTCGCCACCATTTCAATGTCCAATCAATGACTTACATTGATTGGACATTTTCTTTTCTGGTGCACAAACGTTGCACAATTCACCTGATTTCCCCATAGAGGAAAGGGTTGAAATAGAATCCATTCCGTCAGGGAATGATCCAAATCTACGAAATATATTGCGTGGTCTGATCATGCAATTGTTTGACTCGATGCCGATGGAGCAAACCGTGCCAACCGAAAAGACCAAGAAGATTCGAGACGGTGAAGTGGTCTTGTATCAACGTCCAGGTAGCAACAGGTGGCAAGCAAGATACAAATTGCCGGACGGACGTTGGCATCGGATTTCGACCAAACGTGCCAATTTCACGGATGCAAGACGAATTGCCGGTGAGCAATATGACAAAGCACGGTTTCGGAAAAGTGAAGGATTGGTCGTCGTCTCAAAACGATTCCGTGACGTTGCCAAACAAACTGCCAAGAACCTTCAAGAACGACTCGATGCCGGTGAAGGTAAGGTGTCATTCAAGGATTACATTCAAGCAATCAACAATCACCTAATCCCTTTTTTCGGTAAGAAGCATATAGACAAAATCAGCATTAACGACATGCGGGAATTCGACGCATGGAGAATCAAGCAATTGGGTAAGAAACCTGCCGCATCCACGATCATGAATCACAACTCGGCATTGCAACGGGTATTTGACACAGCAATGCAGCAAGGTTGGATATCACAGGCAAACGTTCCGTTACTGAAAAACAAAGGGGTCAAAGCAAAACGTCGACCTGCATTCACCATGGAGGAATGGAAACGCATAACCGCCAACCTTCGGCACTGGGTCAACAAGGGTAAGACCAAGTTGATCCGCAGTATGCGTGAATTGATGCAAGACTATGTACTGATCCTGTCAAACACGGGTATTAGACCAGGGAAGGAGGCGAATGCGATTTGCTGGAAGCACATTCGTTGGCAAAAAGATGGAGCAAACGAACCGTATTTGGTAATTTCGGTGAGTGGCAAAACGGGAGAACGCAATTTGATTGCACGGCATGGATGCGATGTATTTCTAAGACGCATCCAAATGCGATTTCCCGAACTTAACAAAATGTCATTCGACGAACTGCTACAAGCAAAACGGGAAGAATTCGTGTTCCGGCGTCGTGATGGCAAACGGACAGAAAACCTCTCACATACGTTTAGTGACTTTTTGACTGAGCACAATTTACTGAAAGATTCACAAGGACACATCAGATCGCTATATTCGTTACGACATATGTATGCGACCTTTCGACTCGTCCTGGACAAAGTTCCCATCCATTCACTGGCACGTCAAATGGGTACATCAATTCAAATGCTTGAAAACATTATTCACACCTTGAACCGATGATGGTTGCTGATCTGTTTACCGGCAAGAAATACGAAAAGAAAGATCCACAACAACAGTAGACACATAGATTGCATTCATAACAGTAGAAATGCTTCCGTATATCCACTATTGACGGTATTTTCAACGATAGTGACTGCTAACTCCAAAAGCAAGGTATTTTTGACGAAAATTCACATTTTCCTTATACTATTCATATGGTTAAAGTATAAATAACACCAGTAGTGTCCGGTTAAATCAGATTCAGTGACTAGAAAAACGTTTACTTTCGAAGGCTTACATCGCTATTTGTGTGGTGCCGATTTGAACGCAAGACATCAAACCGCATGCCTAGAAATCAAGAGCTTAGACTCGATAAATAATCAAGAGCTTAGACTCGATAAATTCGCGATTTTGAATTTAACCGGACACTACTGAAATAACACATATGTATACAGTAAGGAGGAGTGGAATGTGCAGTTTCTTGATCGGCAGCAGATAACAGACCTATGGACCGATGATTTCGATGGTCTTAACGACGGTTATTGGATCACCTTGAATAGCAAAAATCGGGTGAAGAATTTTACGGACCCACTGGTCAAATACAAACTCTCCAATTTGGCAGTGCAAGTCGGGAAGTACGTAATGCAGTTAAATGAATACTGCTACCGACGACAATACCTAAAACGAAGACCGGGTGCTGAACTGAGATGCTTGGTCGGGTATGAGATCGGCGACAAGGATGATCCGAATAGGGATGGACAAATGCTTCATGCGCATATCGTAGCAGCACATGATGGCAGCACGAATAGAACCGTTTCAGATGTCGAAAGAATTACAAGGACAAAATGGTCCAAGTTTCAGAAATTTGCACCTGACGGCAATTTTATTCATGTGGAAGACTTGGACAATGTCCGAGATCGTGTTTGGTATATATCCAAGCAAGCAGTAGCATTTCAACGTTGGCATGGTGGTGAATTGAATGTAATGCTCACATAAGAGCATTTGTGAAAGGTTTGCGAGTTAAAAAAAGGTCATGGCATGTCAAGAGACATGCTGCGTTGTATGACTGATCCCCTATCGGCATATTGGCAATATGCAATAGCAGGTCGGCAACCACTTCGTAATGGGACAATTCGGACTGATTCACTTACACGGGATATTGAGGGTGTAGGGTTTTCTTTTGTCTAAAATAATCATTCCAATGATGTGAACACAGATAAATACAATAACAACACAGAATAAAGTGACGGATTTTGTGGAGTCTGTTTCGAGCGATCTTGTCACCAATCCAGCATCAATAGAATCAAGACAAGAACTAAAAAAGGAGAAGAACATATGTTGCCAATGAAATTTACGACCGTTGAAGGTTTAATTAAGGAATTAACGAGTTCATCAATAAAGCAAATCTATGCCGGGACGATAGAAACGGTCGACGATGTTGAAGAGATTTATCGGTCTACCAAGACGATATTGAGAAAAGATAAATTGCTTCAAGTCTTGCTAATCGCCGTTTAGGAGTTCAGCACGATGAAAAGAATGATCCACAACCACATGACATCATTGAGACTCCCGAAACACTGGCATGCGTTCATTGCGCAGTTTGCGGACCGATGGGACTGTACTCCGGCATATGTATATCGCACAGCAATACGGGAATTCATCAAGCAGAAGCAACCATCACAGGGATAACAGAAGGGAATTGACCGTCGCAGACGGTCAACAGGACAAAATCCTGCTCAGAAGAACAATAACAAAGGGAGAGACGAAATGACCAGTTCAACCAAATCAGCAGCAGCAAGCAATGCTACAAATGGGTCAATGCACGTTGATTACGATATCGGGGAATGGATAGTTACAACTGATAACGGGAAACACGCAATATTGATCGTGACCGACATCGATGAATTCTGCGACACAATCAAGGAAGCAAAAAGCGACAAAACTCTGAAATCATTGCGTCAGACCTTCGAACGTTCTCTCAACTTTATTGAATTCGGACCAGTGCAAATACTGAAAGGTGGCATGGTCAAATGGAAGGGTGGAGATTTTGTCGAATGACGTATTCAAAGAAGATTGACAGCAGATTTCATCATTTCATCGTTGAGATCAATGTAACGTTGTGTTGTGCTCATGTTTTGATGTCCAGCTAATGCCATCAGCACACGAACACCGACTCCCTTGTTTGCCAATGTGGTAATGAATGTCCGCCGACCAGAATGACTGGTCGCACCATCCAACCCGGCACGACCATACAATCGACCGAATTGCTGACAGAGGGTGTTGGCATTGAATCCAGATCGTTGCCGTTGCGAATAGAAAAACGGTCGATCAGGGTCAAGGCATTTCAAAGAATCGACATACACAGACAATTCACGACGCAATCGGTCACCAAGTAAAACGGTTCGACCTTTGTTTCCTTTTGTTTGGTCAGCAGTCAATCGGATTTCATCTTTGATTGACCTGTCAGCATTGATTACGTCACCAATGTGCAATGCGGCAATTTCACCAACCCGCATTCCAGACCAATATGACATCAACAGCATTGCTCTGTCGCGTGCTGCATATCGACCTTGTGCGGCAATTGCAATTGCGATCTTCAATTCCTTATCTGACAATGTTTTTGCCTGTGCCATGTTCCATCTCCATATGTAATGATTTCAATGGAATCATGATCAGTTTCAACATCATTGCTGTCAATCAAAGGATGCCCAGAGCAAGGACAGTGGTGCAGCAATGGGTTACAAGGTCATGTCATGTTCTATGTAAAACATGACATTAGGCAAAGGAATCGCAAAATCTTCGGTCGGCATCTATTACTTCGACGGCGAGAGACCATCGAAAACTGAACAATACTTTTCCATGATAACTTGACCTATATCAAACCCTTATCCCTGGAAATTAGAACAATGAAGCACGCTCGGGGGTGTCACTAGGTGCTCTGCCACCTGCACACGAATAAAGAAACAAATGACGCTCGGAACGCCTGTGAACTACGACATGGCATAGGCAACTTATCATTCTAAACGGGGATATAAAAATGAAGAAGAATGCACTCTCGCTACTATTTATTTCAGTTGCACTCTCGGGATGTGGCGCGAATATTCCGAGTTGTGGCGATCCCGAGGCGAAAGGAATGGTCCAAGGTCTGGTTTCCGATTCAATACTGCGAGAAATCGCGGATCCAGAAAAAAGTCTCATAAAGCAGCAAATGCGTTTAGACGTTCTTGAACCCACCGTGGTTGCGAAAGACGAAAAACTTCCGAGTTTTAGTTGCGAAGCTAAGGTCAAGTACGACTATGGCAAGTCAAAGATGGACAACCTCAAACAGATATTTAAAGATGAGAAATCTCTCCCAGGGGTTTTCTTACAGTGGAGATTGCTGATTGGGCAAGCAACAAGTGGGGACAAAATGGGATTGCTCATGCGTTTGCAGGCGGAGAAGCAATCCAAGAACGTTGCTGAAGTTAAAGAGATGGTGAATCTAGTTAATAGGGCATTCAACAGATCATATAAGAGTGCAGATGAAGTTTTCGCCGATCCAAAATTGGTTGGGGAAATGATGGTGCTCCAACAGCAGGTGATGCAGGCGTTGAATCGTGGCGATAAAGAAGCAAATGAAAATATGCAAATAATTAGGGAAATGATGGACCTCGCACTCCCAGATGGTGATGATACGACGATCCAAATTCCAATTAAATATACGATACGTAAGATCGATGGTGACGGCGCCAAGTTTAAGATTGAGTTGGTTGCGAATCCGAAGCAAATAAATGCGATTCAGAATGCTGAGATGATTCCATTTGCCGCTAAGGAAAACGCAAGAATGGAGGCAGCAATTAATGCAGGAAATACTGTACCTGCACAACCAGCACCGGAAGCAGCACCCCAAGTAGCACCCCAAGTAGCACCGCAAGTAGCACCGCAAGTGGCACCGCAAGCAGCACCGCAAGCAGCACCACAAGCAGCACCGAAGGCAGCACCGTCGGCACCGGCACCGGATGCTACTAAGGGGCAACCTGCAGCAACAGGGTCTCAATCATCGCCGAAGAAAAGCACGTCAGGGGAATCGAATCCACAAGATGTGATGAAGGCGTTTGGAGATCTTGTGAAGGGTATGCCTAAATAGAGTTCAGTAGATATGAAGTTGCGGATCGCTATTGTCGTATGTCTTAGCACAAGTATGCTGACGTGTTTTGCGGCGGACAAACCACAAGTGCGAAAGTATTACGACAAGCAGGGGCATTACACGGGCAAGTCGATAAAGCAAGGAAAGGAAATCAAGCATTACGACAAGCAAGGACACTATGAAGGTAAGACGGTAGTGGAAAAGAAAGAGGCAAAGCGGTACGACGAGACAGGGAAATACAAAGGGAAGTCCGTTACGGGGCGATGAAATTGAATCATTGCGAAAATGTTAGATTCACAAAAAATGCATAATCGGAATTGGACATGTTCGCTATGCCGTTCACGAAGAACGGTGTTCAACGTTGAATTAAATTAATATTTGTAGGGGGAAGTCGTGGGAAATTATGTACAAAGTAATCTGATTAAGGACGAGCAGGTGGTGTATGAAGCAAGACTTCATTGGATTGTATTTGTTTCACTTCGAGCATTACTGACGTTATTTATTGCACCACTTATTGATTATTTTACAAGTGAGTTCGCTATTACGAATAAACGCATCATCATTAAAGTTGGATTTATTTCCCGGAAGACAGTCGAATTGAATCTGAGTAAATTGGAATCGGTGAATGTTGAGCAAAGCATACTAGGGCGTATTTTAGATTATGGAACAATTACAGTAATTGGAACTGGTGGAACAAAGGAACCGTTTAGCAATATCATTTCTCCATTAGAGTTTCGAAAGCAATTTCAGCAGGTAATAGCGACCGGAACTTAGCGAGCAACGTGATCTGCATTGACTATTGTCCATAAGGAATTAGAACTTCGCAAAAAAGTACGCATCACGCAATATGACCATTCAATCATTCAGGAGGTCATATGAGCATATTGCAATCATTGAAGGTCATCACCGCCAAACGTCCGAATCACGCATCACCAATCACGCAACGTCGCAATGTCCTGCTCAAGAAGATTCATGAGCAAATTGAGGCAGCAAAGGCACGGGCAGAAGGCAAGCAATACTCAGTCAAGGACACCCGACGCATTAGCAACCGTCAAACGGGTGAACAAACAGAGATAATTAAAGACCGTTACATCCGAGAAGGATGGTGGATCGGTGATGAAGGTCGGTTGCTGCTGGAACTTCGATACGGCATGAAACCGTTGGAATTTGGCAAGGGCAAATCGACTATCGACATCGGCGATTGGGAAAACCTGATCCCGACATTGGAGAAGTTGCAACAGGCAGTTCAGTTGGGTGAATTCGACGATCAGTTGAATGTCACAGCAACCATGCTGGGACAACAGTTAGCAAAGAAGAAGAAGACCAGCAAGTAACTGATTTTTTGAATTAATCCCTTGACACACTGGGATGCACACTTGAGGTGGCGGTGTGTAACTACATGATTATGAACTGCAATTGTACTGCTGCAACCATCATAATCCGCAGGTCCCGTGTTCGAATCACGGATTCGCCACCAATATCAAGGGGTTACGTTCGCGTAACCCCTTTTCTTTTGCTTACACACCGCTTACACACTTTCCTCTCTCCTCTCACGCTTTTTCTGCGCTTGCACACTTACTTCGTTGCTCTCTTGCGACGATGATATTACAGTGTGGCTATGCCTGACAAAATTGCATCAACACACATACTGCTCGAGAGATCGCTTGTCGTTTATCAGCGTGAGCGCAGCGACGTTTGGCAATGTCGCTACAAAGTTGATGGCGTATGGCAACGTGCATCGACGAAAGAGCGTGACCTGAAGAAGGCCAAGGAACAAGCAAAGAGGCTGATGATCGAAGCCGAGTTTCGCAAGCGTCAAAATCTGCCTGTCATCACACGCAAGTTTAGGGATGTAGCGAAACTTGCGAAGGCGCGAATGGAAGACGAGTTGAAGAATGGCGTTGGCAAGGTCAGTTACAACGACTACATCCACGTTATCGACGATTATCTTATTCCGTGTTTAGGCAAGCGCAACATCACAGGCATTGACTACAGCGCATTGAATGAGTTTGACGCATGGCGAATTGCGAAGATGGAAAAAGTGCCAAGCCACAGCACGATACTAACGCACAACTCTGCATTAAATCGCGTGTTTGACGAAGCAGTGATACGCAATTTTTTGACTGAAGCAAACAAGCCGAAGCTTGAAGCAAAAGGAAGGGAGAGCGAACGACGCCCTGCGTTTGAAGTTGAAGAGATTCGCGCAATGCTTGCAGGCTTTGATGGTTGGATTGAGCGCGGCCAAAGCGATGACAGCAAGGAGCGACGCTTGCTGATGCGCGATTATGTGATGGCGCTGCTAGACACTGGGGCGAGGCCTGGTAAAGAACTACTTCAACTTAAATGGAAGCAGATCAAGGAGGCGATAAAACCTGTCGTAAAGGTGACAGCGGAGATTGACGCAGATGGCGATCCGATTTTCCATCCCAATCTCAATCGCTCTGTGGAACTCGTGGTTAGTGGAAAAACAGGCACACGCACAATCGTCGGCATGCAACGCACAGTGAATGCTTTGAGGGAAATTGCGAAGCGTAACTACGACGTGGAAATGCCTGTGTTAAGTCCGCTCGAAAACGTTATTAAAGCTACAAATAATGACTACGTGTGTTGGCGCGCGACGTAAATTGACCATTTGAACGAGGTACTGCGCGTTCAAAATTGACCAGGGTGTTCAGCCTATCCTGCCTAATTTATAGGCAGGAACAAAGGGGATGATCACCATGGAGAAATTGGGAAGATTGAGGC
>JAPLRD010000407.1 GCA_026399375.1 Pseudomonadota bacterium
GCTCCTACACTTACAACACAGACATGCTCCTACGCTTACAACACAGACATGCTCCTACGCTTACAACACAGACATGCTCCTACACTTACAACACAGACATGCTCCTACACTTACAACACAGACATGCTCCTACGCTTACAACACAGACATGCTTCGCAATTAGTGTGTTTAGGCGTCTTCGTAACCGCGTCCGCGCCGGTAGCCGTACATTTTGCCCATGCGGTCATACACCTCGACCGAGGATGAATTTTCGCTGTTCTGGAGTATGCGCAATGCGGCCCGAATGGACTCGAGCTTGGTGCGTATCAGGATATCGTTGCGCCGGTGGGCTTCGCGGCAATCGGACATCAGCTGCTGGAACTGCTCCCACTGCGCGTCGTCGGGCATGCTCGCCGATGGCGCTACGCCCGTCTCGCCCGCGGCCGTGGTGAGCCCCTGGACCAGTTGCGCCAGCGCAGCCAGGATTTCCTCCTTCGCCGCCTGCATACTCTCGAAACGCGGCAGGTCCTGGGCGCTCAGCGCCTTGAACTCTTCCTCGAGCAGGCCGCCAAGCCGGCGCGCCTGCTCGCAGCCGGCCGCAATCGCATCCGACAGACCGCTACCCGAAGTACCTGCGCTCAACGCTCAGCGACCCGAAGCTCAGCCACCCGAAGCCGGATCGGACGGGGCCGTGTGACTGATCATTTTTTCCAGGGCGACGAAGTTCTCTGCAATCCGTTTCGAGTCCAGGGGGTAGTTGCCGGAGGCGATAGCCTGTTTGATAGCGGCCACCTTGGTCGCGTCGAAACCGGGTTCCGCGATCAAGCGCGCGGCTTCCGCGCTGAAATCGATCTTGTCGCCGCCCGCGGCGGATGTGGCCTTGGGCTTGGCCTCGTCCACCCGCCCCTTCACCGGCGTCGCGTAACTGGGGCCGACCGGGCCGGTATTCGATATGCCGTTTGTCATGATATGTATGTCCAGTGGCAGAAATTAGGGACCCGGAATTCCGGGAGTACATAGATTGGATCGTCACGAGCAAAGGTTTCTTGAATGCCGGCATCAAATAAAACCGGCAGACGCCCGCCAGAGCATCCGCCTGCGGCCGCTCCGAAACCGTATTTTTGTCTTTGCATCATATCGTTACCATTCCAGGCCACCGTCGGCACGGCCTTGCCCTGCCGCGATGGACGCTCGCTTCACATGCCGCGCGCCGCGCCTTTGCCGGTCACGATGCCGCTCAAGGCACGCCCCGACTCAGGGTTTTTGAGCTGGACCTGCTCGCCCATCCTTGCGTCATTCTGCGCTTCGGCGCGCAGCGTGACCTGCAGGCCGCCCGTGGAGCCGACCGTCAGAATCACGGACTGACCGCGGCGCACCAGCAACGCCGGACGCACGTCACCGGGACGCAGCGGCTCACCCGCCTGGATGTTGCGCGTCAATTCGTTGAACTCCAGGCCGCCGAACTCCATATAGTAGCGCTGCGACCGGTCCCGGCTGGTGATCACGCCCGGTTCGAACATCGAGGCCTCGATCAATTGTCCTGCGGCGAGACTTTGCCGCGCAACGAGCACGCGCCTGCCTTCTGATAATTCTTCGGCAAGCAGGATGTGCCCCGCGGGCAGGTCGCGAACGACGCGCGAGCCCTCGGCCGGCGCGACGCCCGGCGCCGCCCCGACGGGCGCCAGCGTGCGCGCCACGGTCTCCAGCCGGAAGCTCTCCGCCTTGAGCGCGTCCCCCGCCTTCACGGCTTCGGTGATGCGCACGACCTTCATCGCATCCTCCAGATCACGCGCCAGAATCGGACTGCCCTTGGCGAGCTCGCGCTTGAGGACGCGACCCACCACGCTCGCCCGGGCTTCGAAACCGTCGGTACCGGCGGCCTCGCGCGAGCCGAGGTCGGCCTCGGTGAGTACATGGCCCCGTGCGAGCGTCGCGCCCGCAACGATCATGTTCCTCGGCACACGCACGCTCACCGGAATGAATACCTGCCACGCAGGCGCGTCGCAGCGCGCGCGCACGAGGTCACGCGCGGGGAAAGGAAAATCGAGGTTGGCGCCCGCCGGACAGGACGCGACCCGCAGGCGCGCGTCCAGGGGCGCGATCTCGACCCGGTTCGCGGAAACGCCGGACTGCACGCCGACCCAGGCCTTGACCTCCTGCATCAGCTTGTCCCGCGCCGCGGCCGCCGATTCCGCCGCAAGCGCGGGGCCGGCCGCAAACATACTGCAACAAACAAGGATGCACTTCGCCAGCATTTTTCGCATGTCGGTAGTTTGACGACGAAAAGGCATCGGCGCAACCGGCCCCCGCCGCGACGGCGAAGACTCTCGCGCGCAGCGCGGCCAGGCCCGGGGCCGACCACGGCACCAGGATGGCACCGGGGTGGCACAGCCATTGCTTTAGAGGCTTCAGAGAACCGGAACTGACAGTTTTTTGACGCCGGCCCGACCTGCGACCCAGGCAGGCGACGCCTGCTGAACTGCTTCAGCTCCAAACTACCGGGAATCAACGATGCCAGACTCGCTGCTGAAATTATCCACGGAATTGACTACGCCGCCATCGGCCGGCGGCAGCGATCCCCGGCGTTCTATCAGCCGCGGCGGGCGTCAGGACTTCCAGCAAATTCTGATGAGCGTGAATCAGGCGCGGCGCAGTTCTGCCCCGCTGCCGCTGCAGGCCGCCATGAGCCTGCGCACCGGCACCTCCATGAGTACGCCGGCCGCGATGAGTACCAAGGTCGCGATGAGCGAGCTGGCCTCCCTGAGCCGCGGGGCAAGCGCGAACCCGAATAGCGGCACGAGTTCCGCGCCGGAGACCTCCATCACGGTGCGCGACGGCGACACGCTGGCGAGCATTGCGCAGAAGGCGCTGCAAGCGCGCGGCCTTGCCGCCGGCGCGCAGGTCTCGATGCGCACCGCCTTGCAACTGGCCAGGGAAAACGGCCTCGCCAACGCCGATCTGATTTTCCCCGGACAGAAAATAGATGTGTCCTCGCTTGCAGCGGCGGCCAATGCGCGCGAACAGTCGACGGGCGCAGTGCCCGGCGTGCCTGCCGGCATCGCGCTCAAGACCGACACGAGCCTGCGCACGAGCGCGGTCGCGGGCAAATTGGACGCGGGCAACCGGCCGGCCGCCATCCCAGGCAATCGGCCCGGGGCGCCCGCAAGGTTGGCCGCAGCCGAAAAGCCGGCGCACCCGGTGCTCGAAAAAACACTGGACCGCGCCGTGAGCCTTCGATATTTCAGCGCGTCGGAAAAAGATGCAGTGCGCAACAAGGTCCTGCAACTCGCCGCCGAGCACCACTTTTCTCCGGACGATCTCGCCATCGTGACGCTGATCGAAAGCGACGGCATGAATCCGAAGGCAAACAACGGCCGCTGCCATGGGCTGATCCAGTTCTGCGACGGCCCCAACCGCGGTGCCGCTTCGGTCGGATACAAGGACAACCCGAAGGCGATACTCGATTTGAGCGTGCTCGACCAGCTCGACCTCGTCGGCAAGTACTTCGAGGAAACGGGACTGAAGAATTTCGGCAAGACGCGTCCGGCTTCGCTGGACGACCTCTACCTCACCGTGCTCACTCCGGCGGCGCGCCGCGAGCGCGGACTGAACACCGACCTGGATATCGCGGGCCAGCAGGCCACCAGCCTGCGCGAGGGAGGCGACCCAACCGCGCCGATCACGCGCGCATCGCTGCTCCAGGGCCTGCGACAAAACGCACGCAGCAAGCTCTCGGCCGCCATCGCGCCGCCGAACCGCGACACGGCGTCGCTGGTCCGCGTGAGCGCGCTCGACACCAAACAAGTAAAGAGCTCTCTCTGAGATGGCCGTGATGCGCACCGCTGGCCACGCACCGACGCCCTCTGGAAGCTGCGCGGCAACAAGCTGCCACACCACGGCAAACGCCCGGAGCGCGGCGGCAGGAAGTTGCCGCAATGCCTTCGCCAGCGCCGATTCGCACGCGGAATCGTCCTGGCACAGGCCTTGCTCTTACCCTGCCAAGCGCCGCGCAAGCGGTGTCCCACTTGATTAACGAAATCGACACGCACACACAAAACTTGAGCCGCCGCATATGAATATTCTTCCGCAACCCTTCGGCATACACGAGACCGCGCTGCGCGCAAAGAGCCGGCAGCTCGAACTGCTCGCGTCCAACCTCGCCAACGCCGACACGCCGCATTTCAAGGCGCGCGCCATCGATTTCAAACAGGTAATGGGCCAGGTGCAGCAGGACGCGCTGAAGACCACGGACACGCGCCACTTCCCTCTGGGGGAAGATGCCGGCAGCGCCGACGGGGTCAAGTACCGCGTTCCATTCAGCGCCAGCGTCGACGGCAACACGGTCGAAATGAGCGTGGAGCAGGCGCAGTACGGCAAGACGGCCACCGAATACCGCGCCAGCCTGATGTTCATCGAGAACCGAACCAGCACCATCAAACGAGCGCTACGGGGAGAGTAAGCACCATGTCCATTTCCAACATTTTCGGCATCGCCAGCACGGCCCTGAACGCCCAGCTGGTGCGCTTGAACCTGACCGCATCGAACATCGCCAACGCAAGCGTCGTCGCGCCCAGCGAGGGCGAGGCGTTCAGGGCGAAGCGGCCGGTGTTCCAGGCGCTGCTCGACAAGGAGAAGCTCAACGCCGGCGCGCAATACATAGGCGGGGTCAAGATACACAGCATCGTCGACGACAAGACCCCGGCGCCGACCATCTACGACCCCACCCACCCGCAGGCCGACGCCAACGGCTACGTCTACAAGTCCAACGTCAACGAGGTCGGCGAAATGGTCAACATGCTGGGGGCTGCGCGCTCGTATCAGAACAACGTCGAGGTGGTGAATACCGCGCGCGAGCTGATGCTGCGCACCATCGACATCGCGAAAACCTGAACCGACCCGATAAGGAGATTTCAATGACTGCCGTAA
>JAPLRD010000110.1 GCA_026399375.1 Pseudomonadota bacterium
CAGGGAATTCTCTATACAGGGATAAGGGGATGGTACCGCATGTGCAGTCGTCCACCAATTGTGGGCTTGGTTGTTTAAAAATAAAACAAAATATTTTCTCTGCACAAACAGCCACTTTTTTACGCAGGCATAGCCGAAGCGGTGCCATTCGCTCCTGATCATCAGGGCGGCCTGGTTTGCGGCGAACGCGAGGGTATTCCAGGTGGCTTTCAGAGTTCCGGTCTTCTTTGCGTCCTCGTCCAGGGCAAGCAGCAGGGTGCGGTCCTCCAGCGTGCGGTCGTAGTTGACGCCCAGCGGAATGAACACCAGGTCGCGCTCGCCCTCGGGATTGAAACCTCGCACCATGTAATCGAGCGCGCCCAGTTTGGGCGCGCGCATCTTGCCGTCGCGCGTCAGCCCGCCCTCCGGGTACACGGCCTGCGTCACCCCGCCTTCGGTGGCCATGACGATGTAGCGCTCCAAGACCTTGCGATAGAGCTCGTCGCGTGAATTGCGGCGCACGAAGTAGGCGCCCATGGAGCGGATCAGTTGCTGCAGCGGCCAGATGCGCGCCCATTCGCCCACAGCATAGGAAAGCGCCGCCTGATCGGCGACCAGATAGGCGGCGAGAATGTAGTCCATGTTGCTGCGGTGGTTCATGACGAACACCACCGTCGCGTTCGGCGCCACGGCCGCGAGACCGTCGGTGTCGGTGTAGCCGACGCGCACGCGGTAGAGCAGGCGGGCTATTTTCCGCCCCAGCCAGTAGCCGACGCGAAAATAGAAATAGGCGTTGAATGCGGGCACGATTTCCCGTGCGTAGCCGGCGATCCGGGCCATGACAACTTCGCGCGGCATGTTCTGCTCGCGCGCCACGGCCGCGGCGGCCTGCTGTACTTTCTCGTCGTAGAGCAGGCGGTCGATCAGCACCTGGCGCCGTGTTTGTTGGAACGGGCGTATCTCTATCCTGAGGCGCGAGCCGACCTCGTCCAGCACCTTGTTGGCGCGGCTGCGGATGAACCAGCGCACGCTGGGCACCAGCAGGCGGTCGAGCAGTCCGATCAGGGCGAGCAGGCCCGCGAGTATGACCAGCCAGATGGGCAGGGTTATGCTGGAGGTCATTCCAAGGCCTTAGGCCGGGGAATCTGCATTTACGGTCGAAATGAAAAGCAGATCCCTCGCGGCGCTCGGTATGACATTTTCGAGCATGGGCTACTGCTGGCGCAGCATGCGCTTCAGGATCTTGCCGGTCGCGCTCTTCGGCAGTTCCTTGACGATATCGACGCGTGCCGGGGTCTTGTAGGCGGCGAGTTTTTCCTTGCACCAGTCGATGACGTATTCGGGTGTCAGTTGCATGCCTTCCTTCAGCACCACCGCGGCGCAGACGGATTCGCCTTTTAGCGGATCGGGCAGACCGACCGCCGCCACTTCCTTGATCTGCGGGATCTGGTACAGGTAATTCTCCACCTCGGCCGGCCAGACTTTGAAGCCGGACACATTGATCATGTCCTTTACCCGGTCGACGATGAAGACGTAGCCTTCCTCGTCCATGCTGCCGATGTCGCCCGAATGCAGCCAGCCGTTGCGCAGCGCCTGCGCCGTCTCCGCGGGCTTGCCCCAGTATTCCTTCATCACGCCGGGGCCGCGCATCACGATTTCGCCCCATTGCCCCCGCGGCAACTCGCGGTCGGCTTCGTCGAAGATTTTGACTTCGAAATCCTCGATCGCCGTGCCCACGCTGCCGAACTTGTGCTTGGACACGTGGTTGTAGGCGGCGCAGGGCGAGCATTCGGTGAGGCCGTAGCCCTCGTGCACGGCGGGGCCGTAGATCTCGGTCCAGCGGCGCGATATTTCCTGTGGCATGGTCGCGGCAGCGGAGAAGTAGTAGCGAATCGATGCGAGCTTTTCTTTCGGCACATTGGCGCCGAGCAGGGCGATATAGATTGTGGGCACGCCGAAGAACATGGTCACGCGCTGGCGCTCGATTTCGTCCAGCACCACGTCGGGGACGAAGCGGCGGAACAGCACCAGCGTCGCGCCCGCGACGAAACCGGCGTTCATGATGTAATTTTGGGCGAACACGTGGAACAGCGGCAGAAATATCGCCAGCTTGTCGCTTGCGCTGTGGTGAGAACAGTTCACGCCGGCGCGGGTGTTGGTGATGATGTTGTTGTGGGTGAGGGTCACGCCCTTGGGAAATCCGGTGGTGCCGGAGGAATAGAGCAGGGCGGCCGGATCGCCGGGAGCCATGTTTTCCGTCTTGAAAGGCGTTTTGCCGGCGGCGAGCAGTTCGCCCAGCGGGATCACGTGCGCGGCCGCGCCTTCGCAGTTGACGATCGTGGTCAGCGACGGGCATTCGCCCCGCGGCACGTTGGGCAGGAGCTCGGCTGTGGTGAACATGAGCTTCGCGCCCGAATCGTTGACGATGTACTTGACCTCTTCCGCCTTGAACATCGAGTTGATCGAGACGACGATCGCCCCCACCTTCTGGCCGGCGAGGTAGGTCAGCATGAACGCAGGAATATTGGGCAGGTAGAGGGCGACGCGGTCGCCGCGGCCGACGCCGCGGGCTCTGAGCTCGGCGGCCAGCGCGCCGGCGCAGAGGTCGAGCGCGCCGTAGCTGATGTGCCGTCCTTCGAATGTGATGGCGACGCGCCCGGGCGCCGACTTCGCGATGCGCTCGACGTGGTTGGCGATGTTCATGGTCCTGCTCCTCTGATGTTCAATGCGGCGCACGCCGCGAGGTACGGCAACGCATCATAGCAAATGAGGGTGCGCATTGCGTCGGCGCACCCCGCCGTTCACATGCCGGCTAGATCGCGGCGGCGATGGCCTTGCCGCCGAGGTCCGGCGTATGCGGGCCTTCGAGCAGCACTTTCTCGATCGCACGCAGCATCGCGGCACCCGCATCGGCGTGCCCCAGGTGTTCGAGCATCATGGCGCCGGACCAGATCTGGCCTATCGGGTTGGCGATCTTCTTGCCGTAGATGTCCGGAGCCGATCCGTGCACGGGCTCGAACAGGGACGGGAAGACGCGCTCCGGGTTGATGTTGCCCGAGGGCGCGATGCCGATGGTGCCCGCGGTGGCGGGGCCGAGATCGGACAGAATGTCGCCGAACAGGTTGGAGGCGACGATCACGCTGAAGCGCTGCGGATTGAGCACCATCTGGATGGTGAGTCCGTCGATGTGGTACTGGCTCGTCTTCACGCCGGGATAGTTCTTGCCCATGGCTGCGAAGCGCTCGTCCCAGTAGGGCATGGTGATCGATATGCCGTTCGACTTGGTGGCGGAGGTGATTTCCTTGCGCGGCCGCGTCATCGCCAGTTCGAACGCGAATTTGAGGATGCGATCGACGCCTTTGCGGGTGAATGTCGAAACCTGCTGCGCCATTTCGCGCTCGGTGCCTTCGAACAGGCGCCCGCCCATGGACGAGTACTCGCCTTCGGTGTTCTCGCGCACCACGTAGTAGTCAATGTCGCCGACCTTGCGATTGGCAAGCGGGCAGGCGACGCCGGGCATGAGGCGCACCGGACGCAGGTTCACGTATTGATCGAATTCCCGCCGGAATTTGATCAGCGAATCCCACAGCGAGACATGATCCAGCACCCGGGCCGGCCAGCCGGTGGCGCCGAAGAATATGCAGTCGTGGCCGCCGATCCGGTCTTTCCAGTCCGGCGGCATCCACCAGCCGTGCTTGTCGTAGTTGTCGCAACTCCAGTCGAAATGGTCCAGTGCGAGGGAGAGTTTGAATTTGCGTGCTGCCGCCTCCAGGGCGCGCACGCCCTCGGGCATGACTTCCTTGCCGATGCCGTCGCCGGCGATGACCGCTATCTTGTGGGTTTTCATGGTTTGCCCGGATCAAAAGGATGAATTATATACGGCGCCAAAAGCGCGCCCGGCCGCGATGTGCGAATTTGCCCGCCGCGCGCGCAAGACCTTCGCCCGCACGGACGGCAGATCCGTGCGGCGTCGGCGACCGGCGCAGCCGGCTAGAAAGCGACGTTGCTGCCGCCCTTGAGCTTCAGCATCTGCCTGGCTTCGTCGGGCGTGGCGATCTGCAGGCCGATTTCCTCGATGATGCGGCGCACGCGGGTGACCTGTTCCGCGTTGGACTTGGCCAGCGTGCCGCGGCTCATCCACAAGCTGTCTTCCAGCCCCACGCGTACGTTGCCGCCCATGGTTGCAGACTGCGCGGCGATGAACATCTGGTTTCTTCCCGCGCCCAGCACCGACCACAGATAGGCGTCGCCGAAGAGGCGGTCCGCGGTACGCTTCATGTGCAGCACGTCCTCCGGATGCGGCCCGATGCCGCCGCGGATGCCGAACACCGACTGTATGAACAAGGGCGGCTTGAGCAGTTTGCGTTCGAGGAAGTGCGCGGCGGTATAGAGGTGACCGATGTCGTAGCACTCGATTTCGAAGCGCGTGTCGTTGCTGCTGCAGGATTCGAGTATGTAGGCGATGTCGCGAAACGTATTCTTGAATATGCGATCGTCCGAGTTGGCGAGGTAAGGCTGCTCCCAGTCGTGCTTGAAGTCCTTGTAGCGACCGAGCATCTCGTACAGGCCGAAATTCATCGAACCCATGTTGAGCGAAGCCACCTCCGGCTTGAGGCGCATAGCCGGCTGCAGCCGCTCCTCGGGGGTCATGGTCGGCGCGCCGCCGGTGGTGAGGTTGATCACCACGTTGGATCCCGCCTTGATTTTCGGCAGAAACTGCTCGAACGCCTTTGGGTCCTGGGTCGGCCGGCCGTTGGACGGATCACGCGCATGCAGGTGCACGATCGCGGCGCCCGCCTTTGCGGCGCCTATCGCCGATTCGGCGATGTCATCCGGCGTCACCGGCAGGTGCGGAGACATGCTGGGGGTGTGGATCGCACCGGTGATCGCGCAGGTGATGATTACTTTGCCTTGTGCTGCTGCCATCTGTGTCTCCTTGAGTTCGGATTGAATGAGTTGTGCTGAAGTTCCAAGGGTTGCGTTCCCGCCTGCGGTTTGCAGGCGTGCGTTCGATCAGGGGCGGATCTTCTTTGCCGCGTCGCGTTTGTGCGCCACAAGGGCCATGAGCCGCCGGTCGCGCCAGGCCTGCCGCGCCGCGAGTTTGTCCGCGGGCAACTGGGCGCGGCGCTCGCGTGCGATGCGCGCAACTACCGCCTTCTTCCACGGGCGGGCCGGCTGCGTGCGCGCCTGTTCGGTCTTGTCGATGTCGGAGGCGGAGGCGTAGCCTTCGGCGTAAAGCGAGAACGCCGCGTTGAGAACCGCCGCTTGCAGACGGTTGAGGATGAAGCCCTGGATCTCTTTTTTCACCGTGATCGGCACCTGGCCGACCGATTCGTGCAGAGCGCGCGCCCGCGCCAGCACTTGTTTGGAAGTCCACGGAGCAGGGCACAGTTCCACCAGGGGCACGAGATGGGGCGGGTTCACCGGGTGCGCGACGAGGCAGCGGCCGCGCCCGGCGAGCGACATGGTGAACGCCGATGCGGGGATGGTGGAGGTGGAACTGGCGAGTATGGTTTTCGGCCCGGCTGCCTTGTCCATCGCGGCAAAGATCTTCTTTTTCGCTGCCAGGGTCTCGCTGATATTCTCCTGGGCGTAATCGGCGCCGGCGAGCGCATCCTCCAGACTCGTCGCCGCGCGGATGCGCCGGAAAATCCTCTCGGGCGCCTCTTTGACGATGCCGGCGGCGCGCGCATCCTTGAGCGCTCCACGGATCACGGCGAGGTTGGTCTTGAGCGCCTTGGGATCGGCGTCGTAGAGGGCGACCCGATGACCGGCGCGGGCGAACACCATGGCCCAACCGCGGCCGATCAGGCCAGTGCCGATGATTGCGATGTTTTCCATGCTTGCTCCCTAATCTCGAAGAATTGAAATGGGTGGTGTGGCCGATCAGCGCTCATTACATAAACCGGGCGTGTCGTTCCCGCAGCCGGTGGCTCAGATTGCGCGCTGCTTGTCGCCGCATATCGACAGCGCCTGCCCCGAGATGTGCTTGCCGGCATCAGTGGCGAGGAACAGCGCCATGTTGGCGATGTCCTGGGGGCTGACGAAGGTCTGCAGGGAAATAGTTTCGAGCAGCACCTGCTTCTGTTGCTCCGGGGTCCGGCCGAATGTGGCCGCCTTGGCTTCGATCACGCGGTTGATGCGCTCGCCCTCGACGTCGCCCGGCTGGATGCAGTTCACGCGTATGCCGTCCGGTCCGGCCTCTATTGCCAGGCTCTTGGTAAAACCGACCACGGCCCATTTCGCGGCGGCGTAGGGCGTGCGCATGCCGAACCCGAGGCGCCCGGCCACAGAAGACAGGTTGATCACGCTGCCGCCGCGTTCGCGCCCGTTGGCCTTGAGCATGGGCATGGCGAGGCGCGTGCAATAGAACATGCCGTTCAGATCCACCGCGATGCATCGCTCCCAGTCCGCGGGTTCGATGTCTTCGACCTTTGCCGTGGGGCCCGCGATGCCCGCGTTGTTGACCAGTACGTCCAGGCCGCCGAGTTCGCGTTTCACGTCGGCGAACAGCCGCGCAACGTCGTCCACGCGGGACACGTCGGCCAGGCTGCAGCTGATGTCGGGCTGCTCGCGGTTGCAGGCTTCGAGCGCCGGCTTGGCCACGTCGCAGATGTGCACGCGGGCGCCGTTCACGACAAACGTCTGGGCAATGGCGCGGCCTATTCCTGCGGCGCCTGCAGTCACGAGCACGCGCAGTCCCTGGGCAGATGTGTTCACGGTTGGCAATTCCCCGATTGGAAAAAACAAACGACGGCCGTGCTACGGCCGCCCTCAGGCGCCCTTCTTACATCCATAGCACCTGCTTGCGAAATTCGATGTCGCGCAGCAACGGCTCCGCCGGCCCGGTATGCGACACGTGGCCGCGGTCCAGCACGTAGGCGCGGTCGGCCAGCGCCAGCACCAGGTCGAGATCGTGCTCGATGACGAGAATGGCGATCTCGCCGCGCAATTGGTCGAGCGATTTGAACACTTCCTCGACCACCGCCGGCGCCAGGCCTTCGAACGGCTCGTCCAGCATCAGCAACTTCACGTTGCCGGAGAGGGCGCGGGCGATGGCGACCATCTGCTGCTCGCCGCCGGACAGCAGGTCGGCGTTGGTGCCGAGCTTGTCGCGGATGCGGGGAAAGTAGCTGAAGATGCGCTCCTGGTCCCAGTGGACGCCGGCGCCCGATGCGTTTCCGCCGGTGTTTGGGGCGCGCGCCGCCTTGCCGCCGCCGCGCGACAGGCCGCCAAGGCGCAGATTCTCCGCCACAGTCAGGCCGGGGAAGAGCCGCCGGCCCTGGGGCACGAGGCCGATGCCCGCGCGCGCGATCTGCTCCGGCGTCAGGCCGCTGATGAGCTTGCCGTCGAAGCGCACCGTGCCGCTTGCCGTGGGCGCGAGCCCCATGATGCTCTTGAAGGTGGAGGACTTGCCGGCGCCGTTGCGGCCGAGGAGGGCGGTGACCTCGCCCGCGCGCACTTCCATGCCGACGTCGTGCAGTATGTGGCTCTTGCCGTAGAAGGTGTTCACGCCTCGATGCTCACGTCGTGCAGTATGTGGCTCTTGCCGTAAAAGGTGTTCACGCCTTCGAGGCGCAGCAGGACTTCGCCCGCCTGCGCGGCGGTGCGCGAACCCATCACCACCTTGCGCCCGCTGCCGAGGTAGACTTCCTGCACCTGCCGGTCGCCGGAGACCTCCGCGGCGTTGCCTTCGATCAGCACCACGCCGTTGGCCATGGCCGTGATCCGGTCGGCGAATTCGAACACCCGGTCGATGTCGTGTTCCACCAGGAGCACGCTCATGTGCTGCGACAGCGTTCTGATCATGCCGACGATGCGTTCGCGTTCGGCCGCGGCAAGCCCCGCCAGCGGTTCATCCAGCAGCAGCAGCTTCGGCCGTGCGGTCAGGGCGACGCCGATCTCCATCAGCCGCTGTCCACCGTAGGACAGGCTGGAAACCTGCGCGCTTTCTACGCCCTCGAGGCCGAGAAAACGGATGAGCGCCCGGGTTTCCACATTGACGCCTTCCAGTTTTTCCTTGGCGGCCCAGGCGTTGAAGCGCTCTTTCGCGTGCGCCTGCACGCCCAGGCGCAGGTTCTCGAATACGCTCAGGCCCTGGAACAGGTTGGTGATCTGGAACGAGCGCGCGATGCCGAGCGCGGCGAAACGATGGGAGC